>JADLHG010000042.1:0-300000 GCA_020848905.1 Deltaproteobacteria bacterium
ACACCGCGAACGCGATCGGTAACCTGGACTGTGACGCCGACCGCTCGACCTACCAGCTCCTCGGTAGCGTGGACGCCGAGTTCGGCGTGAACGCCAAGGGCCCGATCGTCTCGAACGAGATCGAGTAGCCTCCACCTCGGGGTTGTTCCCCGCTTTCCCCCGCCTCTGTCGTTCCTCTCCTTCCCCCACGGCATGATATCTTGCCGCTGATGCACGTCCTCTCACCTCGGCTTCGAGCCGCCCTGGCGGGCACCATCGCGCTCACCGCCGTGCCCCTCCTGGGCCTCACCGAGCAGGAACTGCTGACGCGCCGCCTGAGTGGTCTCTCGCGCGCCGGAGAGGCGTACTACCTGCCTCCGCCCGGGCTGCTTCGCGCCCTCTCGTTCGGCTACAACGAGGTGGCCGCGGATCTGGTCTGGGTGCGCAGCATCGCCTACTTCGCCGACCACCTGGTGACCGACCGCGACCTCCGGCACCTGCAGCGCTACCTGGACACCGTGCTGGCCCTCGACGACCGTTTCAAGGAGGTCTACCGCTACGGCTCGTCGATGCTCATGAGCCGCGGCGAGCGCCAGACCAACGAGGACGTCTGGGCCGCCATCTCGCTCCTCAAGCGGGCGAACGCGCTCTACCCCGGCGACTATCGTTTTGCGATGCACCTCGGCGCCTACTACATGTCGGATCTCCGGACCCGCTCCAAAGAGCAGCGCGCCGCGTGGCGACGCGAGGGGGCCGACTGGGTCCGGCGGGCGGCCCTCATCGGCGCCGATATCCCGTGGCTGCCGTCGCTGGCAGCCAAGATCTACAGCGAGCAAGGGCAACGGGAGCTCGCCATCCGGCACCTGCAGGAGATCTACCTGAACAGCCAGGATCCCGAGATGAAGGCTCAGATCGCCGCCAAGCTGCGGGGCCTTCAGGCGGCTCACCTGGCCGAGGAGTTGCGGACGCAGGCGGAGCGCTTCGAGCGCGCCCACCGCGAAAGCGGCCTCGGGTTCGTGCCGCCCGACCTCTTCGCGCTGCTCGAGCTACCGCCGCTCCTGCCCTTCTCGCTGCGGCCGGCCTCCGAGCCGCCCGCGTCCGCTCCGGCGGCACGGTAAGGCGTCTTCTCCGAGGGAAGGGCAGCCGCGCGGGCGAGAGCTCAGGGGGCGGTGGGAGAGTCGCGCAACGGCGTGGCGTGTACGAGGTCGAAGAAGCGCCGCCAGCGCACGCCGTTGGGCTGGCCGCTCGACCACCAGATGATGAGCGCCTTCCCCTTGATGTGGCTCCCCGGGACGAACCCCCATACGCGGCTGTCGTGGCTGTTGTCGCGGTTGTCGCCCATCACGAACACGTGGTCCTCGGGGACCTTGGTCGGCTTCATCTCCGACGGGAAGCCGCCAGTGTCCTGGATCACCCGGTAGCGCTGGGCGTCCTGCTCCTCGTCGAACGCGGCGCACTGGCGCACCTCGTAGTGGTCGGAGCCTTCTTCGGAGTCCGGGTAGCTGCAGGGGGCCTTGACCCCGACGCGCTGGATCGGCTTCTCGTTCACGTACACGTGGTTGTTCCGGACGGCGATCGTGTCCCCTCCGACCGCCACGATGCGCTTGATGAAGTCCTTGCTCTCGTCTTGCGGGAAGATGAAGACGATCACGTCCCCGCGATGGGGTTTGCGCGTGAAGAAGCGAAGGTTCGTCCAGGGGATGCGGATGCCGTAGGTGAACTTGTTGACGAAGATGTGATCGCCGACCTTCAGGGTCGGGATCATCGAGCCGCTCGGGATCTTGAAGGCCTCCACGACGAACGCGCGCAAGAGCAGCGCGACGAGCACCGCGACGCCGATGCTCTCCGCATACTCCCGCAGCGCGGACTTGCGGCCGAAGGCGAGGTGCTTGTCGAGGAGCTCGTCGAGGCGGTCGAGCCCCGCCCGGAGCTTGCCGTAGTGACCCTCTCGCCGGGCAGCGTCCACCTCGTCCGCGCCGCGCGCGACCTCGGCGGAGACCTCGGGCGTCAGGCGGCTCCCGTACTTGCGCAGCACGCGCCGGGTCTCCTTGACCAGCAGCCGCGCCTCGCGCACGGCGCGCCGCCGGCGGCTCCAGCGTGCGATCGGGTTGCCGGTCGGGTCGCGCCCCGCGGCTTCGTAGGCCACGATTAGTCCTCACCCAGCTTGAGCACGGCCAGGAAGGCCTCCTGCGGGATCTCGACCCTGCCGAATTGCTTCATCCGCTTCTTGCCTTCCTTCTGTTTCTCGAGGAGCTTCCGCTTGCGGGAGATGTCGCCGCCGTAGCACTTGGCGGTGACGTTCTTCCGCAGCGCCTTGACCGTGGTCCGCGCGATGACCCGCGAGCCCACCGCCGCCTGGATCGCCACCTCGAACATCTGCTGCGGGATGAGCTCCTTCAGCTTCCGGCAGAGGTCCCTGCCCCGGTAGTACGAGGTGTCCCGGTGACAGATGATCGCCAGCGCGTCGAGCGGATCTCCGTTCACGAGGACGTCCAGGCGGATCAGGTCGTTCGGCTTGAAGTCCGATAGCTCGTAGTCGTACGAGGCGTAGCCGCGGCTGATGCTCTTCAAGCGATCGTGGAAGTCGTGAACCACCTCGGCGAGGGGCAGCTCGTACTGCACGATCACGCGCGTCGCGCTCGGGTAGTTCATGCTGATCTGGGTGCCGCGCTTCTCCTCGCAGAGACCCAGAACCGCGCCGATGTGCTCGGGTGGGATGTGGATCGTGGCCTTGATGTACGGCTCCTCGACTCGGTCGAGTCGGCCCGCGTCCGGCAGGCGGGAGGGGTTGTCGATCTCGACCATCTTCCCGTCGATGGTGTAGCAGCGATACTTCACCGACGGAGCCGTCACCACGAGGTCCAGGTTGTATTCGCGCTCGAGGCGCTCCTGGACGATCTCCATGTGGAGCAGCCCGAGAAAGCCGCAGCGAAACCCGAACCCCAGAGCCACGGAGTTCTCCGGCTCGTAGGTGAAGGAGGCGTCGTTCAGGGCGAGCTTGCCGAGCGCGTCGCGCAGGGCGGGGTACTCTCCGGAGTCGGTGGGGTAGAGCCCGGCGAAGACGACGGGTTTGATCTCCTTGAAGCCCGGGAGCGGCGCGGCGCAGGGCCTGGCGTCGTGGGTCACCGTGTCGCCCACGCGCGCGTCGGCGATCTCTTTGACCCCGCCGACGATGATCCCCACCTCCCCCGCCTCGAGCGCGTCCACCTTCCGGTAGTGCGGCGTGAAGATCCCGAGCTCCTGGACGTCGAAGATCTTCCCCGTGGACCAGAGGCGGATCTTCTCGCCGGGGCGAATCACTCCCGACGTGACCCGGACGAGGGTCACGACCCCGCGGAAGGCGTCGTACCAGCTATCGAAGATGAGGGCGGCGAGCGGGGCGCTCCGATCGGCGTCGGGGGGGGGCATGCGGGCCACGATGGCCTCGAGCACGTCCCGGATCCCCTTCCCCTCCTTGGCGCTGATCGCTACGGCGTGGCTCGCGTCGAGGCCGATGATCTCCTGGATCTGCTCCTTGGCCGCCTCGGGGTCCGCGCTGGCCAGGTCCAGCTTGTTGAGCACCGGGACGACCTCCAGGTCGTTGTCGATCGCCAGGTACACGTTAGCCACGGTCTGGGCCTGCACCCCCTGCGTGGCGTCCACCACGAGGAGGGCCCCCTCGCACGCCGCAAGGCTGCGCGAGACCTCGTACTGGAAGTCCACGTGGCCGGGAGTGTCGATCAGGTTGAGCTGGTAGGTGTTGCCGTCGCTAGCCTTGTAGCTGAGGCGGACCGTCTGGGCCTTGATGGTGATCCCGCGCTCGCGCTCGAGGTCCATCTTGTCCAGGTACTGGTCCATGCGCTCCCGCTCGGACAACGCGCCGCAGGCGTCGAGCAGGCGGTCGGCAAGCGTGCTCTTGCCGTGGTCGATGTGGGCGATGATCGAGAAGTTGCGGATGAGCTCGGGGGCTGGCATGGGGCGTGACGGACGAAACGACGTAGGTCCTCAGGGCGTACGGGGCGGCGGGAAGCGGCGCCCGTTGTCGATCGCGCGCATACCATAGATGCGGCTGCACGCGTTGTCAATCCGGGGACTTGCATTGCGAGGGGGCATCGAGTAGCGTGTGGTGTTCACGCGGTCTGCTGTCGACTTCGTCTGCCCGACCGGTCGGAGGAGAGAAGCCATGCGAGCTGGAAGAACGGTTGTTGCGCTGCTGGGGTTCAGTCTGTTTGTGGGATGCAACGGGCAGCAGACCGCGGGGCCTCGGACCGGGCCTACGGGCCCCGACGTGGCCGGCGAGGATAAGTCCCGCTGCGACCCGACGGGCAAGCGAGAGGTCAAGCTGGACCTGAACCGGGACGACAAGGCGGACGTCTGGAACCTCTACAGCTCGCACAGCGAAGGGGGTTCGAAGGTGGACGTCCTGACGTGCAAGGCGGTCGACCTGAACTTCGACGGCCGGCGGGACCTCTGGAAGTACTTCGACGAGCGCGGCAACCTGACCATGGAGGAGATGGACCTCGACTTCGACGGGAAGGTGGACATGGTGACCATTCGCCGCGGCGGAAAGATCGTGCGGCAGGAGATGGACACCAACTACGACGGCAAGCCGGACATCTGGAAGCACTTCGAAGAGGAAGCGCTCGCCCGAGTGGATCGCGACAGCAACCACGACGGGAAGGTGGACTACTGGGAGTACTACGAGGGCGGGAATCTGGACCGCATCGGCTATGACAAGGACGGTGACGGCAAAGTGGATGTCTGGGACCGCGCGCCGGCCCCCGCGGCTCCGGCCGCCGCCGAGGCGAAGCCCGAGACGAAGGAGGGGGCCGAGCAGCCCCCCGCCAAGAGCGAGTAGCCGCTCCGCTCTGCCCGACCGACTCCCCGCCTGGCGCCTCGCCCCCCTCACGCTACCGAACGCAACGCGAGCCTCGCGGGACGCGCGCCCTACGGAGGCATGCCGATGGAACCCCTCTCTTGCTCCCGCACGGAGCGGTTCACGTGCAGGATCTTGTCCCGCGGACAGCCGTAGTCGAGGAGCCATTGCATGCGGGCCTGCGACGGCTCGGCGGCGTAGAGCTCGGCCGCCTTCACGTCGCAGTCGGGGTCGTCGGGACAGATGCGACGGGAGACGTCGTGGCGGCAGGCAGCGAAGCGCAGCTGGTCCGGTCGGTTGAGCGTCTGGAACTTCCCCTGTTGCGCCGCGCAGCCGGCCAGCAGCGCTCCCAGCCCCAGCGCGAGCGTTCGAAGCATCCCTTTCGATCGCATCCTCCCTCCTCCTTTGTCCATCCACGCGTCCGCGTCAGGCGTCACTGGGGTCGCGGCTTCACTCCGATCGCCTCGCAGAGGCGCGCCTCCTCGAGCCACATCCGGCGGGCCTCGGCCTTCCCGGCCTCGTGGTCGAGCCCGCGCAGGTGACAGAACCCGTGCACCAGCAGCCGAAGGAGTTCCCCCCCGGCATCTCCGGGCCGGGCCTGTCGCAGGGTCTGTGGGACCGAGACGATCACGTCCCCGAGCTGCGGCTCTCCTTCGTCGTCCGCGTGCCCCTCGGAGGACGTCGCGAGAGGGAACGAGAGCACGTCGGTCGTGCAATCCCTACCCCGGTAACGGGCGTTCAGGGCGCGCACGAACGCGTCGTCCGCAAGAAGGATGGACCACTCGCCGCTAGTTGATCCCGAGGCGGCGAATATCTGCGCTGCCCGGCGCTTGATCGTCGTACGATCCGTCGGACTCAGTAGTTTCCGAGCCTCCCCCACCACCCGGAGGCTCACCTTCCTGCGCGTCGTTCTTCGTTTCACCGCGTTCCGCCCGTTCGCTCTTGGCCGCCGTTCCCGCCCCCGCGGGGGCCTTGTCCTTCTTGTCCCGAGACTGCGCCGGCAGCGTGCCGCTCACGCGCTTGGTCTCCTCGCCCCGCCGATGGTGCGCGTCGTCGGCCTTCTCCCTCTGCCAGGGATAGGTGGGACGCTGGTGATAGATGCCCCGCAATACCTGGAGAAAGCTCTTCGCGATGGTGTGCAGGTCGCGCAGCGTCAGGTCGCAGTGGTCGAGCTGCCCGTCGGTGAACTTGGTGTTCGTGACCCGCTGCACGACACCCCGCAGGCGATCCTCGGTCGGTTCGGCGAGGCTGCGGGCCGCAGCTTCCACCGCATCGGCCAGCATGATCACCCCGGCTTCCCGGCTCTGCGGCTTCGGTCCCGGATAGCGGTAGTCCTCTTCCTGGATCTCCTCGTCGGTTTCCTTCTGTTCCTGCGCCTTGCGGTGGAAGTACTCGATGAGGGTGGTGCCGTGGTGCTGCACCGCCGTGCTGATGACGATCTCGGGCACGCGGTGTTCGCGCAGCATCTCGATCGTGTCGCGCACGTGGTTGCGGATGATGAGCGCGCTCATGGAGGGCTTGAGCCGCTGATGCGGGCTGTCGGCCGGGTTCTTGAAGTTCTCCCCGAAGTAGGCGGCGCTCTTCATCTTGCCCACGTCGTGGTAGTTGCACGCCACGCGCGCCAGCAGCCCGTTCGCACCGATCGCCTCGCAGGCGGCCTCGGAGAGGCTCCCCACCACCATGCTGTGGTGGTACGTCCCCGGCGCGCGCAGCATCAGCTCGCGCAGGAGCGGGTGGTTCAGGTTGGCGAGCTCGAGGAGCGTGACATCGGTGATGTAGCCGAAGAGCCATTCGAGAGCCGGCAGGAGCGCCAGCGCCGCGAAGCCGGCGAAGAGCCCCCCTCCGACGGCGAGTAGCATCGCATAAGCCACCTGCGCCGCGGCCGGCTGGGCCCCGGCCAGGGCCAGCGCGAGGGCCATCACGGCGCCCACGAGGCCCGAGGCGAGCCCTGCGCGTAGGAGCGCGCTACGGGACTGGATGCGCGCCACCGTGCCGGCGCCGATGAGGCCCGTCACCAGGTAATAGACGGTGAGGCCCAGGCTCCGTTCCAGCAGCAGCCCCGCGAGAGTGGCCAGGACGACGGTGAAGAGGGCCGCCGCCTCGGCGCCCACGAGCAGCCGCACCAGCATCGGGGCCGCAGCCAGCGGGACGAGGTAGGGGAAGAGCTGGAAGTCGCCGGCGCCGGGCTGGGCGCCGAGGATCATGGCGGCTCGGGCGAGCCCCAGGAAGGTCACCAGCAGGACTCCCATGGCCAGCAGGTCCCGCGGTTGCCAGAGGAAGCGCCGCATCTGCCGCACGGTGAAGCGCAGGACGACCAGCAGGAGGACCAGCACCAGGAGTCCGAGCGCGACCAGCGTGAGGTGCATCCGGCTCACGCCGCGATAAGCCGACTCCATGACCCCGATGATGCGCAGGTGCTCGGCGGAGAGCGGATCCCCGTCGCGCACGATGATCTGCCCCTTGACGAAGCTGACGGCTCGCGCCGTGACGCCCTCGCGCGCCTCTTCGCGGCGGTGACTCGTCTCTTCGGGGTTCGGCGTCAGGTTCGGCACGAGCAGGCTCTCGACGAGCGCGACGACGGCTCGACGCACGGGGGGCGAGAGCTTGGCCCCATGGATGTTCGCCTGCTGCCGGACCTGCTCGCGCAGTTGCTGGAGGTCGCGCAGCCGGTTGAATGTGGCGAGGCGCTCCTCGCCGCGGCTACTGCTGCGCCCGCCTACGAGGTGGCGAATGACGACCGGCGGCTGAAACGGGGCCAGTACGCCGCGATTCGCCACCACGAGCTGGTCCATGGCCGTGCTGGCCAGCACCACCAGGGTGGCCCGAACCTCGGCCGAGAAGTTGGAGCGGCGCAGGAGCTCGTAAGTCTCGGGGGAGACGCTCGTGTGCAGCGCGGCGGCGAAGCGCTTCGCGACGTCGCGTTCGTCGTCGAGGCGGGCCGTTCGTCCGGCCGGACCGGCGGCTCTGCGCCCCTCGCTCGTTCCTTCGCGGGCTGGGTCTGCGGTCGAACCGGCGTCGGTTCCCTCGGCAGCGGTCACCGCCTCGAAGGCCCGGTTGATGCGCGACAGAAGGATCGCCCCCATGTCCGCTTCGTGGTCGAAGACGGTCAGGACCCGAGCCGCCGCCTCCGCGCGCTTCCGTTCGAGCTGCGCGGCGCTCGGGTAGTAGTCGAAGTCGCGCGTGGCCTTGAGGTTCGTCTCCGCGCGGGCCCCGACCGAGAGCTTGTGTCCCACCGAGGGCGGCTCGTTCGAGAGGGGCGCCAGGAGCAGGACGATCCCGACCACCACGAGCCCGACGACCACGACCTGGACGGGACGCCGGCGCAACGCGGCGTCCAGCCACCCCATGAGGCGCCCCGGATCTGCCCTGACCCTCAGCTTGTTCGCTTCCGGTTGGCCTGAGGCCATCGGTGCTCTCCAGGGGCCTGATAGCCCCTCTGGGTCGTTTCAGACGACCCGAGACAGCGTCGCACGCCGCCACCCGCTCCCCTACTGTGGTGAATTACGTAGTCTTAAGGACCTTCCGGTAGACGTGGGCCTCCACGAAGACCGAGAACAGGGCTGCATCCAGTTTCCCCTGCCTCACCTCGTCTCCCAGGATGGCCAGCGCTGTCTCCGGCTCGAGGGCGGGTTTGTAAGGGCGATCGGCCGCCGTAAGCGCATCGTAGATGTCGGCGATCGTCATCATGCGGGCCTGCACGGGAATCTGGTCCCCGCACTTCCGCCGCGGATACCCCGTCCCGTCGAGCTTCTCGTGGTGGTCCCGCGCGATCTGGGGCACCTGCCGGAAGCCGCGACCCCACGGGATCGTGCACAGGAAGTTGTAGCTGTGGACCACATGCGACTCAATCTGGGCCCGCTCATCCTCGCTCAGACTCCCGCGCCGTATCCGGAGGCAGCGGAGCTCTTCGCCGGTCAAGTATGGCCGAACTACGCCCTTCGGGTCCAGGTACGTCTGTTGCGCAATCTCGTCGAGCAACGCCGCGCTCTCCGCGGGGAGCACCGTGGGGCGGTTGGAGCCTGCGATGATCTCCCAGCAGTGCTCCAAGTATCCATGTTGCTTCTGCAATAAGGCTTCCTGGGCCTCGAGCTGTTCCCCGAGGCGCCCCGTCCCCTGCAGCGACAGCTCCAGGCGGCGCCGAAGGCTCTCGCTCTTGAGCCACTCCCGCACGTAGTCGAAACGTAGCCGAATTTGCTCGAGATTCCACTCGTAAAGCTTGTGCGCCTTGACCAGCACCTGCTCGGGGACCCCCACCTTGCCGAAGTCATGCATCAGGGCGGCGTACTCGAGCTCCTTCAGGTTGTCGGGGCTGAACGAGAGCTCCGCGAGGGGCCCGAGGGTCACGCGGTCCACCGCCTCGGCCAGGCCGACGGTCAGGTTCGCCACGCGCCGCGAGTGACCGCTCGTCGGTGGATCTCGCGCTTCGATGGCCAGCACCGAGGCTTCCACGAAGCCTTCGAAGACCTCCCGCAGCTCGTTGTAGAGGAGCGCGTTGTCGAGGGCGATGGCGGCCTGGTAGGCCAGCGTCTTGCCGAGCTCGATGGAGCGCTCGTCGAAGGGGATCACCTGCCTCTCGAAGTCCTCGACGGTGCGTAGGCGGCTCGCCGGCTCGCGCTTCTTGTTGATGAGTTGGATCACCCCGATGACCGCATCCTGGTGGTTGATCATCGGGACCGTGAGGACCGAGCGCGTGTGATACCCCGTTCGGTCGTCGAAGCTCCGGTTATGCTCGAGTCCCAGTGGATTGTCTCGGGCCAGGGCGCCGAGGTCCGGGATGTGGATCACGCGGCGCGCGACCACCGCAGCCCCCACGATCGAGCGGCTCGAGATCTCCAGGGTGAAGGACTCGAAGTCCACCTCCACGGAGTCGTTCTGCGCCACCGCAAAGCGGAGGAGCTGGTCGTCGGGGCGGTCGGGGTGCGGAACCAGGATGTAGACGCTCCCCGCGTCGGCCCCCGAGATGTAGCGGCTCTTCTCGAGGATGAGGGCCAGAAGTCGGTGGATGTCGCGCTCGGAGCTGAGCGACGCGGCGATCGAGATGAGTTCCTCCACCTCGTAGCGGTACCGCTCCGTCACGCGGTCCCGCTCCACCGCGCGGGCCTGCATCGCGAGGAGGGCCATGGAATTGGTCAGCGAGGCCTCGAGAGCGTGCGCCGTCGTGGGGAGCGGAAGGCAGGCGAGGACCGCGCGCTGTCGCAGGGCCTGCAGGTCGTCCATCTCCCCTTCCCCTCCCAGGCAGACGAGGAGCGGCGGGCAGCGGCTGTTCCGGCCGAGCTCGGCGGTGACCCGCTGGGGGTCTCGCCACAGCGTGGGCGCCACGAGAAGGGCGGTGCCCGTGTCGCACCGGACCTCGACGAGCTCGCCGTCGGCGCGCAGCACCTCGTACGCGACGAAGCGCGGGTCGTCGTTCAGCGCCCCGGCGATGTCCATGATCGAGTGGATGCCCATGCGCCTCTCGCGTCCTCGCCCGATTGTACGCCTGTTCGGGGGCGGTCTACAGACGCGTGGGCTCGTCCGAGCCGGCGCGGCCGCGTCCCTCGTAGGCCTTGATGATCTTCTGCACCAGGGGATGTCGAACCACGTCCCGCTCGGTGAAGCGACAGAACGCAATCCCCTCGACCCCCGCGAGTAGGCGCTGCGCCTCGGAGAGGCCGCTCTGGGCGCCGGGCGGCAGATCGACCTGCGTCACGTCCCCGGTAACGACGGCCTTCGAGTCGAAGCCGAGGCGCGTCAAGAACATGAGCATCTGATCCCCGGTGGTGTTCTGCGCCTCGTCCAGCACCACGAAGGAGCCGTTCAGGGTGCGTCCGCGCATGAAAGCCAGCGGCGCCACCTCGATCTGCCCGCGGGCAATGAGCTGCTCCGCCCGGTCCAGCTCCATCATGTCGTGGAGGGCGTCGTAGAGCGGCCGCAGGTAGGGGTTCACCTTCTCGGCCAGGTCGCCGGGGAGGAACCCGAGCTTCTCGCCGGCCTCCACCGCGGGCCGGGTGAGAATGATCCGCTTCACCGCGCGTCGCTGAAGGGCCCCGACGGCCATCGCCATGGCGAGGTAGGTCTTGCCGGTCCCCGCGGGACCGATGCCGAAGACGATGTCGTGGCTGCGCATCGCGTCCACGTATTCCTTTTGCGCCAGGCTCTTCGGCAGGACGTTGGCCATGGAGGTGGCGAGGACCGTGTCCGTGAAGATGGCCTTCACGTTGACGCGCCCGTCCGCCTTGAGCACCCGGACGGCTTGCAGGAGCTGTTCGCGGCCGAGCGCGCGCCCCTTCTTCGCCAGCGCGTAGAGCTGTCCGAGCAGGGAGCTCGTCTGCTCGACGGCCTCCGGTGCGCCGACCACCGTCAACTCGTTGCCGCGCACGTGGATCTGAACGGCCAGCTCTCGTTCGAGGGCCTTCAGGTGCTCTCCGTTCGCGCCCGAGAGCTCGAGCAGCGCCGCGTTGTCGTCGAAGGCGATCTGGTCGCGCGCCGCAAGGGCGTCTTGCGGGTCGGCGGGGGACGTGGGTTCGCTCACCGGTCAGGACTCCTTCGTGGCGCTCGCCGCCCACGGCGACAGCGCCCGAGGACCAGCAAGCCGAGAAGCGAAAATGCGCCTGTCGCCGAGGGGGGAGCGGCGACGTCGCAGCTGCAGCCCTGTCCCGCTCTCTCCTTCCCTGCATCGACGCGGACCCCGCCGGCGTCCGCGGAGGGAGTCGACAGATCCGCGGAAGCCCGTGCGTCTCCGGCCGGCGCCGTGCCGTCAGCACTTGCCGCGTCGGCACGCGTTCCACCCTCGGGCGCGCCGCTCGCATCGCGCGTCGACGGTCCGGCGTCGGGGAGCAGCCCCACGCACGACTTGGGGCTCACGCCTCTCGGATCGACGCCGCCGTCCGTGCCGCAATCGTACGCCCCGTTGGTGGGATCCCAGCCGCATTTCGGGTTGCCCGCGCAGTCCATGGTCTGCAGCAGGTTGTTCTCGCAGAAGCGCAACCGCTCCCCGTCGCAGCAGCCTTCGTAGGAGACGCGGCCGCAGTTGCCGGTCGAGGTGCCCGCGTCGTGCCCGCCGCCGTCGGGGACAGCCCCGTCGGTGAGCACGCCGCAGGTGCGTGGGTTCTTCCCCGAGGGATCGGAGGTGGCCTGCTGGGCGCAGTCGTACCAGCCGTTCTGCCCGTCCCAGCCGCACTGGGGCTCGCCGCTGCAGTCCAGGGCCTCGAGCTTGCCCTGGCTGCTGCAGTACTTGAGGAGGTCCCCCTCGCAGCAGCCGGAGGCGCGGATGTTGCCGCACGAGGCCCGGGCGCAGCGGACGCTCTTCGGCGAGCAGCGCTCCTGGGCGTCGGCCTCGAGCTTGGCCCGCTGGCCGACGGGGAGCTGCATCGCGATGCAGTGCATCGCCCCACCCCAGCCGATGATCTCCTTGCTGTCGATCTTGGTCTGGGTCCAGCCGGGAAACGCAGCGGAGTAGGCCGCCAGGGCGGTAGCCTCACGGCTGGCCTCGTCGGAATAGACCGGAATGAGGAGCACCTTCTTGCTGCCGTCCGGGCTCGCGAGGGCGATCGAGTTGGTGTAGGTGCGCCAGATCTTGCCGGCGAAGCCCCCGTTGTTGTCGGGCATCGGGATGCGCGTCACCTTGACGGGTAGGCCCGTCCCCGTCGTCGCGGCGGCGAAGAGGGCGGCGTTCGCATCCAGGATGGCCTTGTTCCCGGCGTCCTGCGAGGAGGCGTACTCCCCGACGAGCACGCTGGCGTCCGGGCCGAACTTGGCGAACATGTCGATGTGCGTCGTTCCCTCCCCCTTGAGGGGGGTCGGAAAGAGCGTCTTCTTGCACCCGAGGTAGTCCTTGAAGACCTGCTCCACGGCGCTCTGCGTGAACTGGAGATTGAACCAGAGCACCCCTTTGCTCGCCGCGCAAAGGCCGTCGCTCGTGGTCATGAAGTTCCCCGGTTCGAAGTCGAGGTCGGGGCGAAAGACGTTCACCCCCCAGGCGGCGGCGAGGTCGGTCGGCACGACGTCGTCCAGAACGCGCGTGTGGAAGTATCGGAAGTCCACGAACGAGACCTTGGGGGCGGCGGCGTCGCCGACGATGGCGAGCGGCCCCGAGTCGCGGACCCAGATGCTGCTCATCGCGTGCTGGAACCACCCCACGCGCGTCGCGTCGGCGGGATTCAGGCCCGCCGCCACGAGCTCCTGCTCGAGCCGGGCCTTGTGGGCCGCGTCTTCGTGCACCAGGATCACGGGCACGACGCCCCACGCCCCCTTGACCATCTCCCGGTAGATCGCGTCGCGGGAGGGTCCGAGGCCGGTCTGCCACTGGAGGAGGTAGGCCTGACTGGGGTCGTGCTCGGCCGGGGCGCGCACGCCCGGGGTCGCCGGCGCATTCGTCACGTAGAAGCGAGCCAGGTTGTTGCGCCGGTAGTCGTCGAACTGATCGATGTGCGCGAGCCCCTTGCCGGAGGCGGCCTGGAAGAGCCGTTCGACGGTGCGCTCCGCGGCGGTCTTCCACTTGGGGAGCACTGGGCGTCTTCCGGAGGTTCGAAGGAGCTCGGCGCCGCGAGGGAGTCGTCGGGCCCCCTCGTCGGCCGGGGATACGGCGCGGAGCGGTTCGCCTGCCGCGGCGCGCGAGCGCGGGGCGCGGGAGGTGTCGTTTCGGGAGCTGCAAGCGCCGACGGCCACGCTCGCGACGAGGGCCGGAGCGACCCAAAGGTGTCGCTGGCGTCGCGTCTTCATGCAAGCTCCTCCGTGCATGCTCCAGGGCTCGCGGGGCTGGGGCGCCCCTTGACGGTCGAGGGGAGGCAATGTAGCAGAAGGTTTCCGGCCGGCAAGCGCCGGATCGCGGCCCGCGCGGAGCCTTCGACGCGGCGGGGCGCGACACCGCGGAAGCTCCTCCATGACCCACAGATCCGAAGCCCTGGGAACACCGGGGACCCTGCCCTGGCTCGAGACCATCATGCGCCGACTCCTCGCCCCCGACGGCTGCCCGTGGGACCGCGAGCAGACCCTCGCCAGCCTGAAGCCCTTTCTCCTCGAGGAGTGCTACGAAGTGCTGGACGCGATCGACGAAGGCGACGGGGACCATCACACCGAGGAGCTTGGGGACCTGCTCTTCCAGATCGTGTTCCAGGCGGAGCTCGCGGGGCGCTCGCTCGAGGAGGTCATTCGGGGGATCGGGGAGAAACTGATCCGGCGGCACCCGCACGTCTTCGGCGAGACGCGGGTACGCGACACGGAGGAGGTGCTCGCCAACTGGGAACGGCTCAAGGCCGAGGAGCGGACCTCGCCGCGTCCCACGCTGGCGGGCGTTCCACGCGCCATGCCGGCGCTCCAGCGGGCCTACGAGCTCTCACGCAAGGCGGCCAAGGCGGGGTTCGAATGGCCTGACGCGGGGGCCGCGCGGCGCAAGGTGGACGAGGAGCTCGGCGAGGTGGACGCTGCGCTCGCCGAGGGCGATGCCGACGAGGTTCGGGCGGAGCTCGGGGACCTGCTCTTCGCCGTGGCGGTGTGGGGCCGCAAGCTGGGCGTCGAGCCGGAGGAGGCGCTGCGCGAGGCGGGGGCCCGCTACGAGCGACGCTTCACCCGGATGGAGGCCGAGCTCGGCGCGGAGGGCAAGGCCATGCAGTCGTGTTCGCTCGACGAGCTTCTCGCGCGGTGGGCTCGGGCCAAGGGGGGGCCGGCGGTCTAGAACGCCGAGGTGACGGCGGGTCACCAGCGATGTCCTACGTGGCCGTCGCTGCGCCCACGAAGCCGGCAATTCGGGCGCGGCGCTACTTGTCTCCCGGTGGCCGATACTTGATCGACGCCGCCTTCTTCAAGGCAGCGAGCGTCTCCTCGACCGTCATCAATGGGGTCGTCTGCAGCGAACTCAGCGCTCCGCCCGCGTTTATCGCGAGCGCCGCCGCGGCCATCGACACGTTATCCGGAGCCTCCCACAAGTTGTATCCCTCATGCTCGCCGAAGGCATACCAAAAACCGTGCAGCTTCCCGCCGACGGCTTCGATGTACTGCTTCGCTGCCGCTCGGCGGTCCTCGGGGTTCTTGATGAGCTTCGCCCAGGTTGCCGGTGTGTAGCTGAATCGGCTCAGGTAGATCGGCATCGGTGTTCCTCCTTCCACGTGATCTCGGCGGTATCCCGCCTCCGAGGTCTCTGGCGGGCGCTCTGCGCGTCTGCACCCTGACATCGCCAGCCCGACAGCCGCGCTGACGCTCATGAAGTCACGGCGAGTCACTTTGCTCATGGACCCCTCCTGGTCGAGCATACGGTGTTCCCATCGGCGAAGGGGACTGGTCAGCCTGGACCTCCCGCTGGGGCTGGTCAAGCTCGCTCGCTCACGCCCGCGCGACGGCCGCGCGGCAGACAGCGTGGCGTCGCGGTAGGCTTCTCAACCCGTTTGGTGTTCTAGAGGGGAATCGTGGCTAAACGGGCTGGTGCAGGCCGCGCGCGACGGGCAGGCCCCCGAGCGGGGTGGCCGCCAGACACGCATCCTGGATCGCCGCGTCGGTCGCATCCCGGCAGAGCAGGCCCACGCGGTGCAGATCCACGGCGTGATCCCCGACGGAGGCGCAGATCACCACGTCCCCATCGTAGAGGGTGAACGGAGGATCGATCCGTCGGGCCAGCGCCACCGCGCTCTGGTGCGCGACCCACTCCGCCTCCACGCGGGTGAGGCGCGCGGTGGTGGCGACCACCACGAGCGTGGTGTTGTGGGTCGGCGATTGCGCGACGGCGCCCGCGCGGATGAGCGCCGCGGAGCCGAGCAGCTCGTCCGAAGTCGGCGTTCGTCGCGCCCCGGCGAGAATGCCGCTCCGCGTGCCGTCGAGGACGTCGCCCACGGGGTTCAGTACGACGAGCGCGCCCACGGCCAGGCCCTCGTCGGTGCAAAGCCCCGCTTGCCCGAGCCCTGTCTTGGTGGCGCAGGCGAGACCTTGGAGCTTGCCGGCGGAGACGCCGGTGCCCGCGCCGACGCAGCCGGAGCTGGCGGGCGTGCGCGCGAGGGCCTGAGTGGCGGCTGCCTCGCCGAGGCGTGCGTCGGGCCAGGCGCCCGGGTCTCCGAGGCCGAGGTCGTACACCACGGCGGCCGGGACGATCGGCACCACGCCGGCGAGGGTTCGATGGCCCACCCCGTGGGCGGCGAGCACGCGCATGACCCCGTCCGCCGCCGCGAGGCCAAAGGCGCTACCCCCCGCGAGACAGACGCCGTGGATCCGCTCCACGTGGTGTCGGGGTTCGAGGACCGCCAGCTCGCGACTGCCGGTGGCGGTTCCGACCACCGCGCCTCCGGCGACGGCCCCGTCGGGGAAGAGGATCGCCGTGCACCCGGTGAGGCCCGCGAGGTCGGTGGCGTGACCGACCAGGACGCCCGGCAGCTCCGAGAGGCTCGTGACCGTCATCGGGGACCTGGGCGGCGCCTGCGGGCGAAGGCCCGGGCGAGCTCGTGCAGCTCCGGGGCGCGTAGCAGGGCCGCAAGCAGAGCGTAGCTCACCATCCCGGCCACTACGGCGCCGAGGAGCACGGCGTAGTTGAGGGGGGCGCGCCCACCTTGCGGCCAGTCCCCGAAGCGCGTCACCAAGTGTGCGCAGAACCCCGCGCCGACGGCGGCGAGGCTCGAGCGGGCGAGCGTGAGCGCGACGCTTCGAAGCCCGAGCGGGCCGAGACGGACCCGCAGGAGCACGAGCAAGAGCAGGAGGTTCACCGTGGACGAGATGGCCACGGCCAGGGCGAGGCCGAGGGCCTGAAGGCGATGGCGAAGCAGGAGGGCGCTGCCGATGTACGCGAGAAGCGCGAGGGCCCCCACCTTCACGGGCGTGCGCGTGTCCTGGAGCGCATAGAAGACGGGGACCGTCTGACGGACGCCGCCGGCGGCCCAGAGCCCACACGCGAACCCGAGGAGGGTGCGCGCGGTCTCCTGCGCCATCGCGTGGGTATAGGCGCCGCGCTGGAAGAGCACCGAGCAGAGAGGAAGACCGAGCGCGATGAGCCCCGCAGTGGCCGGCAAGAGCACGAAGGCCACCACCCGCAGGCTGTAGCCGTAGGTTCGACGGAGCTCGTCCAGGTTCCCCGCCGTCACCTGCGCCGCGTAGCTCGGCAGAGATACCGTGGCCACCGCGACGGCGAAGATGCCCATCGGGAACTCGATGAGCCGCTGCGCATAGTAGATGTAGCTGATGCTCCCCTCCTCCAGGAAGGAGGCGAACTGGCGGGCCAGGATCACGTTCACCTGGTAGATCGCCAGGCCGAGGATCGAGGGGAGCATCAGGCGGCCGATGCGCCGTACGCCGGGATCGCCGAGGTCGAGGCGCGGTCGCAGCAGGAGGCCGCGGGAGCGGAGCGGCCCGGCCTGAAGCAGCACCTGCGCCACCCCTCCGAGCAGGACCCCGAAGCCGAGGGCGGCGATGGGCGGCAGACCGAGGTGCGGCATGGCCCGGCTCGTGGTGAGGACCACGCTGATGATGCAGGCGTTGAGGAGCACGGGGGCCAGGGCCGGCGCGGCGAAGTGCCTGTAGGTGTTCAGGACCCCCATGGCCAGGGCCGTGACCCCGACGGTGATCAGGAAGGGGAACATGACACGCGTGAGCAAGATGGCGAGGCCGAGCTTGTCGGCGTCGTCCACGAGGCCGTAGGCGAAGAGGCGGACCACTTGCGGCGCCAGACCGACCCCGGCCGCTGTGACGAGCAGCAGCACCAGGAGCGCCGCTCCCATGGTCTTGGCGTAGAGCGCCTTGGCCGCGTCGTCCCCGGCGCGTTGGCGCAGCTCGGTGAAGACCGGCACGAAGGCCACGGTGAGCGACCCCTCCGCCAGGAGCTGCCTGAAAACGTTCGGGATCGTGAAGGCAACGTAAAACGGGTCGGTGGCCCGCTTGGGGTACGCGGCAGCCACCACGCCGTCGCGGACGAGGCCCAGGATCCTGCTGAAGAGCGTGAAGAGGCCCACGATCCCGGCCGACCGGGTGAGCTGCCTTCCGTCGCGCGAGGCCTCCGACATGCGAGGGTCCGGTCTCCTTCGGGTGCTACCCTACTGCATCCCCGCGGAAGGGGGCGACGGGGAAGTGCCGCGTCCACTCTACGCGGCGCGATTGACACGCGACGCGAGGCATGATACGGCAACACGGCTTTATTGGAGGAATTTCGTGGCCAATCATCCGCAGGCAGAGAAGCGCAACCGCCAACGCATCAAGCGGCAAGCGCGCAACCGGTTCTTCCGTGCCACCATGCGCACGTTCATCAAGCGGGTCCGCACCGCGATCGAAGCCAAGGACGGCGGGGCGGCGCGCGAGGCGCTCGAGAAGGCGATCCCGATCATCGATCGGTGCGCCCAGAAGGGCGTCATTCCTCGGCAGCGCGCGTCGCGAACCATCTCCCGGCTCGCGCGCGCCGTCGGCGAGGCCTAGCACCACTCTCGGTTCGGTCACCTTCCCCTCGTCCCGCTTCCGGCGGCCTCCGCCTCGGTGTCAACGCACCTGGGAGCGGCGGCTCTCCGTCTCGGCCGGACAGAGCGCGAGCACCAGCTGGTCCAGTACCAGGGCGTCGGCCAGCGGGCTCGACTTGAGCGTGCGGTCGGCCTCGTAAAGCGCGCGGTGCGTCCGCTCGAGCGTGGCTCCGTCGAAGCGTTCCGCCTGGGCCAGGAGGTCCGCGACGAAGAAGGGGTGCATCCCGACCCGCGACGCGATTTCCTGGGGCGTGGAGCGCGCGCGGGCGAGCTCCCGCGCCTGCCAGAGCTGCCGAAGGTGCCGGGCCAGCATCGCCACCACGCGCACGGCGGGCTCTCGCGCGAGGAGCATCTGGCGCAGCACGAGCAGCGCCTCCCGCCGCTGACCGCGCCCCACCGCGTTCGTCAGCTCGAAGATCGAGCGCTGGCGGGTTTGCGCGAGCAGCTCCTCGGCGTCCGACGCGGCGATCGGCTTGCCGTCCCCCACGTAGAGCGACAGCCGCTCGAGCGCCGAGGCTAGCTGCGCCATGTCCGTCCCCACCGCCTCGGCGATGCGCTCGGCGGCGCCGGGCTCGAGCTTCAGCTTCTGGCGCCGGGCCTCGCTCTGTAGCCAGGCCGGCGCCTGGCGGTCCTTCAGCGGCTCGAAGCGCACGAGGACTCCGTGCTCCTTGACGGCCGAGAAGAACTTCAGCCGGAGGTCGGCCTTCTCGGCCACGAAGACGAGGCACGTGCTCGGGTTCGGATCCTTGACGTAGGGGAGGAGCTGATTCAGCGCCTCGGCCGCGAGCTCGTCGGCGTCGCGCACCAGGACCAGGCGACGGGTGCCGAACATGGGCAGCGTCCGAGCGGCGGACAGAATCCCCACCGGCCCCGCTGCCTTCGCGTCCAGGCCGTCGAAATTGAAGGCGCTCTCCTTCCCTCCCAGCACGGCGTTGCGCAGCGCCGACACGACCTGGTCGCGCGGGTAGGCCTCACCGCACACGAAGTACACGGGAGCCAGCTTGCCGGCGGCGATCTCGTCGAGGAGCTCAGCCATGCGTCCTGTGGCGTCCCTTTACCGCAAGACCGCCGCCGGGTCCACCGCGTAGCTCTGGATGATGCTGAGGAGCGCCACCCGCTTGTAGAAGGGGCGGTCCTCGGGCGGGAAGTTGCCCTGGTCGTAGGTCTTGAGCACGTTATCCACGATCTGGGCCCGCTGCTCGGCGGAGAGGTCCTGCTTCGTCGGCATGCTGAGGAAGATCTGGCGGAGCTTTTCCACCGAACGACGTTCGTAGGACTTGAACTGCAGGGCGGGCCGCTCGTAGGCCGTGATGAGCTGCACGAGATACTGTTTCGCGCGAACCTCGCGCTCGCCCGCCGAGACCACGGCCATGCTGCGCTCATAGGCCGTGAGCGTCTGCTGCGCCGTCGACGGGGGGATCCTGGC
Source organism: Deltaproteobacteria bacterium (assembly GCA_020848905.1). NCBI lineage: Bacteria > Pseudomonadati > Myxococcota > Myxococcia > Deltaproteobacteria bacterium. Next base: position 19,655 of record JADLHG010000042.1, read on the forward strand.
CGTGGCGAGCAGCCGTTTCAGCTGCGCCTCGAGCTGCGCCACGCTCTTCTGAGCCCAGCGCCGCTGATCGGCCGAGAGCCCCGCGAGGTCCGAGGGTGGAGAGGCCGCTCCCGTCTCGGGCCGCGCGGCAGAGCCGGGAGCGCTCCCGGGCTGCGCGCCGGCCGCAGCGGGCGGGACCGCCACCGGTCGGCGGCGACGCCGAGGACCCTTGGTCGGGGCGAGCGTCGCGACGACGCGGGTTCCTCCGTCGGCTGCCTGCGCGACCACGCGCGTCCCTCCGTCGGGCGCGTGGGCGACGACACGCGGCGCGGCGTCTGCGGGCGGCGTCGCGGACGGGGTGGCGGGGGGGAGCTGCACGGGGGCGCCGCTGCTGCCCGGAAGGGCCTTGGTGGTCGGATCGGCGGGTTTCACGGCGGCGATGGCGTTCGCGCCACGGGAGCTCCCCTCGCCCTCTCGCGCTCCCGACCGCAGGACCGTCACGAGGAAGAAGGCCCCGGCGGCCAGCACCACCGCGCCGCCACCCACCGCGACCCAGAGCGCGGCGGGCGAGGTGCTCCGCTCGGCGGCCGGTGCCTGCGTGCGCTCCGTCGAGAGCGGCAGGACCGGGGTGAGACCCTGCGCGCAGGACTCGAGCGCCTGCCCCATCTCGTCGGCGTCGCGAAAGCGCGCTCCCGGCACCTTGGCCAGGGCCCGGAGGATCACTGCCTCGAGCGCGGGGGTCACGTCCCGGTGGGGCGCCACGCGCGTGGGTGGCTGGGGCTCCTCGCTCAGGTGCTTGTGCATCAGCCCGGCGAGGCTCGTGGCCTGGAACGGCAGCTGCCCCGTCACCATCTCGTAGAGCATGATCCCGAGCGAGTAGAGGTCCGAGCGTCCGTCGATCTCCTCGCCTCGGAGCTGCTCCGGGCTCATGTACTGCGGCGTGCCGACCATGCTGCCGGTCCGGGTCATCGACACGCCCTCCATCTTGGCGATGCCGAAGTCCAGCACCTTCACGTAGTCCCGCTGGCGGCCCACCTCGAGGAGCATGGCGTTCGACGGCTTCAGATCTCGGTGCACGATCCCGCGACGATGCGCGTCAGCCAGCGCGTCGCAGACCTGGGCGCCGATGCGGGCGGCTCGGGGCGAGCTCATCGGGGCGGCGCGAACGGCGGCCTCGAGGGTCGAGCCCGTGCAGTACTCCATGGCCAGAAAGAGGGTCCCGTCCTCCATCGCCCCGTAGTTGTAGATCGTGACGATGTGGGGGTGGTTGAGCTGGCTCGCGGCGCGCGCCTCCACCTCGAACCGCGAGACGACCTGCGGGTCGTGGGAGTACTCGCGGTGCATGACCTTGATCACCGCCTGGCGTCCGACAGCCGGCTGGTCGGCCAGGTAGACGGCCCCCATCCCTCCTTCACCGAGCTTCTGGCGGACCACGTACTGACCGATGATCTGCCGGCCGATCATCGGGTCGCCGGGCGCAGGGGTGCCGCTCCGCGCGAGCCCGCACCCCGCGCAGAAGCGCGCGTCGGGGTCGAGTCGCGTCCCGCAGCGCTGACACAGGCTCATGCCCTGATTATAGACGGCGCCCACCGATCCGCTCTCATCGTACGAAGCCGGGCGCCCGTTCTCGCCGAGCGTCCCGTCCTTCACGGTCATTTCCGGTCCAGCCGGACCACCGTCTCGATGTGGAAGGTCTGCGGCATCATGTCCTGGCCCTGGGCCTGCCGCGAGACGTAGCCGTGTTTTGCCAGGATGTTCAGGTCCCGGGCCAGGGTCATCGGGTCGCACGAGACGTAGATCACGCGCTCCGGTCCCAGCTTGCCCAGCCGATCCACGGCGTGGGCGTGCCCCTCTCGCGGGGGATCCAGCACCGCGACGTCGAAACGCTCGCGGGCGGCCAGCAGGCGCTCCAGGGCGGCCGAGGCCTCCTCCTCGCAGATTTGGACCGGGCGGGGGAGTGCGAGGACGTTCCGGCGGAGCAGCTCCGTCGCCGGCGCGGAGGCCTCCACGGCGACCACCTCCGACGCGTGCTGGGCCAGCTCGCGCGTGAGATTCCCGATCCCCGCGAAGAGCTCCAGCACGCGTCGGTCCTTCGCCTCGGCCCACCGCGCCACGCGATGGCGGAGCAGCTGGTCCTGCTCCGAGTTCGCCTGCGCGAAGGCCGCCGCCGTGGCCCAGAGGGGCGCTTCCGGCAAGGGGGCCAGGTTGACCGCGTCGCGGCCGAAGGGCGTCACCCGACCTCCCTGCTGCACCAGCCCGCCCACGATGGGGTCGGCCAGGAAGGAGCTCGGGTCCGCGAGGTGGCCCTCCTCGAGCCGCAGGCTGAGGTGCGTCTCCGCGAGCGCACCCGCGAGCAGCACGAGCGAGCCGCGGGCCTCGGAGACGCGCTCGAGTCGGTCGCGACAGAGGGCGAGCGCCCGCTGGAGCACCGGCTGTAGCAGCGCGCAATCCGGCACGTCCACGAGCTCCTTGGAGTGCCGTCGGAAGTAGCCGAGCCAGAGCCGCTGCCGCGTCTTCCGGAAGTGGAGCCGCACGCGGCGACGATAGCCGAGCTCCACGGGGGCCTTCGTGAGGGGCTTCAGCTCCTGGACGGCCGCCTCGGAGAGGATCCTGGCCAGGATGTCGCTCTTCGAGACGGCCTGCCGGTCGTAGGCAAGCTGTTGCCACTGGCAGCCACCGCAGGTGCCGAACGCCGGACAGGGGGGGAGACGGCGGCCGGGCCCCTCCTGCAGCACCTGCACGATCTCGCCGCGCGAGTACGACGGATGCTCCTCGGTGAGGCGGACCAGGATCCGGTCGCCCGGCACCCCGAAGGGGACGAAGACAACCTTTCCGTTCAGTCGGCCCACCGCGTCGCCGCCGAAGGCGAGCGAGTCCAGCCGGAGCTCGTGTAGGGGGTGGGGGCTGGAGTCGAGGGTCACGGGAAGGCCTGGGCTGCGCGGCTACGGACCAGCTTGATGCGGAACTTGCCCTGGAGCTGCCCCCCCGACTGCGCACAGAGGCCGAGCGCGAGAGACCGGCTGTCCACGAGACTGAGCGAGAGGAGCGCGGCGAGGTGCTCGCCGAACTCGAGCTGGAACTCGGCCAGCGACGCGGGGGACTGCCCGACGCGGACCTGGCCGAGCTCGCAGACGAAGACGCAGGCGTGAGCGGCCACCCGCTGATCGCTGCGCGTATCCCCCTGCCCCAGGATCCGCGCGATGGTGTGGCGGTCCTCCTGCCGGTCGAACGGGCTCGCGCAGACGGCGCGCAGGGCTTGCTGGTCGGCGGCGCTCAGCGTCGGACAGGCGGCGATCTCCTGCCCCGAAGGCCGGAGGCAGGTCGCGGGCCTCGCCGCAGCGGGGGCGCCGGCCGGAGGCGGATCTGCGAGCAGCTCCCGGCTCGAGCCGGCGAGCGCGTGGCGATTGCCGGGGCAGGTATTGAAGAGGCTGAGCTGCGCCTCGATGGTGCGTTGGCTGGGGACGCACCGCCCCTGGGGGCACGCGTAGTCGGCCGAGACGGGAAGCGGCACCTCCGCGGCGAAGGCCCGCGCCACCTGCGCCAGGTCGTGGAAATGGAGCGCCAGCCCGTCCGCCTCCTCGACTCGGTTACTGGTCTGCTGGATCCGGAGCGCGAGGCTGTTGCGCTTCTGACCGGAGGCCGGGTCGGAATCGAAGAGCGGGTCCCCCGCGAAGAAGTCCGCCCCGAGATCGAAGGTTCCGGGCCGGTCGAGCGCTTCCCCGTCGCGACAGCTCTCCACTCGGAGCGATCCGACGATCCACCCCTCGCCGGTATTGGTGAGGCAGCCCGCGAAGAGCAGCGTGGCGGGCAGCACGACGAGGGCCGGACGCCGGGCGGTCATGCGTCCTCCACGGGCGATGGAGCGGGGACGAGGGTCACGCGCGTGCCACGTGCGTAGCCTCGCGCCGCGGCAGACCCGTCGCGGACCGCCAGCTCCACGCGCCCCGAGCTGCCCACGTACGCCAGCCAGGTCTGCGAGGGGACCTGACCATAGGTGACGACGAGCGGCCCGACGCGAAGCTCCGCGAGCGTGACCTCCCACGTGGCTGCGTCCCCGAGAAGGTCACCGGTCAGGTTGGTCACGAGGTTCCCGAAGCGGTCCACGTGAACGACCTCGCCGACGAGCGCTCTTCCGCGGCGCTCCACGGTCGGGTCACAGAGCCGGATCCACGTCTCGGCGGGCCGCCCGCAGAGCTCGGGGGCCAAGCCTGCCGCCAGGTGCCCGGCGACGGAGGCGAAGAGGTCGCGCCCATGAAAGGTGGACGACACCACGGGCTGATGGAGCTCCGGTCGGTCGAGCACGTAGGCCGCCTGGGGCTGCGGCGCGGCCAGGGTGAGCAGGCCGTTGTCCGGGCCGACGAAGCGCTGCCCGCCCTGCACGAGGAGCAGCGGCTGGCGTGTCGTCCCCACTCCGGGGTCCACGACGGCGAGGTGGATCGTCCCCGGAGGAAAGGTGGCGGCCGCCTCGCGCAAGGCCCACGCCCCCGCGTGTACGTCCTGCGGGCGGAGCTCGTGCGTGAGGTCCACGAGCTGCGAAGAGGAAGCGCGGCGCAGGATGACGCCCTTCATGGCTCCGACGAAGCCGTCTTGCGTGCCGAAATCGCTGAGCAGCGTGACCACCGCCATGCAGCGCGCAGTATACCCCAAAGGCGCCGCGGGCCGCCGGGGACCGCCGATTGACACGGCGGGGGTGACCGTTGAAGACTCTGGGCCTCTCGGCGCTGTCCCTCGGGCCGGTGCGGAGTCAACCCCAAGAGGGAATCGACGCATGAGCTCCAAAGTATTCGCCAGCGCGGCCGACGCGCTGCGAGACGTTCGAGACGGCATGACGCTGCTCGTCGGTGGGTTCGGTCTCTGCGGAAATCCCGAGACGCTGATTCGCGCCTTGCGGGCCCAGGGGACGAAGAATCTGACCATCGTGAGCAACAACTGCGGGACCGACACCAAGGGGCTCGGAGTGCTCCTGGCCAACGGTCAGGTGCGTAAGATGGTTTCGAGCTACGTCGGAGAGAACAAGAACTTCGAGCGCGCCTTCCTCTCCGGCGAGCTGGAGGTGGAGCTCGTCCCGCAGGGAACCCTCGCCGAGAAGCTCCGGGCCGGGGGAGCCGGGATCCCCGCGTTCTACACGCCGACAGGCGCGGGGACCTGGATCTCCGAGGGGGGGGTGCCCATGCTGTACGACCGGCAGGGGAACGTGACCAGGTCGTCGCCGAAGAAGGAGACCCGCGAGTTCTCGGGTCGCACCTTCGTGCTCGAGGAGGCGCTACGAGGAGACGTGGCCCTCGTGAAGGCCTACCGCGGGGACCGGCACGGGAACCTCGTCTTTCGGAAAACGGCTCGCAACTTCAACCCGATGATGGCCACGGCGGCGCGCCTCACCATCGCCGAGGTGGAGATCCTGGTGGAGCCCGGGGAGCTCGACCCGGACCAGGTCCACACGCCGGGCATCTACGTGCACCGCATCATCCGCGGTGAAGGATACGAGAAGCCCATCGAGCAGCGGACCGTACGGCCGCGCCCCCAGGGAGGTTGAGCGCCATGGCACTCTCTCGCGAGCAGATCGCCCAGCGCGTGGCCCAGGAGCTGCGGGACGGCTATTACGTCAACCTGGGGATCGGGATCCCCACGCTGGTTTCGAACTACATCCCCGACGGGATGCAGGTCTTCCTGCAGTCGGAAAACGGCATGCTGGGCTTCGGCCCCTTCCCCTTCGAAGGGGACGAGGACGCAGACCTCATCAACGCCGGGAAGCAGACCATTACCGAGCTGGCCGGCTGCTCGTATTTCTCGAGCGCCGATTCGTTCGCCATGATTCGGGGGGGCGCGGTGGACATGAGCGTCCTCGGGGCGCTCCAGGTTTCGGCCCGAGGGGACCTGGCGAACTGGCTCATCCCGGGGAAGATGGTGAAAGGGATGGGCGGCGCCATGGACCTCGTGACCGGGGCGAAGCGAACCATCGTGGTGATGGAGCACGTGGCGAAGAATGGGGAGAAGAAGATTCTCGAGCGCTGCTCGCTCCCCTTGACCGGAGTCGGCGTCGTGAACCTCATCGTGTCCGATCTGGCGGTCCTGGACGTCACCCGCGAGGGGCTGGTGCTCAAGGAGGTCGCTCCCGGCGTCACCCCCGCGGAGGTGCAAGCGGCCACCGAACCCGTGCTGCGCATCGCGCCGGACGTGCGCGAGATGCGTTTCTAGCTCCGCCGGGAGACCCCACATGTCCCAGACCCCCTCCTCCGACGGCGAGCAGGACGGCCGCGCGTCCCTGCGCAGCGCCGTCGAGCGCTGGCGGCATCAGGTGCTGGCCCGCAGCCGCGCACGCACGGCCGAGCGTCGGCCCGTCTTCGAAACCAGCGCGGGGATCCCACTGCCCGAGCTCCTCACGCCGCTCGACCGTCGGCCCGAGGAGGAAGAACTCGAGGCGCTCGGGCTCCCCGGGGAGCCGCCGTATACCCGAGGCGTCCAGCCCAACATGTACCGCGGTCGGCTCTGGACCATGCGCCAGTACGCGGGCTTCGGCACCGCCGAGGAGTCGAACCGCCGCTACCGCTACTTGCTCGCGCAGGGGAACACGGGTCTCTCTGTCGCCTTCGACCTGCCGACGCAGATGGGGCTCGACTCCGACGATCCACGCGCTGCGGGCGAGGTGGGACGCACGGGCGTGGCCATCGACACGCTGCGGGACGTGGAGCTGCTCTTCGACCAGATCCCCCTCGATCAGGTCTCGACGTCGATGACGATCAACGCCACGGCGCCGATTCTCCTCTGTCTGTACGTGGCGGTGGCCGAGGGCCGCGGGATCGACCGACGGAAGCTGCGCGGCACCATCCAGAACGACATCCTCAAGGAATACATCGCGCGCGGGACCTACATCTATCCGCCGCGTCCGTCGATGCGCCTCGTCACGGACGTCTTCGCTTTCTGCCAGAACGCGCTTCCGCACTGGAACACGATCAGCATCTCCGGCTACCACATCCGGGAGGCCGGCTCCGATGCGGTGCAGGAGGTGGCCTTCACGCTGGCGGACGGCCTGGCCTACGTGCAGGCGGCGCTGGACGCGGGGCTGCGCGTGGACGACTTCGCGCCGCAGCTCGCGTTCTTCTTCAACGCGCACAATAACCTCCTCGAAGAGGTAGCGAAGTTTCGCGCAGCCCGGCGGCTGTGGGCGCGCCTGATGCGCGAGCGCTTCGGCGCCCAGGACCCGCGATCGCTGGCGCTCCGATTCCACACGCAGACGGCGGGGTCCACCCTGACGGCTCAGCAGCCCTACGGGAACGTGGTGCGCGTGGCGCTGCAGGCCCTATCGGCCGTGCTGGGCGGGACGCAGTCCTTGCACACCAACGCCTTCGACGAGGCGCTCGCGTTGCCTACGGAGGAGTCGGTGCGGCTGGCCCTGCGGACGCAGCAGATCATCGCGCACGAATCGGGCGTGGCCGACCTCGTGGACCCCCTCGGCGGAAGCTACGCAGTGGAGTACTTGACCGACCAGATCGAATCACGCGCGCAGGACTACCTCGCGCGCATCGACGAACTGGGAGGCATGGTGGGAGCCATCGAGGCGGGCTACCCGCAGCGCGAGATCCAGCGCAGAGCCTACGAGCACCAGCTTTCGGTCGAGCGAAGGGAGCGCGTCGTGGTCGGCGTCAACGACTTCCTGGACGCGGAGGAGGAGCCGCTCCGGCTGCATCGGGTGGACCCTGCCTCGGAGGCGGCCCAGAAGCGACGGACGGCCGAGGTCCGGGCGGGGCGGGCTGCGTCGAGAGCCTCGGAAGCGCTGAACGATCTGGCGCGGGCGGCCCGCACGGGGGATCCTCTGGTCGAAAAAATACTTCATTGTGTCAATGGGTTATGTACAATCGGCGAAATCAGCGGCTGTTTGGAGCAGGTCTTCGGACGGTACGACGAGGCGGTGGCTCTGTAGGTGGCTCGTCTCGGCGGCTCCCGGGGTGGGCTGACCCTGCGAAAGACCATTGAATTTCAAGAATGTTTGGACTAGCATGGCAGTTGCTTTTCCAAAAGGCCGGGCGTTCAAGGAGCGCGAAATGACCAAGTCCGAGCTGATTGAGAGCCTCGCCAACAAGCTCAAGTTGCCGAAGGGCAAGGCCGAGTTGATTGTCAACTGCGTCTTCGATTCCATGGAAGCAGCGCTGAAGCGCGGGGAACGCATCGAGATCCGCGGATTTGGCAGCTTCGAGATTCGTCACTACAAGGCCTACGAAGGCCGAAACCCGCGAACCGGCGCCAAGGTGGACGTGCGGCCCAAGCGCCTGCCCTTCTTCAAGGTTGGCAAGGAGCTGAAGGAGCGGGTGAACGCCGGGCGTGGTCCGATCGAGGACGACGACGACGATGATGACGAGGACGAAGACCTCGAGGAGATGACGGAGGCTGCTAGCTCGACGGCCCCTCCGCACTCCACCGACGGGGCCTAGTCCCTCGGACTTCCCGCCTTTCTCCGCGCAGTCCTACCTCCGTGCAGGCCTCGTTTCACGAGGTTAGCGTCCGGGCCGGGCGCTCAAAGCGGAGTGACCTGGAACTTGGCCTTCAGCTGCATCCGGAGGCGGCCCTTCGGCAGCGCCTGCCCCCCGTTGAAGAGGGAGCTCCCCTTGGCCAGGATCTTGAACGGCTGGGTGTAGTTCCTGACGAAAGAGGCCAGCGCCTCCTTCCCTGCCTCGTCCACCTTGAGGATCTCGTTTCGCTTCGTGCCGGCCGGGAGCCTGGGCATCCGGGCGAAGAAGACCACGCCGGGGTCACCCACGCGGGTGGCGCTGCTCGGGCCGACGTAGAGCTCCAGCTCCGGGGTGTCCACGTTCAGCGTGTTCTCGAGGGTGTTGTAGACGAACTCGTTCAGGGTGGCCTTGCTGATCACGTTCGCGGAGGTCTGGTTCTTCACCTGCGCGGAGATGTCCACGGGCAAGCCCAGCTCCACCGTGGCCGCCAGTGCGCAGCTCGCGCTCTCCCCGCACTGCGTCTTGCAGGACCAGTTGCCGCCGGTGCACGCGGCGTTCGACAGCCCGGTGGCACAGGTGTCCTGGGCCTTGGTGCACGGCACGTTCGGCAGGGTGGCCGACCCCCCGAAGTCGGGCAGGCCCGTGGCATCCACGGCGAGGTCCTTCCATCCCGTGTCGAGCGTGAAGGTCGTGGCCTCCTGCAGCAGGCTGCACGAGAGCAGGAAGGGCATCACGCAGAGGCCCTGGACGGACGTTCTCCAGCGGAAGGGAAGACCCATGACCTACCTCCTAAGGTGTATGCAGCGAGGATAGCAGAAGGCCCCGCCTCGACGCCGCTTCGCCTCCGCCGGGCGGCGTCGGCTCGTCAGTCGGCCGCGAGAAGAGCCTCGACCACCGAATAGGGGTCCGTTCGACGCGCGGCGAGGTCGACGAGCAGCGCGTCCAGTCGGTCGCCCGCCCGCGTGAGGGCTCGCTGCGTGGCTTGCTCCTTGAGGAGCTCGAGCACCTGGCGGCGCGCGCGACGGAGTTGTCGCGTCTGCCAGAGCACGGGGTCGTGCTGCCCGCTCAGGTCCGTGATCGCGGAGGCGAGGGTTGCGACCCCCTCCCCCGTCGCCGCCACGGTCCGCACGATGGGCGTGTGGGCCCGTTCCCCCTCGCGGAGGCTGAGCATCAGCTCGAGGTCGCGCAGGGCCCGGTCCGCTCCATCGCGGTCCGCCTTGTTCAGACAGAGCACGTCCGCGATCTCGAGGATGCCGGCCTTGATCGCCTGCACCTCGTCCCCGAGCCCCGGGACGAGCACCACGACCGAGAGGTGCGCGGTCTCCACCACCTCGACCTCGCCCTGCCCCACCCCGACGGTCTCCACGAGCACCCTGTCGAAGCCCATGGCCTCGAGCACGCAGATCACGTCGCCCGTCGAGCGGCTGAGGCCGCCGAGGTGCCCGCGGCTCGCCAGGGAGCGAATGAAGACCCCCGGGTCGAGGGCGTGTCGTCCCATGCGGATGCGATCGCCGAGGATCGCCCCGCCGGTGAAGGGGCTCGACGGATCCACCGCCACGACGCCGACCCGTTCGCCGAGCGCGCGGTAGTGCGTGATGAGCGCGTCCACGAGCGTGGACTTGCCGGCCCCCGGCGGACCGGTGATCCCCACCACGAGCGCGCGTCCGCCGTGCGCGTAGAGCGCCTTGAGGTCCTCGACGGCCTCCGGTTGATGGTCGTCGAGGTCGCGCATGAGGCGCGCGGCCGCTCGAAGATCGCCCGAGAGAATGCGCTGCACGACGCTCATCGCGCGTCCGCCTTCTGGAAGAAACGCTGTTCCGGCCCGCCGGGGACGTAGACCTGCACGACCTTGAGCGGGCCGCTCTCGACGCGCACGGAATGGCTGGCGCCCGCGGGGATGTAGATGGCCTGTCCGGGGCCGACGGGGGTCAGCGTCCCTTCGATCCCCATCTCCCCCTTGCCGGAGAGGACGAAGAGCACCTCCGCCTCGGCGAAATGCGAGTGCTCCGGCACGCTCGAGGGGGCTGCCGCCTCGAGGAGCCCGAGGTAGAAGCGGGAGTGGCCCTGCGTCTTCCGCTGCAGAAGGGGCGTCACCTTCAGCTTCCCCTCCGCGAGGAGGAGTGGCGTCGTGCGGTCGATGCGCTCCGGCCGCAGGAGGCGACCCGCGGGCCCCTTGGCCGGGATCTCCGGAAAGACCTCCTTCGTCGGCAGCAGGGCCTGCTCGCCGCCGGCGGGGAGGAAGAGCACGAGGCAGCGCAGCTCGCCTCGGGTCGGACTCAGGGTCACGGGCAAGCTCGCACGCAGGGCCAGCGCCGTCCCCGGCCCGAGGGGGAGCCGCGAGGTGCCGGCGGCCAGCACGCCGCGGCCGGAGAGGACGTAGAGCAGCTTCTGCGGCGCCCCGGGGAGCGCGAGGTGCGACCGGAGGGTGAGCAGCGCCAGGGAGGCCAGGCTCGCTCCGACGTTCTGGCGGGTGAGCAGGAGCTGCACCTGTCCCGCCGCTCCGAGGGCACGCGCCTCGACGTCGGCCTCCCACACGCTCTGCTGCTTGGGTGCCGCGCGATAGATGATGGGTACGACCACCTCGGTGCCGGGACCCGCGCCGGCGGCTGCCGCCCCGGAGAGCGTCCAGCCGCGCATCCACTTGAGGACGCAGGCCGCGGTGGGGGCGTGCTTGAGCTCGTCCCGGTCCAAACGGGCGTGGGTCACCGTGTCCGCCGCCCCGAGGGTGACCCGCACGAAGAGGGTTCCCGCGCGGCTCCGATCCTGCGCGAGCGCCAGGCGGTAGCAGCCGTGGAGGGCGTCGTAGTTCCTGCGAAGGGTGGCGCCAACGACCTGGTCCAGCGTGCTCGGGGCGGCCGAGGCCAGCACGGGGGCGAGCAACCCGACGGAGAGCGCGAGCGAACGGCTCATTGCGCCGGCTTGAGGTGGGCCTTGACCCAGGCCACGATGTCCTGCGTGGAGGTGCCGGGGGTGAAGATCTCGGCCACGCCCTCGGCCTTCAGCTTGGCCACGTCCTCGTCGGGGATGATGCCGCCGCAGAAGACCTGCACCGCTCCCGCGTCGCGCTTGCGCAGCTCGCTCAGGATCGCGGGCAAGAGCGTGAGGTGTGCGCCCGACAGGATCGAGACCCCGACCCCGTCCACGTCCTCCTGGACCGCGGTGGCCGCGATCATCTCCGGCGTCTGGTGCAGCCCGGTGTAGACCACCTCGAACCCCGCGTCGGACATCGCCCGAGCCACCACCTTGGCCCCCCGGTCGTGACCGTCGAGCCCCGGCTTGGCCACCAGGATACGGATCTTGCGCTCTGCCATGTGGAACCTCTCAGTCGCGGACGAGGGAGCGACCGATGACCAGCCGCTGGATCTCGCTCGTTCCCTCGTAGATGGTGGTGATGCGCACGTCGCGGTAGAGCCGCTCGACGGCGAAGTCCTTGGTGTAGCCGTAGCCTCCGTGGATCTGGAGCGCACGGTAGCAGACGCGGTTGGCCGCCTCGCTCGCGTAGAGCTTGGCCATCGACGCCTCGCGCGTGAAGGGCGCGCGTCGCTCCTTCAGCCAGGCCGCGCGAAGGGTGAGCAGGCGTGCGGCCTCGAGCTCGGTCTGGCTGTCGGCGAGCATCCACTGGATCGCCTGGCGATCGGCGATCGGGTGCCCGAAGGCCTGGCGCTCCTTTGCGTACCGCACCGCCTCGTCGCGCGCCGCGAGGCCGATCCCGAGCGCCTGCGAGCCGATGCCGATGCGGCCGCCGTCGAGGGCCGTCATGGCCTGCGAGAACCCGCTCCCCTCGGGCCCCAGCAGCGCGTCGGCGGGGAGCTCGCAGTCCTCGAAGGTGAGCGCCACCGTGGTGGAGCCACGCAGGCCGAGCTTCTCCTCGTGCTTGCCCACGAGCAGCCCGGGGGTGCCCCGCTCGACGACGAAGACGCTGATCCCCTTGGGCCCGCTGTCCGCCCCCGTGCGGGCCCAGACGACCACCAGGCCGGCACGGTCGCCGCTCGTGATCCACTGCTTGGTCCCCGAGAGCACCCAGCCGCGGTCGGTGCGGCGCGCCGTCGTTCGCAGGGCCGCGGCGTCGCTGCCGCAGTGTGGCTCCGACAGGGCGAACGCCGCGCAGAGCGCCTCACCGGAGACGAGACGCGTGACGTAGCGCTGCCGCTGCTCCTCGGAGCCGTACTGGCAGATGAGCTCGGCGGCCATGTTGGTCACGGCCACCGCCACGCTCGTGGAGGCGCAGGCGCGCGCGAGCTCCGTCAGGGCCAGGGAGTACGAGACCACGCCGGCGCCCGATCCGCCGAGCTCCGGGGGGACGTTCACCCCGAGGAGGCCGAGGCTCGCGAGCTGGCGCAGCTCCGCCTCGGGGAAGGTGCCGAGACGATCCCGCTCGGCCGCGCGCGGCGCGAGGGTCCGCGTCGCGACATCGCGCGCCGTCTGCTGAACGAGGCGCTGTTCTTCGGTCGGTTCGAAGCTCACCATCGATACGTCACCTTGGCCAGGCTCCCCTGGGGAGCGATGAACTTCAGCTTCTTCAGGTTCTGCAGGAGCCGCTCGGCGAGGTCCTCGGCGAAGGGGGTCGGTGCGGCGAGCCCGGCCGAGACGGCGCGCCCCCGGCGATCGACGTAGAAGGTCAGCATCAGGCCCTTCGGCAGGGCCAGCGCCCCCGCCCCGCGTGCCCGCGCGAGGAGCATCCGTCGCTGGCGCTTGAGCTCCTTCTGCACCATGCCCGGGTCCCAGATGAGGATCTGCTCGCGGCTCGGAAAGCTCAGCGGATAGGTGAACTCCGCGTCGCCCCCCTTCGGACGGGGGAAGACCAGCGTGGAGACGACGCCAAGGAGGCATTGCTCGACGGGACGCGACCCGAGCGTGCTCTCGCTCAGGAGCACCGACTTCACCGCGCCGGCGGGACCCACGCGCAACTTGAAGGTCACGGCACCGCCCAGGTACGCGCTCTCGCGCAGCCCGCGCTGGAAGCACTCGACGAACTCCTGCTGGTGCTCCTTGAGCCGCTCCTCGACGGTGCTCTGGTCGAGCGTGCCGAGCCCACCTTTGAGATGCAGACCGTCGTCGGGCGCCGCCTTCGGGAGGGCCTTCGGAGGCGGACGGCGGGCGATCGGCCGCGACGGAGGGGTCGACCGGGGGCGCTGGGGCGCGGCGCAGGCGAGGAGGCTGAGGACGACCCCGCCGAGGAACGACCGACGGACGTGACGCATCAATAGGCGGGTTGGAAGGTGTACGGGTAGCTGAACCACGACGGGCTACGCAGGGTCGGGAACTCCCAGCCCTTGACGGCCTGCTCGATGCACTGGTGCACGGCGGGCGCCTTCAGCTCGCTCTCGACGATGGTGACCTGGGTCGCGGTGCCGTTCGTGCCGATCAGGATCTTCACCGTGAGCTTTCCCTTGAAGCTCTTGTCGCCGCGCTTCTCGAGCTCCTCGGTGTAGCAGCGCTCGACCCCCGGCTGCCCGGCGCGCGCGGCCTTCTGGATCTCCTCCATCTGCTCGGGGGTCAGGGCCGAGCTGTCCTCGGAGGGCCCGCCCTGCGCGGGGCCGGTTCGCGGTCCGGGCCCCTGCGACTGCTCCGCCGGACAGCCCGCGAGGGTGAGAAGACCTGCAACCAGGAAGCACGGCAGCGTACGCATGGATTCCACCCCTAGTCCTTGAGTAAGGAAGCGGCCACGACGAGGCGCTGGATCTCGCTCGTCCCCTCGTAGATCTCTGTGATCTTCGCGTCTCGGTAGTGTCGCTCGACGGGGTACTCCTTCATGTAGCCGTACCCGCCGAAGATCTGGATGGCCTCCTTGGTGACGAAGCAGGCGGTCTCGGAGGCCATCAGCTTCGCCATCGCCGACTCGGTCGAATGGCGCGCGCCGCGATCCTTCAGCTCCGCTGCGCGCCACGTGAGCAGACGGGCCGCGTCGAGCTGCGTCGCCATGTCCGCGAGCTTGAACTGGATGGCCTGGTGCTGGCCGATCGCCTGGCCGAAGGTCTTGCGCTCGCGCGCGTAGGCGGTGGCCGCCTCGAGCCCCGCCCGCGCGATCCCGAGGGCCTGGGCCGCGATGCCGATCCGGCCGCCGTCGAGGGTCGTCATCGCCACCTTGAAGCCCTCCCCTTCCTGGCCCAGGCGCTGCGAAACCGGCACGCGGCACTCCTCGAAGAAGAGCTGGCAGGTGCCCGACCCGCAGATGCCGAGCTTCGCCTCCTTCGGTCCCCGCCGGACTCCCGGGAGGTCGAGGGGCACGACGAAGGCCGTGATGCCTTTATGCCGCGCCTCCGGCTGCGTCATGGTGATGAGCACGCAGAGGTCCGCCTCGGGCCCGTTGGTGATGAAGTTCTTCACGCCGGTTATCAGGTACTCTTCGCCCACGCGCCGGGCCACGGTCTTCTGCGCAGCGGCGTCGCTCCCCGCGTCCGGCTCGCTGAGCGCGAAGCACCCGAGCTTGTCGCCGCGCGCGAGCGGCGTGAGAAACGCGCGCTTCTGCTCCTCGGTGCCGAACTTGAGGAGCGGATCGCAGACCAGCGAGTTGTTCACGGACATGATGACGCCCGTGGAGGCGCACGCCGCGGAGATCTCTTCCATGGCGAGGACGTAGGAGAACGCGTCCATTCCGGCCCCGCCGTAGGCCTGCGGGACGGCGACACCGAGGAGGCCGAGCTCGGACATCCGCCGCACGAGCTCCGCCGGAAAGCTGTGTTCGTGGTCGATGGCCTTCGCCCGCGGAGCGACCTCGCGGCGGGCGAAGTCCCGCGCCGTCTGCTGCAGGAGCTGCTGTTCCTCGGTGAGCGTGAAGTCCATTCACTTCCCCTGGAAGGTGGGTGGCCGTTTCTCGAGAAAGGCGCGCATGCCTTCTTTTTGATCGTGGCTGGCGAAGAGCCCGGCGAAGGCCTCACGTTCGAGCACGCTCGCCGCGCTGAGGGACATCTCGAACCCGGCGACCATGAGGCTCTTCGCGCGCGCGATGGCCAGCGGCCCCTTCTCGACGATCTGCAGGGCCGTCTCGCGCACCCTCGGCATGAGCTGCGTCGGCGGGTAGACGGCGTTCACCAGGCCGAGGCGGAGCGCCTCGTCGGCCCCGATCGCCCGCCCGGTGAAGACGAGCTCTCGCGCGAGGCCGGGTGCGACGCGTCGGAGGAGCCGCTGCGTCCCGCCGAAGCCCGGAATGATGCCCAGGTTCACCTCGGGCTGGCCGATCGTGGCCTCGGTGCTGGCGTAGGCGAAGTCACAGGCCATCGCGAGCTCGCACCCCCCGCCGAGCGCGTAGCCGTTGATGGCGGCG
The DNA here is from genome assembly GCA_020848905.1 of Deltaproteobacteria bacterium. Taxonomy (NCBI): domain Bacteria; kingdom Pseudomonadati; phylum Myxococcota; class Myxococcia; species Deltaproteobacteria bacterium. Next base: position 35,342 of record JADLHG010000042.1, read on the forward strand.
ATCACCGGCCGGTCCAGGTGCTCGAAGGCCGAGCAGACGTTCTGTCCCAGCTCGGCGAAGCGGAGGGCCTCGAGGTGGCTCTTGTCCACCATCTCGGTGACGTCCGCGCCCGCGATGAACGACTTGTCCCCCGCGCCCGTCAGGATCACGACGCGGATCTCCGCGCGTGAAGCCAGCTCGCCCACTGCGGAGAGCAGCTCACCGAGGGTTTGGGTGTTGAGCGCGTTCAGGCGTCGCGGCCGGTTGACCGACAGGATGGCGAGCGGTCCTTCGAACTCGAGGAGGATGTTTCCGTAGCCCATGACTCGCCGTGGAGAAGGTCCCGGACGGTCGGGATCCGCGTGGGCGGACTGTTATCCAGAGACTGGACCCATGTCAATGATCCGCGCTAGTTTACGCTCGTGAACCGGCGCCTCCTTCGCTCGATGACGTGCATGCTCTGCGGGGTCGTCGGGCTGGGGAGCTGCGCGCAGCAGGAGAGCTTCGAGCTCCGGTTCCTGCTCGTGGACGACCGCGGCTGCGCCCAGGCCGGCGCAGCGACCCGCGGGCTGCCTCAGGGGCAATACACCCTCCGACTCACCTTCGCGCGGCGGAAGCCCGGCTTCGTCGGCCCGGCGAGCGTGCGTCAGCACGAGCTGGTCTGCGACCGCGTCATTCCCCCGGGGTCGGGGACCGAAGGGCGCTCGACGGAGATGATCCTGCCGAGCCCGCAAGGGAGCCGCGTGTCCGTCCGGGCCGAGGCCTTCGAGAACGGCAAGCTCGTCTACAGCGGCCAGCGCGAGGAGGTGGACCTCTACGGGCCCCCGGCCACGATCTATCTCCGCAAGGCCAACGCCTTCTCGTGCGCCGAACGCGCGCGGCGGGTGCGCGCCTTCCACACCGCGACGCTGCTCCCCAACGGACAGGTGCTCCTGCTCGGCGGCCTGGTGGCCGACGCCACGGGTGGGAACATCCTGCACCTGGACACCGAGGAGGTGCACGCCACCTCCGCCGTGGAGGTCTACGACCCCGTCTCGCTGAGCTTCAAGGTGGCCACGGGGACGGTGGACCCGCGTGCTTTCCACGAGGCGGTCCTGCTCCCCTCCCGTCCACAGGGGCCGTACCTGGTGCTCCTCCTCGGGGGGGTGGAGCCAGGGGCGCCGAACGGTCCGGTCGTTCGCTTGCGCTCGAAGACGCCGGACTACCCCTTCTTGTTCACGCCGCACGAATCGGCCAAGGCGGCGAGCGCGGCGCTCGTGACGGTGGAGCTGCAGGGGACGGAAGTGAAGGTCCACCAGACGCGGGTCGATGGCCTGCCCCGCATGATGTTTCCCGTGGTGGCGGAGGCGTCGGGGGACCGGATCCTCGTCGTCCCCGGTGCGGGCACGTATCGCCCGTCGGGGCCGGACAAGGGGTTCGACGCGAGCGGGACCGCCGCCTACCTCCTCGACCTGAAGGGGGACGGTCCGCCGACGGTGGCCGGCCAGGCGCCTCTGCTGCAGACCCGCGTGGGCCACGGGGCGGTGCGCCTCGAGGGGAAGCGCTTTCTGGTGCTCGGCGGAAACATGACGGGCCCGGAGGGGACCGAGGTGGCAAACGCGGCGGAGCTGCTGGTGGAGGGGGAGGCGAGCTTCAGGGGCATGCCGCTGGCGGCGGAGCACGCGACGGCCTGGCACGGCCTGTCGCCGCTCGGCCTGACGGACCGAGGAGCCGAGACCGACGGGGCGCCGGCTGCCCTCTGGACCGGCGGGTTCGTGCTGACCAAGGGAGAGACGGCCACCTTTCGCTATGCCCTGGGGTTCGGGACCCTCCCGCCGCAGCGAGCCGTGCAATTCCTTCGCCCCGAGGGTCCGGACCTTCGGCTGGAGGAGATCGGCGGCGACGGTTTCCGGCTGGCCTCGTACCACCACGCCTTGCGCCTGCACGATGGCAGCGTCCTCGTCACCGGGGGGAACGCTCCCTCGGACGCCGAGAAGCAGCAGGAGCAGGCTCCGTGCGTGGGACAGACGACCCCCTTCTGCGCGCTGAAACAGGTGGCGCTCTACACCTACCGACCCGGTTCGCCGCCTTCCGTGGAGCTTCGGCCGGGCGTTCCGCCGCTCGAGGTGGCGCGGTACGGGCATCGCGCCGTGCGGCTGCTCGACAACACGGTGCTCGTGACCGGCGGCGTTACGCTGAACAAGTCCGCCGTCCCCGAGGTCGTGACGCAGGCCGAGATCTTCAGCCCGCGCACGGGACAGGCGAGCGAGGACTACCCCTTCGAACGGCCCGCGCCTCCCGACCCCAGAGCCAGTCTGCGCCCGTGCGCCCTGCACGGAGATGGATCCGGCGGGTAGCGCGCCGCCCCCCCCGCGCAGCTCAGGGATCCTCGGCGATGAAAATGGTGACCTGCCCTTCGCCGCGGACGCGGAGCGGGCGTCGAAGCGCGACGCTCCCGCCGGGAGGCGTGGTGGAATCGGGCTGCACCGCGCGCGGCGGCTGTCCCCGGTAGGTGAGGCCGACCAGCACGTCGTAATCCCCGTCGGGTAGCCTGATGCGATGCGCCTGCGTCGGGCCCGCGGAGGCCGCGACGTAGCTGAACGAGACGCGGTGGAGCTCCTCGGCCCCGTTCCGATAGGAGATGCGCGCGCTCAGCAGGCCCTCGCGCGCGGGACCGTAATGGAAGACGACCTCCACCGCCGACGGCTGGCGCGAGAGGTATCGGCCGAGGATCAGCACCATCCCCGCGACGAGCAGGAGCGGCAGGAAGGGCCGCAGGCGGTGTCGCACGCGATCGAGGGAGGCAGGCACGGAGCAAGCATAACCGCCCATCGGCCCCTCCGTCGAACGAGAGCAGCGCGGCGAGTCAGAAAATGGCCTCGCCTCCGTGGCCGCGGGAGAATGGCGCCATGTCTATCCTGCCACGCGCGCTATCGGTCCTGCTCGCACTCACTGGCCTCGTCGGCTGCGCCCTCCCCCCCGGCGGCGCGGTCCTGCCCCGCATGCAGACGGGCCTGCTCGCCCCCTCCGCTCCCGCTCCCGCGCTGGTGAGCCCCGCGCCGGAGCCGGCTCGACGCGACGCGAGTCTCCCGCGCGCAGACGCTCCCGCGGAGGGCTGGCGTGCCCAGGTGGTTAGCCGCGCTCGCGCGCTGGTGGGCCAAAACCTCGGTGGAGGTTCGGGCGGAGGCGTCGTGGTGGAGCTCCTGCGGAGGGCCTACGGACGTCGCCTTCCGGAGGGCGCGATGCGCGGGGATGGACTCGCGCTACGCAAGGCGGGACCGCAGCCGGGCGACCTCGTGGTGTTCGCGCTCGGAGGCGACGCGGCGCGCGCCGAGGAGCGGAGTGAGGTCGGCATCGTGCTCGACGTGCAGGGGTCCCGCGTCTCGTTCGCATACGTCATGGGCACCTGGGTCCGGCGCGGCTGGCTGAATCAGCGTCGTCCGGGCCTGCGCCGGGTGGGCGCCTCGGGTCGCGTGGAGAACACGTTCCTTCGCCCGCGCCTCCCCACGGATCGTCCGGGGCGGCGCTACCTCGCCGGTGAGCTCCTCTCGGGGTTCGCCTCCCTGTAACAAGCCCTGCTGCTCGCGCGTTATACTGCCAGCGCGAGAGGAGCAGCGGAAACATGACGTGGACGACGATAGTGACCGCCTCGACCCGGGTGGCGCTCGTGATCGTACTGCTGCTGGGTCCAGGGTGCGGCTCCTCCGCGACGGTTCGGCGGGCCGACGACCTTCTGCGATCGGGCGACTACGCGCGCGCGGAGCTGGAGGTGGATCGGGCCCTTGCCGCCACGCCCGAGGCCGAGGAGCTCCTGGCGATGCGGGTGCGCATCCTCGTGGCACGCGACCGACGAGCCGAGGCGGCGGGGGCCTGCGGGCGCGTCGCGGGCGCCGAGAAGCGAGCTCAGCTCCTGCGCGCGCTCTCCGAGGCGGTGGTCAGCTGGGGGCTCGGACAGCGCGACCCTGCCGTGCGCCTGAGCGCGATCCATGTCGCGCGGGGGGCGGACATGGCGCCTCTCGCCGAGACGGTCGCGGCGCGCCTCGACGACCCGGACGAGGTGGTCCGGACCTGGGCCGCGGTCGCGCTCTCCGGCGAACCGCGCGGTGCGGACGTGCTCGAGCGCATGCTGGGGGCCGGGAAACCGGAGGCGCGCGCGGTGGCCGTGCGGGAGCTGGGACGCCTCGCGGGGCGCGCGGCGGTGCGCACGGTGGCTTCGTTCGCCGCGGACCGGAGTCCACTCGTCCGCGCGGCGGCGGCCGACGGACTCGGACACGTCGCACGCCCCGAAGCGCTGCCCACGCTGGAGCGGCTCGCTGCCGACCCACAGGCGGAGGTGCGCCAGGCCGCGCTCTCGGCTCTCGAGCGGATCGGGGATCCTCGTGGGGTGGAGCTGGCCCGACGCGCGCTGCGGGATCCCTACCTGGGCGTGCGTCTCGCGGCTCTCCTCGCGCTCGTGCGGATCGAGGGGAATCGCGCGCGTCCGACCCTCGCCCTCGTCGCCGCGGGGGCGGACCGGCTGATGGCCCTGCGCGCGGGCGTGCAGCTCGCCAAGCTCGGGGATCCGACGCCGGCCCTGGCGCTGCTCGGGCAGGGCGTGCGGGACGCGCTCGCCACGGTGCGGCTCGCGGCGCTCGCGGCGGCGAGCACGGTCGATCACCCGCGGGTGCTCGAGCTCGTGGCCACACGGCTGCGTGACCCCGATCCGGAGGTGCGGGCTGCAGCCGCGCGAGCCCTCCTGTCGAGGAAGGGCGACGCCGCCGCGGCGCGAAACGTCGCGCGGAACCTGAAGGGACTTGCCTGCGGGCGAGGCGCGACATCGGCCGACGCCTTCCGTGCGCCCGGGCTCTGCCTTCAGGCCGCGGAGCTCCTGCTGCGGGCCGAGGATAACGACGGCCTGCAGCTCCTCTCCGACCTGGCGCGCCGCGCTCGCCTCGGGCGGGATCGCCTCCAGGCCCTGGAGCTGGCCCTCATGCGCGGCGCGGGCCCCGAGCTGGCGCTGGCGGGAGTCGCCGACGCCGATCCCTACGTCGCGCTGGCCTCGGCGCGCTGGATCTACCTCCGAAACAGGTAAGGCGATCAGAACGCGAGGTGCATCTGGATCCGCACCTGATGCGCATTCAGCGGGTCGCCGGCCACCGTTACGCCGTCCTTCACCGTGTGCATGCCGCGCAACCACTGGTGCGTGTACTCGCCCTGCCACATGAGACGCCTCCCCCAGGTCAGGACGTTGAGCACGGCGGCGAGCTCGTGCACCTCGTCGGGGCGCGCCAGCCGCCGGTCCTCGCCGTAGCCGGGGTGCTTCAGGAAGCCGTAGCGCGCGGCAAGCTCCAGCATCGAGGCCGGATGGTAGCCGCCGAGCTGGGTGTAGACCCCCCAGAAGGTGCGATTGGTCGGGGCCACGGCCCCCGGGTTCTCGACGCGGTAGAAGAGCTCGCTCTGCCAGGCGAGCCCCCGGAAGCGCGCGGTGAGCTCCGCCGCCGCGGCGTACACGCCCACGTTGTCTGTCGCCCCGTTGCGGTCCTGGTCCCTGAGCTCGGCCGCGCGGGCGGGGTCCGTGACTCCCGCGCGCAGCGGCGCGTCCGTGGGCGAGAGGTTGTAGTAGAAGGCGGCCCCGATGGCGACACGAAAGGGGCTGAGCTGCAGGTCCCCTTCCCCTTCGTCCTCGCTGATCGCGCCGAGGGGGGCATAGACGATGCGGCCCGCGTAGAGGAGGTCGGTGTTGTCGTTGCGAGACGGGAACTGCCCCGCCCCGTTGAAGACGCCCAGCTGGTAGCTGAGCTGGTCCCGGCTGAAGGCCGACCCGTAGACGAGCACCCCCAGGTCCCGACCGGGGGTGAAGGCGTCCGTCACGGCGGACCGGTCGGTGAACTGCTGGGCCGCGTTGTGGATCATGGACTGCCGGCCGAAGGGGACGATGCTCTTGCCCACCACGACGTTCAAGGCCTGGAAGAGGCGCACCTCACCGTAGGCCAGCTGAACGGTCCCCTGGTCTTCCTGTCCGAAGCCGAGGTCGAGGCGATACCCGAAGCGCGGGCTCAGCAGGTGGCCTCCCAGGCGGACCTGCGCGCGCCGGATGAGAAAGCCGGATTCTCCCTGCGCCACAGGCTGCTCGGGATACCGACTCGACGCCGACCCCTCCTTCCCAACGAGGATGGGAAGGCGGCCCTGGTAGGCGGGCTGCAAGAGCGCTCCGAGGCGTAGCATCAGCCGGCGGTTCGGGCTGGCGATGAAGAACCCGTCGTCGAAGCCGGCCGTCTGCGTGCGGCCTGCGAGCTGCAGCGCCACGGCGTTCAGCTTCAGCTCCATGTCGCCGATGCGCGTGTCGTAGCCGTCCAGCTTGTTGCGGAGCGCCTGGTACCCGAGGGCCGCTCCCTGCAGACGCGCCACCTCCTGACGCATTCCCGCGAGCTGGTCCTGCACGGCCTGGAGCGCCTTCATGGCGGCGGGCAGGTCCGCTGCGGACTTCATGAGCTGGTCCACCCGGTCGGCCAGGGTCTTCAGCCGCTCGGCCGGGCTCGGGGCCGGCTGGGCAAGAGCCAACCGGGCCGAGAGAACGAGGATAGACAGGGGCATCACGGCAAGGCGCACGCGCATGGATTCTCCTCGAGGCGCGGCAGCATATGCGATGGTTCGGGGAGGATCAACGCGCCCTTCGGACTTTGTGCGGCGGACTCCATCGAGTAGATTGTGCGGGCGCCGAAGGAATGCCGTAGCGAGCGCGCGCGGGGACGCCGTGGCACGAGAACCTCACGACCAAGCCGAGACCGAAGGGCTGAAACGCCGGCTCCTCGTGGCCGCCGTGATGATCGTGATGGTCTACGCGGGCGGAACCCTGGGCTACTACCTCCTCGGTCGCGGACGCTGGTCGCTCGGCGACTGCGCGTACATGACCGTCATCTCTCTGACGACGGTCGGCTACGGAGAGGTTCTGGAGGGCATGGCGGAGGTCCCGCTCGCCCGTTTCTTCACCGGCGTCCTGCTCGTGACGGGGGCCGGCATCGTGGTCTACTCGGTATCCGTACTGACCACCTTCCTCGTGGAGGGCGAATTCCTCCACCTGCGCCGGAGAAGGCGGATGCGCAAAAGGATCGACAAGCTCACCGGCCACGTGATCATCTGCGGCGGGGGACGCACCGGGCAGCACATCGCGGAGGAGCTGCACGCCGCGCGCTGGCCGTACGTCCTCATCGACGCCACGCCGGAGGCGATCCAGCGCTGCGAAGAGCGCGTCCGTTCGGAGGTGCTCGGGATCCCCGCCGACGCCACCGACGATCAGATCTTGCTCGACGCGGGGATCCAGCGGGCTCACGGGGTGGTGGCGGCCCTGCCGGACGATCGGGACAACCTGTTCGTGGTGGTAACGGCGCGCGGGCTGAATCCGAAGCTGCGGATCGTGGCCAAGGCGGTGGACCTGCGGTCGGTGCAGAAGCTCCAGGTGGCCGGGGCGGACCGGATCGTGTCGGTGAATCGAATCGGTGGACAACGTATCGCCTCCGAGATGATTCGCCCGCACGTGGTGAGCTTCCTCGACAAGATGATGCGCGAGAAGGACCGGAACCTCCGGTTCGAAGAGCTCACCATTCCGGTGGGCTCGCCCCTCGTCGGTCGGATCCTGGCGCAGAGCGACATCCGCCGGGCGCGCAACCTGCTCATCGTGGCCGCATCGGGTCCGGGAGCGGAGGACTACACCTATAGTCCCGGGCCCGACTTCCTCCTGCAGGAGGGAATGACCTTAATCATCATCGGCGAGACGGACTCCGTGCAACGCTTGCGCGATTCGGCGCTCTTCAAGCGCGGTGGCGTGGAGGACGAGCCCGAGCCACAGGGCCGCTGACCTGCGGGCCGGTGTCGGTGCGACGTGGCGATGGGTCGGAAGGGGGAGCGCGGACCGAGCAGGTCAGCCCGGAGCGCGGCTAGCCAAAGGATTTCTCGAGCTTCTCCTGGTCTTCCTTGCAGCGGATGCAGAGCGTGGTTTCGGGCCGCGCCTCGAGGCGCTTCAAGGAGATCTCTTCCTCGCACTGCTCGCACACGCCGAAGCTGCCGCTGTCCAGCTTGGCCAGGGCGTGATCGATCTTCTTGAGGAAGGTCTTCTCGCGGCCGCGCAGCCGAAAGGTGAACGACTGCAAGTACTCGCTCGAGGCGAGATCCATCTCATCGGGCAGGTCGTCGGCGTCCAGCGACATGTCCTCGGACAGCGTCCGCTCGGCGTTCTTCAGCAGCGCGGATCGCTTCTCCACCAACATGTCGCGGAACCGCTTGAGGTCTTTCTTCTTGAGAGACATCGGCACGCCCTCCGGGCCACGCGACGAAGTAAAACCGCATACAAGATCCGGTCATTTTAGGAGGTAATCCCCCGTAGGTCAAGATTGCCCCGCGGTCCCCGATGGGGCGCGTGACCCGATAAAGACGTTTAATTATGCGTCGGTGGGCAGAACGCGCGCCTTTGACGCACTGCCCTAAGGAGGTGCGGCGGGCTCGAGGATGTCTTCGTCCGCGACCTCCACCTCCTCGTCCAGGATATCCGAGTCCCCGAGGACCTCTTCCTGGTCCACGATGTCCGCCTCGCTGAGTTCCGCGAACTCGCCGGCCACGGACTCGAAGAAAGAGCGCGTAAAGCCTCGGACGATCGTCTGATCGCTCAGGGGTTTACGACCCCGGACCTCGGCGTCGGCCTGGCGCACCTGCTCGAGGACCAGCAGCGCGCGCGCGGCGACCTTCGAGGCCGCCGCATCCTCCGAGGCAGCGAGCGCCTCCACGGCAGCGCGTCCCTCCTCGGTCATGGCGCTCTGCGCCAGGGCCCACGCGAGCCGCTCGCGCCCCTCGGGGTCGGCGTCCGTCATCCCCTTCCGTGCCGCCTCCAACCCGGTGGATCCCAGATCGCCGAGCGCGCGCGCCGCCTCCACCCAAACCCTGGTCGGTTCGCTCAACAGGAGACTGACCAGCGAGTCAGCCGCCTCCGGAAGCTTCATGGTGCCGAGGGCCAGAGCGCACCCTTGCCGCACGAAGGACTTGCGGTGTTTCAGCCCCTCGAGGAAAAGCGGAGCCACTGTGGGGCCGAGCTGGACCATGGCCGGGATGACCCGGGCCACCTCGGCGCGGGTCATGTTCCGGACTGCCCCGAAGACGGTCTCGGCTACCTCCACCCGCCCCCGCGCGCACAACTCCAGCGCAGCGTCACGCCGTTGCGCACGGTCGGCGAGCAACGGCACGAGCGCCTCGTCGGCGAGTAGACCCAGGTCGCCCCCATGCGCGGCCTCGTCGGGAACGCCGGCGCCGCTCTCGCGGGCGCGTCGCTCGGCGGCTGCGGCCAGCTTCTCCATCTCGGGCTCGAGCTGGACGGCCAGCTGCACGCAGTCGGCCAGGAGCAGGCGCCAGTTCTCCCACTCCTGCACCGGATCCAGGTCGCACGGCTTGAGGCGAAGGCTGACCTCCGCGAAGCTCGACACGCTGGTGCGCAGCAGCTCCGCGTGGCTCGGGGCCAGCCCGAGCTCGACAGCCGTCTGGACGAGCGGCTCGCTCAGCCGGAGTCCGAAGTCGAGTGCTCCCCGCACCACGCGCTGGCGAATGGCCTTCCAGGTCGCGACCGGGAAGGACTTCACGAAGAGCAGGTACTCCTCGTTTTCGGGCTCGGACCAGTAGGCGAGAATCCCGAGCGCCAGCCGCACCGATCCGGGCGAGAGCAGATCGACGAAGGAGTCGTTCGAGAAGTTGTGCTGCTTGCGGCCCAGCCGTTCCCCCCCGAGCGCCGCGTAGTGCGATGCCGTCGCCGCGAAATCGTACGGGCTGTCGGTCGAGCGTTCCTCGAGTGCCCGGCGCCCCCGGGAGAGCACCTCTTGCGCGTTCTCGGCGAGCGATGCCTCGAGCGCCCAGGTGGCTACGGGACGAGATTCCTCGTCGAAGAGGTCCATCTGCACGGCGAAGCGCGCCCCGAGCAGCTCGAGGATCTGCACGTCCGCGGGGTCCCCGAGGTCGAGCGGCCAGAAGAGAGCCGAACCCGCCGGGTCCTCGGCCGGAGCCTTGGCGGACACGGCGACGATCGCGGCGAAGGGCCCCATCGGGAAGCGGTGGAGCTGCAGGAGGAGGGCCGGTGGCTCCTCGAGAAACTGGGGGAGCAGCGAGCCCGGCCGGGCCGCGAGGTAGACCCGGCCTTCGTGCAGGAAGTGCCCACCCGCGGCGTCGCCCGTGCGCCAGCGATCCACCTCGGCCTTGGGACGTCCCGCGAGCTCGAGCGCCTGCGGCGGCTCCACCGCCACGGCCTGTTCGAGCCCCGTCGGGACGCGGGTACCGCGGGTCCGCTCTCGCGCCCCGAGGTCCACGGAGAGGGCGCGCAAGGCCTCCCGCTCCTGGTCCAGCTCCGCGCGCGCCTGCGCCAGCTCGTGCCGCTGCTCCTCGAGGCGCGTTTGCTGCGCAACCAGGTCCTCTTGCTGACTCGTGAGATCTTCGCGTCGGGAATGCAGCTCCTCTTCGCGCCGGTCCAGCTCGTGGGCTCGCGCGTCGAGAGCCGACTGGCGCAAGCGGTTCCCGTCGAGGTCCCCGGCGCGGAGACGCTCCAGCCCGACCGTTCCCACCACCGCCTCGGCGCGCTTGACGTAGTCCGGGACGTGGGCCGGGTCCATCGCGAGCTGCCGCAGCAGCTGGATCCGGATCTCCAGCTCGTCGTGGCGGTGGCTCTCGGGGATGACGACCGCGAAGAGACGCGCCGCGGGGTCGTGGTACACCACGGGCGTGCTCGACCGGACCAGCTCGCCGCAGCGGGGACACGTGGCGACGCCCAGGGTTCCGCGCCGCAGCTCGTCGGCGAGCGACGGGTCCGTCGCCACGTTGACGGCGTCGCAGACCTGCATGCCGACGAGATCGCCGCAGGTGCAGGTCAGGTGGACGACTCGCTTGCGCGTCTGCCCGACCCCACCGGCGTACGCCAGCTGCTCCTCCTGCACGGACGACTCATCCATGGTGCACCCGCCCTCGACTCGCCGAGAGGGACTGGGGTTAGCATAGGCTCCGCTGCGGGGTAAAGCCTTGACAGACCCCCGTAGACCCCCGCTAACTGCGGCCATGAGCGAGCTGGCCGAGGTCCCCGTTGCAGTCCTGGAGCGCGTACACAGCGCCGAGCGCCGCGTGGCGGAGGCCCTCGGGGTGGCTCCCGACCTCACCACCGACACCCTTCCGCTCGTGGACGGGTACCTGAAGTCGGTCGTGGTCCAGGCGCCGAAGGAGAGCCGGGATGGCCTGCTCGACGAGGTGGGCTGCTACTTCGGCGAGGTGATGCGCCACCGGCTGGACGCGCGCTGGTGGGTCGTCGGGGACGACCCACGCCGCTGGCGGCTGGAGCTACGCCGCTGCTTTCTGCATTTTTCCCCGGTCGGGATGGCGGCGGAGGCGCTGACCGCGTGCGAGAGTCTGTCGTACGACGGAAGCTTCAGTACCCTCGACGAGCTGCACGAGGACCTGGACGCAATGCTGAAGCTCGCCGCGCCCATCTCCGAGGCCGAGTACTACTCGCTCTCCGGTCGGGCCGACATCCTCGAGCTGGTGGCCGACTGGTTGGTGGGGCGCAGGGCCGCTGCGGGCCAGGAATCGACGGAGTTGACCCCCGACGACTATCGACGGGAGCGAGAGCGCAAGGCCGGCACGGTCTGACCGCCTTTCGCCCTTCACTCCTCTGTTGGGTCCGTCTCCAGCACGAGTCGGACGACGCCACGCAGGCTCTGGAGGGAGAGCTCTCCGCGGCCCCCGCCGAGGCGCAACGCCTGCGGGGGCGCGCGTCGCAGGCGTTCGCGGAGTCGCGGATCGGAGGCCACCACGGCCGGCGCGTGCGTCTCGAGCCGCAGCGAGGGTTTCCGCGGAAGGTACGCCGTCACGCGTCCGTCGCGGCTGAGCACCACGTAGCCTCCGCCGGCTGGGACGTCGCCGTCCACGCGAACCTCCCCTCGCACCGTCTTCAGGTTGGCCGTTCTCGCCCCGAGGCGGCGCGCGTCGATCCGCCCCGAGAAGACCACCGCGTGCACGGGTCCCGTGAGCTCGCGGAGCGTCACGTCCCCTGCCCCGCCTCGCAGATCCACGCGCCCCGCCACGCGCAGCAGTGCCTGGCGCCCATGCTGCGATCGCGTGGCGACGTCCCCGCGCGTGTCCTCCACGCGAAGCTCCCCCTCTTCCGAGGAGAGGTCGGCGCCGCCCCGGCAGCCCGTGAGCGCGATCCCGTGGCGAAAGGTGCGCGCCGTCACGCGCAGCTGTCGCGGCACGCGGAGCTCGAGATCCACCCGCCCCTCGGTCACCGGCACGGAAAGATCCTGCTGGGCGGGCCGCGGAGCGGTGGCCATCCGTCGCCCGAGCTCCGCGAGCTCGAGCTGGATACGCCGCATCTCCTTGCGGGCCGCCTCCCGATCGCGCTCAGACCCGAGCAACCGCTGCGCGGCGTTCGCCTGACGCTGCATCAGATCCTCCAGCAGAGCGCGCACGTCGGGCGAGAGCGGGGGCTGCAGCCGGATGTAGGTCTGGACGTCGATCTGCGCCCCGTTGCGGCTGGAGACCTCGACGCGTAGGCGTTCCCCGAGCTCGGCGTCCGGCGCCTGCTTCGTCGCGGTAACCCGCACCTCCGCACGATCCCAGCCGGACACCACGACGGAGCCCAGGCGGTTGACGATGCGGACCTCTTCCGCCCCCGCCACCGGAAGCTCCACCGTCTTGTCGTAGCGCACCTGGGCCAGGGCCGAGGACGCGCACGCCGCCGTGAGACCCACGAGTGGAAGCACGAACCTCATCGCGGCTCCGGCGACGCGGCGACCGACGGCGCGGCCCCGCCGAGGAGGCTGGCCTGCATGAAGTCGATCTGCTGGCGATAGGCGGAGAAGAGGACCTCGTGAGCCCCGGCGTCCGTGGCGGCGATTCGCACGAGCTCCTGGCTGCGGGCCACCGACTCCTCGAGCATCTCGAGCGTGCGGGAGTACGACTGGCGCTGGGGCGCGTGCCAGCCATGGCTGTCCTCCGCGACCATCTGGCGGAGCTCCTGGATCGCCCGTCGATAGCGCGCGGCCGCCCGGGTCAGCTCCTGCTCCGCGGAGGCCAGGAGCCGGCCGTTCGTGGCGCCTCCGCGTGCCCCCGAGAAGGCCCACGGCGGCGCCTCGCGTTCCGGCCGCTCCCCGAGATCCTTTCGATGAAGCACGAGGACGAGCATGCCCGCCGCCGCGACGGCAGACCCGAGGGCGAGCCACCAGCCCCCGCGCCCCCACGAACGGGCTATCTCGCGTCGCTCCGGAGGCACCGCCGCGAGGATGCGCGGCAGGAGCTCTGCGGACGGCTCGTGGGTCGCGAGCCGCCCGGCGAGCTGGGCCAGCTGGCGGAGCTCCCCAGCGGCTCGGTCGCAGCCCGGGCATTCGGCCAGGTGGCGCCGCACGGCCGCGGCCCGACGGGGAGAGAGCTCGCCGTCGAGGAAGGCGCTCAGCCGGCGCTGGATGCGGACGCAGCTCACGGGTCGATCGCTCCGCCGCTCAGCCATGGCGCAAGGAGCTCGCGCATGCGGCTGCGCGCCTTGTGGAGCTGGCTCTTCGAGGTCCCGACGCGGCACCCGAGGATCTCGGCGATCTCTTGGTGGTTCAGCCCTTCGACGTCGTGGAGGATCAGCACCGCGCGGTAGCCGGGGGGAAGCTCGCGCAGAGCCGTCTCCAGACGGTCACGAAGCCATGGGTTCCCCTGGCGGGTCTCCTGCATCGCCGGCGGCTCGACGGGCAGCGCCGCGAGCACCTCTCCCCGCCGTGCGCGACGGGACAGGTGCGTCAAGCACACGTTCATGGCCAGGCGATAGATCCACGTGCCGAGCGCGGCCTCCCCGCGAAAGCTTCCGACGCTCCGGAAGACCCGCACGAAGACCTCCTGGCAGAGCTCCTCCGCCTCCTGCCGCCCGGCCATCCGCACGAGCAGGCTGAAGATGCGTCGATGGTAACGAAGGTAGAGGGTCGAGAGCGATGCGCGGTCCCCGCGAGCGCACGCGGCCACGAGGGCCGCCTCGGAACCCTCGGCGTGCGCGAGCTCCGCGGTCGTCGCCGCCGGGTTGAGGTACGCGGTCTGTCGCACGTCCGTATCCGTTCTGGGCTTCGCTCTCACGCCACCGGCGCAGTTTGACGCGCACCGCGGTGGAAGGGTTGCCTTGCTACCATCCGCGATCCGCCCAGCGCAAGCCGCCTCCCGAGCCGGTGTGAGCCCGCGCACGGCAACCTCGCGCGGCGTGTGCGGATGGGGCATAGCCCGCGGGACGCTGCCGGTGCTAGCATCCGCGCCCCATGCGCGGCGTCGCCGTCGTCTGCTTCTTCCTGTCTGGAGCCAGCGGGCTCATCTTCCAGGTCATCTGGACGCGGCTCTTTTCGCTCGTCTTCGGCGGAACGACTCTCGCCATCAGCACGGTGCTGACCGCCTTCATGGGCGGACTCGCCCTCGGGAGCTTTCTCGCGGGACGGCTCGCCGATCGGGTCCGGGACCCACTGCGGGCCTACGCCGTGGCCGAGGCCGGAATCGGGATCTGCGCCCTGCTGCTGCCGCTCGTGGTGGGCCGCTTCGACGGCCTGAACCGATTCCTCTACGCCCACTTCCAGGACCACTACGCGCTCCTCGCGGCGGGCCGCTTCGCCGCTTCCGCGCTCGTGATCGTGGTCCCCACCACGCTGATGGGCGCCACCCTCCCTCTGCTCAGCCGGTACTTCGTCCAGACGGACACCGAGCACGCCCGCGTGGGGATGCGCGTCGGAACGCTCTACGCGCTGAACACCGCCGGCGCGGTGGTGGGCACCTTTCTCGGGGGCTTCGTCCTCTTGCCGCACCTCGGGCTCTCGCTCACGAACCGGCTCGCCGCCGGGACGAACCTCGCCCTCGGGCTCGTCGTGGCCCTGGCGTACCTGGTCCGGCGGCGTCTGCCCGCACGCGCACCTCGCGACCCCGAGGTCGCCGCAATCCTCGCCGAGGTCGAGGCGGTCCCGACGGTGCACGCGGTGGTATCCGACCGGGCGCGGAGGCTCGCCCTCTGGGCCTTCGCCTTCTCCGGGGCCGCGGCCATGGTGTATCAGGTGATCTGGAGCCGGGCGTTGAATATGGCCATCGGCTCCTCGGTCTATGCCTTCACGCTGGTGCTGACGGCCTTCCTCGTGGGGCTGTCGGGGGGGACCGCGTTGATCGGGCGCCTCACGGCGCGCAGTCCCAATCCCGTCGGGTTGCTCGCCCTGACGCACCTCGCGGTCGTGGCGTTCGTCGGGGTGTCGTACCTCCTCATCGACAAACTGGGCTGGGTCTACATCCTCTTCATGCGCGGGGAGAAGCTCGGCGCGGGGAGCATCCTCACGAGCCAGTTCCTCGTGGCGCTGCTCACGATGCTCCCGGCAACGTTCGCCATGGGGGGCGTCCTCCCCCTGACGATCCGAATCTACGTCTCGGGCCTCCACCGCGTGGGCCAGGACGTGGGGAGCGCCTACTCGGTCAACACCATTGGGGCCATCGTGGGCTCCTTTTTGGCCGGTTTCGTCGTCATCCCCACCCTGCAGATGCAGGCCGGCATCTACGCGGCGGCGATGACCAGCCTCGCGGTGAGCGTAGTCCTGGCGCTCGCGGCCCCCTGGGGGCGACGCGCCAAGGGCGCCGTGACGGCGGCCGCCGCGGTCCTGGCCGGGCTCACGCCGCTCCTTCCCCGCTGGAACCTGACGCAGGTTTCCGCCGGAGTCTTTCGCCCCACGATCGCCGAGGACGTGCTCCGCGGAGAGCAGTGGGACCGGCCGAAGCTCATCTTCTACCGGGACGGCATCTCCACCACGGTGACCGTCGAGCAGTGGTCCAAGACGCACTTCTCCCTCAAGAACAACGGCAAGGTCGACGCTTCGACGGGGGACGACATGCCCACTCAGATCACGGTGGGCCTCTTGCCGATGCTCCTGCATCCGCGCGCCGGCGACTACCGCCCGAAGGCCTTGCTCATCGGCTTCGCCTCGGGGGTGTCCGCCGGGGCGATGCTGCAATACCCCATGGAGCGACTCGACGTGGTGGAGCTCGAGCCGGCGATCCTGACAGCCTCGGTCTTCTTCAATCACGTCAACAACCGCCCGCTCGCGCACCCCCGCATCCGCGTGGTGGCCGACGACGGACGCAACTTCCTCGCGGCCGGTTCGGAACCCTACGACGTGATCGTGAACGAGCCGTCGAACCCGTGGATCACGGGCGTTTCGAACCTGTTCACCAGGGAGTACTTCGAGATCGGTCGCCGCAGGCTGAAGCCGGACGGCATCTTCTGCACCTGGGTGCAGGTCTACGAGCTCTCCCCCCGGAACATCAAGGCCATCTATCGCTCGTTCGCCAGCGTCTTCCCGTACGCCTACGCCTTCAGCGCGTCGACTCTCAGCTCCGACACCTACCTCGTGGGGTCGATGCAGCCCCTGAGACTCGACATCCGCCGCCTCAAGAAGGCCTACGCGATACCGTCCGTGAAGAAGGAGTTGACGCGCGGACAGGTCGAGCGCCCCGACGACCTCATCGCCCTCACCCTGCTCGCTCCGAACGAGCTCTCCGCCTACGCGGCAGGGGCACGGATCAATACCGACGACAACGCGCTGATCGAGTTCGGGGCCCCGAGGGACCTCTACAACCATGGCAAGTACGACTACTACGTCTCGAAGCTCTACGGCGAGGCGTGGCCCTACGGCCGCCTGCGCGGCTTCGTCGAGGGGTACGGATCGTCCGAGGAGTACGCGGGCCTCGTCCACAGTCTTCTGGTCCAGGGGAAGATGCGCGAAGCGCGCGCCTTCGCAACGAACCTGCGCCCGACGGCGGGTGAGGAGTCGCGGCTCGTAACGAGGTTCCTCGAACTGCTCGACGAGCGGGAGAGCGACGATCCGGAGGTGGATCTCACCGAGGGGACGGGGGGCGCGCTCGCTCCGCCCAAGGGCCCGCCGAAGTCCCTGCCTCCCAAGGAGGCCGAGAAGGTGGCCCGCGAGTACCTTCTCGCGGAGCGCCGGGCCAAGGCGCGGACCTTCCGCGCAGCGCTGGACGTGCTCGAGGCCTGGCCCGAGGAGGTGCGCGAGTCAGGGGGGGACGACTTCCAGCTCTTCTGGGGCTACCTGGCCTACAAGACGGGCGAGTTCCGCGCGGCCGCGCAGATCCTCGAGCCCCTCTGGTCGAACGGAAAGTTCATCGAGCGACGGCCAGCGCTGCTGTACTATCTCGGTCGTGCCTATTATGGGAATGCCGACTACCGAAAGGGCATCAAGGCCCTAAGGCAATGGTACGAATATCGCCGTCGCACCGGACGTCCCGAGGTCCCTCCGCCGTACGTCGCACCCCGCGACGGGTAGCCTGCCGGGTGGTGTTCGCGGCGACGGCGGCGGCGTGGGGTGCCGGCCCTCCTCAGGCAGCGCGCGCCGAGGCGGTCCGGAGCGGCTGCGGCATCGTGACGAGCTGGGGCTGCTGCCAAGGGGAACGCCTCTGGTGGTGCGACAAGGGGAAGGCCCGGTCGCGTGACTGCAGCGACCGGCCCAGGTGCGGGTGGCGCCTTCGGGGCAAGGGGCCGGATGGCCTCTACGATTGCGATACCGGCGGATCCGCGGACCCCGCGCTCCAGCGCACCAAGGAGTGCCTCTTCGGGGACGCGGGCCCCCCCGGTCGCCCGGACGCGGGCCCCCCGAGCCCGTGCGGGAGCGTCACGGAGGAGGGGTGCTGCACCGGCGCGTCGGTAGTGTACTGCGACGGCACGCGACGACGCGAGGTGCGGTGCGGGCAGAATCCGTACTGCGGCTGGCGCGGGACCGGGCAGGTCTACAACTGCGGCACCCCTGGAGAGGCGGACCCCAGAGGACGCCATGCGCGGGCGTGTCCCGAAGGGCCCCCGCCGATCTCGCCGGCCGTGACGGGCGCCCGCGACGGCGGTGCCGCGCGGCGCGTCGACTCCGGACCTTCCTCCCGGGGCTGCAGCCTGGTCGGGCCGCGGGACCGCGCGATGGGGCTCGTCCCGCTCGCGCTGCTCCTCGCCATCGCGGCGCTCGGTCGTCGCTCCGGTCGAAGGGGAGCACGCCGATGACCAAGGACCCGCCACCATGAGCAGGTTATTCCGTGCCGGGCCCTAAGCTCGAGCCCCTGGGGGGCTTCCGCCTGGACGTGTGGTGCGACCCCAAGGAGGAGTTCACGGCGCTCAAGGCCGAGCTCGTGGCGAGCACCGACGATACGCGTCGTTCCGCGCTCCTCCTCTACGAGCTGGGGCGCATCGCGCTCGCCGAGGGGCAGGAGGTCAACGCCGCGCAGTACCTGCTCAAGGCGTACACGCTGCGGCCGCAGTTCCGCCCGACCCTGCGCCTGGCGCGCCAGCTCTACCGACATCGCGATGCGCACGTCCTGGCGCTGAAGCTCCTCGACGCCGAGGCGCGCGCAACACGGGATCCCCTCACCCGAGGCTCGCTCCTCCGGCAGCAGGCGCGGCTCGTCTGGACGCAGATGGGAGATCTCGGTCGGGCCCGCGAGATCCTCGAGGAGGCCCAGCGGCTCGACCCGGCCGACGTGGCGACCCTGAAGCTCCTCGAGCTCTTCTCGTCGATCGACGGGGATGCGGCGGGCCGGCAGGCCACCGTGTTGCGACTGATCGAAGGTATGGCGGACGAACGGCTCCGCGTCGCCCTGCTCGTGGACCTCGGTTTCCTGGCCGCCGAGACGGACCCGGCGACCGCGGTGCAGTCGCTCGCGGCGGCGGACCGGGCGTCTCCCGGCGAGCTCGTGGTCCTCGTCGCGCTCGAGCAGCTCCACGAGCAGGCCCGGCAGTACGTCGATCAGGCGCGGGTCCTCGAGCGCCAGGCCGACCTGCCGGGTCTTCCGCCGGCGCTCGCCGCGCGACTCCTCGCGCGCGCGGCTCGGCTCTACCGAGAGGTCGTGGGGGACGCGGACGCCGCGGTCCGCGCCTTTCGCCGGTCGCTCGAGCTGGCCCCCGATTTCGGCGTGGCGGCCGATGCCTTCGAGTTGCTCTGGCTCGGCGAGCGCCCTGCGGAGGCGGCCGAGGTGGGGGAGCTCCTCTTCTCCCTCGAGCGGCACCCGGGCTTCGCGGCGGGGCTCGCGTGTCACGTCGCCGACCTGTACCGGCTCTCGCTCGGCCGCGCCGACGCGGCGGCGGTCTGGTACCGGCGCGCCCTCGAGACGGCGCCGTCCTATCAGCCCGCGCTCGAAGGGCTGGCGCAGATCCTCGAGGCCACCGGCCAGGTCGACGAGCTCCTCGCGGTGCACCGGGCGGAGCTCCTCGCCGTCACCGATCCGCGGGCTCGCGCCCAGCGGCTCTTTCGCGTGGCGGTGCTCCTCGAAAGGCACGGGCGGACGAACGAGGCCCTCGAGGCGCACCGCGAGGCGGTGACGGCCTGGCCCGGCTACCAGGCCTCGGTCACCGCCCTCGAGCGGCTCTTCACCCGCCTCGAGCGCTGGGAGGAACTGCTGCAGCTCTACGACCAGGAGCTGTCGCACGAGCTGGACGCGCAGCGCCGCATTCATCTCTTCGAGACGATGGCCTCGGTCTGGTACCACCACCTGCAGCAACCCGAGCAGGCCATCGACTGTTACCTGCGCGCCCTGGCCCTCGCGCCAACGGACCTTGGCATGCTGCGCGCCGCCGCCCGACTCTGTGCCGAGGCGCTCCGGTGGCACGACCTTGCCGAGCTCACCGAACGCGAGGTCGAGCTCATCGGCGACTCCCAGCGGCGAACCGAGCTGCTCCACCGGATCGGCGAGATCTGGGAGGACCAGCTCCTCGATCTGGATCAGGCGGTCGCGTGCTACCGACGCGCTCTCGCCGTCAGCCCGGAGTATCTCCCCTCGCTTCGCGCGCTCGGCCGGATCTACCGTCAGCGGGGGCACTGGCGCGAGCTCATCGAGATGCACGAGGCGGAGATCCTCGCCTCCACGGACCCGGACCAGATCTCGTCCCTCTACTACGCCGTGGCCCAGATCTACGAGGAGGAACTGCTCGACGAGGCGCGCGCCGCCGAGACGTACCGCGTGCTGCTGGACCGCCAGCCGGACTACCACCCCGCCATCGCCGCCCTCGCCCGCTTGCTCGAGCGCCGCGGCGAATGGGCGGAGCTCACGGTGCTGCTGGAGGGCACCCTCGACGGCGCGGCCGACGGACGTGCCAAGGCTCTGCGCCTCTGGCAGATCGGCGCGCTCAAAGAGGAGCGCCTGGGAGATCCGTCGGAGGCGCTCAGGGACTACTTCCGGTCGCTGCGCCTCTGTCCCACGCTCGCGCCACCGCAGGCCAGCGTGGCGAGGCTGCTCGAGGAGCAGGGCGACCACTCCCAGCTCTTCGAGCACCTCGGCACCTCGCTCGAGCACGCGACCTCGCCGCGGCAGCGCTCGAGCCTCTGCCTGCAGCTCGCGGACCTGGCCGACCGTCACGCGGGGCAGCCGCGGAAGGCGGCGCAGCTCTACGAGCGCGCGATGGAGAGCGAGCCGAACGTCTGGACCCTCTGGTCCGTCTTGCAGCTCTATCAGCGGCTCGAGCTTCGTCGGGAAACCATCGACACTCTCGAGCGCCTGGCCGGGACGGTGCGGGACGACCGGGCTGCGGCCGAGCTCGAGCTTCGCGTCGGACGCCTGCGAGAGGAGTTCGGCTACGGCGACCCCGTCCCGCACTACGCGAAGTCTCTGGGCCTGAAGTCGGGGCGGATCTACGCCCAGAGGGCCATGGAGCGGCTGCTGCGGGACGCCGGTGCGGCCGCCGAACTGGCCGACCTGCTCCTTGGCAGGATCCAGGCCACCAAGGAGCCCTTCGAGCTGGCCTGCCTCTGGACCGAGCTGGCGGAGGTGCAGCTGCGGCTGGGCCAGCCGGGGCCCGCGGAGCAGGCCTACCGCGAGGCGCTGGAGCACAGCAAGGGGCACTGGAGCGCCCTGCACGGCCTAGAGCTGCTGTGCGAGGACCAGGGGCGGTGGGCCGAGCTCGCAGAGCTGGCCGAGCTCGAGGGCCAGAGCCTCGAGTCCTCCGACGCGAGCGCTGACGCGTTCTCTCGCGCCGCGGAGCTCTACGAGGAGCGGCTCGGGGAACCGGATCGGGCCATCCCGCTCTACCAGACGGTCCTGCAGCTCCAGCCCGAGCACCCGCGTGCCTTCCGTCGACTCCAGGAGCTCCTGCGGGCCCGGGAGGACTGGGAGGGACTCGCCGCGCTCCTGCAGGGGCAGATCGCCGCCACGCAGGACACGACCGAGCTGTTGCCGCTGTACGTCGAGCTCGGCCGCCTGCTCCTCGAACAGCTCCAGCAACGCCAGAAGGGGATCGCCTGCCTGCGGCGCGTGCTCGAGATCGACCCCTACCACGTCTTCGCCCTGGTGACGCTCGGGGACCTCTACTTCGAGAGGCACGAGCTGGCGAAGGCCGAGTCGGCCTACAGCCAGGCCGAGGGGCTGGTCGGCGACGCCGAAGAGCGACTGCGTCTGCGCAGGAGGCTCGGCGAGCTCTACACCGAGCTCGGGCAGCCACGCGCGGCGCTCGATGCGCTGCTGCGGGCCGCCCAGGAGGTGCGCGGGGTGGATCCGTGGCTCCTGCGCCAGACGGTGGAGGCGGCCGCCGCGGCGTGCGACTACCGCGCGCAGGTGGCAGCGCTCGAGCGACTCGCCGACCACGCCGAGGACGAGGCGGAGCGCATTCGTCTGCGCAAGGAACTGGCCGAGTTGGCCGAGGAGCGCCTCGAGGACGACGAGCGCGCGGTCTCGGCGCTGCAGGAGGTGCTCGTCCTGGACCCCCTGGACCTCGAGGCGACCGAGCGGCTGGCGGCGATCCACGGCCGCAGGGGTAACCGGTCGGCGGTGGCCGAGCATCTCCAGGCGGCGGTCGCGCACCACCGGGCGGAGCTCGCGCGACGTCCCTTCGACGATCGCCTCTACCACCAGATGGCGCGCATCTTCCGCTGGCAACGGCAGTTCGATCGGCTCTACTGCGCTTGCGTGGTGCTCGAACGCCTCGGAGCCCTCGACGAGGTCGAACACCAGTTTCTCGTCGACCACCGGACGCGCTGTGGAGAGCTGGCGACGGGTGGGTTGTCGCCGGAACGCTACCTCCAGCTCGTCGTCCCCCACGAGGCGCGGGGCGCCCTGCGCGACCTCTTGCAGACGGCCGGGCCGAGCCTCCAGCGCATCGTGGCGACCGACCCGGAGCGGTACGGCATCTCGCGGCACGACCGCGTCGCCGAGGACGATCCGCTCCACGAGGAGTGCGCGAGCCTCGCCCGCCTCGTCGGGAGCCCGGCCTACGAGCTCTGGACCTCCCCCGGAGACCCCGAGCTCGTCACCGTGGAGATGTTCGCCAAGCCGGCGCTGATCCTCGGCAGCCGCCTCGCCGCGGGCCCTCTCGGCGCCGGGACCCGCTACCGTCTCGGGCGCGCCCTCTTCTTTCTGTCGGAGCACGCGCTCATCTTGCGCGATCGTTCGGTGCGCGAGATCCGGGGGCTGCTCGCCACGCTGATCCGCGTCGCGCTCCCGGACCAGGCGGAGGCGCAGCCGGGCGCGGAGGACGCGGAGTACCAGGCGGAGGAGGTGAAGCGCATCGCGAAGCTCCTCGGTCGGAAGGACCGACGGATCCTCGCCCAGGCGATCGAGCCCATCGTGCAGGCGCTCCCCACCGTGAACGCCGGGAGCTTCGCGCGCGCGCTCAGCTGCGGCGCGAACCGGGCGGGCCTGCTCGCGGCGGGAGATCCGCAGCTCGGCCTGGAGGAGGCCGCCGCGCTGATGGGGAACGTGACCAGCGCCGAGCTCGGAGACCTGCTGCAGTACGTGGTGAGCGAGGAGTACTTCGCCGCGCGGCAGGAGGTTGGGCTGGCTCCGGCAGAGGGGACGCGACGATGACCCGCGACGACGATCCCTCGGTGACGCGGCGAGCGGGGCGACCGCGCAAGGTCGGCCGCCCTCGCGAAGGGAAGCCCCCCATTCGCGGCGTCGAGACGCGAGCGTACGGCAAGGCTCCCGGCCCGAAGGAATCGATCGCCGACGAACTGCGCCGGACTCCGGTCCAGGAAGCCGAGGAGGCTGGTCCGGAAGAGGTCGATCGCGACCTGCTGCGCGAGCTCGGCGCGATGGAGGGACAGACCGAGGAACTCACGGTCCCCGCCGAGGAGCGCGCTTCCCACACGGGACGGCACGCGGCACAGGTCGTCGCCCCTCCCCCCGAGGTAGATCGCCGGTACTGGGAGGAGCGTGCTGCTCGGCTCGAGCGCGAGGCCGGCGCGGCGACCTCGGCCCGGCGAGCGGCCGTCCTGCACTACGAGCTCGGCCGACTGGTCGAGGTCAACCTGGGGGACGAGGAACGGGCCCTCGAGTGCTACCGCGCGAGCCATCATCGGTGGCCCGGTCTCGGGGTGAACAACCGCTCGTTCGTCCGCCTGCTCTCGCGACGCGGGGACCACGCGGGGGTGGTGCGGGTCATGGATACCGAGCTCAGCGGCGCGCCCTCCGCCGCCGAGCGGGTCGCCGTCCTCGTCGACCGCGCGCTCTATCGGGTGGCCCACCTGCGCGACCTGGCGGGCGCCCGGGCGGATCTCACGCGGGCGCTAGAGATCGACCCCGAGGACCCCCTGGCCATCGAAGCCCTCACGGAGCTCGCGCGTCACGAGGGGGACCACGATCAGACCGAGGCGCTACTGCGACGGCAGCTTCGGCTCTGCGAGGACCCGGCGCTCCGGTCGGCGTACCTCTGCGAGGTCGGCCGGCTGCGCGAGGCCGCGGGTGATCTCGAGGGAGCCGCGGGACTCTTTCACAGCGCGCTCAACGCCGCCCCGACGAATCAGCAGGCGCTCCGGGCGCTGCTGCGCGTCGCGCGAGCCAACCGCGACTACCCCGTGGTCGCGAAGCTCTACGAGAGCCTCGGCGAGGCAGAGGACGGACCGATGGCCGCCGCCGCCCTGTGGGAGGCTTCGCGTTACTACGCCGGCCGACTGCGCAACGCCGAGATGGCCCTCCGGGCCGTCGAGCAGGCGGCCGAACGGGCGCCCGACGACCTCGCAGTCCAGCAGGACCTGGCGCAGCTCCTCGAGCGCGAGAAGAAGTGGGCCGGCCTGGCGGTGGCCCTGCAGAGGTCCCTCGAGCTCGTGGGGCAGGGCCCGGACGGTGGAGCCATCGCCTTCCAGCTCGCCCGCGTGCAGGTCGAGCGACTGCAGGACCCGGACGCGGCCATCGGCACCCTGCGGACCGCGCTTCGGCTGGACCCGCGGCATATGCCGGCGCGCATGCTCCTCGCGCGGCTCTATCAGCGCAAGGGGCTCCACGCGGAGCTCGTCGCGTTGCTCGCCGACGAGCTGGCGCTCTTCACCGACCCGAGTCACGGAGCGGCGATCCACTACCGCATCGCCGACCTCTACGAGACGAAGCTCCTGAACGGCGCGGCAGCGGCCGAGCACTATCAGGAGGCCCTGCGGCTCCAGCCCGGCTATCGCCCGGCGATGCGCGGAGTGAGCCGCGTGTACCACACGGAGGGCCGCTACGAGGAGCTGATCGCCACCTACGAACGCGACCTGGCGCAGACGACGGAGCGGGAGCAGAAGGTGGCGATCCTCCGGCGCATCGCCGAGCTCTGGGAAACGCGACTCGCCGACCCCGACGCCGCGGTGAGCGCGCACGAGCGGCTCCTCTTCCTCGAACCCGCGAACCTCGAGGCGCTACGAGCGCTGCGGCGCATCTACACGCTCACGGGACGCTGGGAGCACCTCGTGAGTGTCCTGCGGACGGAGGCCGATCAGACGCACGACCGGTGGCGTGCTGTCGCTCTGCTCGAGGAGGTGGCCGAGGTCCAGGAGCACGAGCTCAGGGACGGCCCGGCGGCGCTCGAGACGCATCTGGCTGTGCTGGACCGGGACCCGACGCACCAGCCAGCGCTCATGGCGGCGGGCCGCCTGCTCCAGCGCGGGGGGCGCCACGAGCAGCTCCTGCAGCTGCATCGTCGCGAGCTGGATCACACCGAGGAGACGGCGCACCGGACCTGGCTCCTGATGAAGAGCGGGAGGCTCCTGCTCGAGCAGCTCCAGCGCCCCGAGGAAGCTGCCGTCTGCTTCGCCGAAGCGCTCAAGGGGGACCTCGACCGGCCAGCCGCGGCCGACCAGCTCGTGCGGCTCTACCGGCAGACCGGGAACCACGCCGAGCTCTTCCAGCTCCTCACGCGCCTGCCTCCCGCCGAGGTCCCGGCGGTGCAGGCTCTGCACCACCGACGGCTCGCCGAGCTCCTGCAGCACGGTCAACGGCCCGCGCTGGCGGTCGAGCACCTCCGCCGCGCCGCACGGGTCTCCGAGGACGACGCGGCGGTTCAGCACCTGGCCCGCCTCTACGCCGCCGTGGGGGACCGGCAGAACCTCATCGCGGTGCACCAGCTCGAGCTGAAACGGGCGCGGGACCCCTGGGAGCGGGCGTTCGCCTGCACGAAGCTGGCGCGGCTGTGGAGCGGCGACGCGCATCAGCTCGAGCGCGCCGTGGAAGCCCTGGACCGGGTGCTCGAGCTGTCGCCGCGCAACGCCATCGTGCTCCGGCAGCTCGAGGTCCTGCTCGCGCGCCTTCAGCGCTGGGAGGCGCTCGCCGCGGTGCTCGAGCTCACCCGCGAGCCGTGCGAGGACCAGGACTACCGGCAGGCCTGTGCCGTGGTGGTGGCCGCGCTGCGCGAGGACCGCCTCGACGATCTTCGCGGCGCCGCGCAGAGCGCCGTCGAAGTGCTCGTGCGCGAGCCCGCCCACGCCGAGGCCCTCGCCACCCTCGAGCGCCACGCGAGGACCAGCGGGCAACCGGAGGAGCTCGCGCAGGTGCTCGGACGGTACGCGAAGGCCGCTCAGACGGTGCCCGAGCAGGCCGCGATGCTCACCGCCATCGCGTCGGTTCACGCCAACGGGGGCCAGCTGAAACAGGCGCTCGAGCTCTTCCGCCTGGCCGCAGAGCAGCTCCCGAGCTACCTGCCCGCGGTTCGTGGGTGGCACCGCGCGGCGCGGGCGAGCGGCGACGCGGCGAGCATGGCGCGCTCGCTCGAACTCGAAGCCGAGGCCAGCCTCGACCTGCCGAGGCGATCCGGCTGCTTCTTCGAAGCGGGCCGCATCTGGCAGCTCCGGGTGGAGGACCCCCTCATGGCGGTCGCGGCGTACCGGCGCGTGCTGACCGTGGACCCGAGGCATCAGGGGGCGATCAGCGCCCTCACTGGGCTCTTCACCTCGCGACGCGAGCACAAGGAGCTCGTGACGCTCCTCAGCCAGGTGGCGGAAGCGGCTCCCACAGTACTCGAACAGCGCGAGCTCCTCGCGCGAATCGCCGAGCTGCAACGCAGTCGTCTGCAGGACACTCTCGGGGCTCGAAGGACGATCGTGAGAGCGCTCGAGCTGGCCCCGGACGACCGAGCGCTCCTGACCACTCTCGCGGAGCTCTGCCGTGGGGGCAGCGACTACAAGGCGCTCGCCGGGGTAGACCGTCGTCTGGTGCGCCTCACCGAGGACCCCGTGCTGCTCAAGGCGCTCCACTTCGAGCTGGGCATGATCTGGGACGAGAAGCTCCCCGACCCCGATCGAGCCGCCGAAGAATACCGTCGCGTGCTGGAGCTCGACCCGAACGACCTCGGCGCGCTCACGCGCCTGAGCCGCCTGCTCATCAAGCGCGAGGCGTGGCAGGAGGCGGTGGCCATCACCGAGCAGCTCATCCAGCGCGACGACGACCGCAACCGCGTGAAGGACTACCACCTGCAGCTCGCGCAGATCTACGCCGACGGCTTCGGAGACCTTCGTCGCGCGCAGGAGGCGTGCCGGCGCGCCCTGGCCCTCGACCCCGGGGACCTCAAGGGGACGGAGGTGATGGCGGTTATTCTCCGGCGCCAGGGTGACCTGCGCGGCCTACACGCCCACCTCGAGTCGAGTCTGACCGTGCACCGGGCCCGACTCGACCGGGATCCGTTCCGCATCGATTCGTACCAGGCGCTGCTCAGCGTCTTCGGCCGCCAGGAGGCGCCGGACCGGGTCTACGTGGCGCGGAGCGTCCTGGCCTCCGTCGGCGCTGCGACCGAGGCCGACCGCGCGTACGTGAAGGGGCGGCGCTCCCACGCACCGCTGCTCCCCCCCCGGCCGGTGACGAACGAGGAGGTGGAGGGCCAGATCGTACACCCCGACGGGCGCGGCCCGCTGCGGCTCCTGCTCCTCGGCGCCGAGGCCGCGCTCCGCAGGGCGGTGCCGCACGAGACGCTCCCCACCCCTCGACCCAGCAAGCTCTCTGCGCGGACCGACCCGGAGCTGGCGGAGCTCGTGCACGAGCTCTGCAAGGCGCTCGGGGGGGTGACGGTGCAGTGCTTCCGCACCGAAGGGGGCCTCGAACAGCTGCGCGTCGAGGATACCGCGACCCCCAGCCTCTACCTGCCGCGCGACGTGGAGCTGTCGGGGCCGGAGCTGCGCCTCCGCATCGCGCGGGCGCTGGCGCGCGTCCGGCTGCGGCACCTGCTCGCCTTGCGGCACGAGCCGGAGGACCTCGGCCGGCTGGTCGCGGCGACGCTCTCGGTCATCTGCGCCAGCTACTCGCCCCCCTACCCCGCTGCCGAGCTCGAAGCCTGGCAAGCGGTGCTCGGGCGGTCCCTGAACCGCAAGCAGCGCGCCGAACTGGAGACCGTGGCGCTCGAGCTCGGCGACCGCCCGCTGCAGCCGGAGCAGTGGGTCGCCGCCATGCGCCAGAGCGAGGACCGCCTGGCGCTCGTGATCTGTGGCGACGTGCCCGCCGCCGTCCGGATGCTCCTCCGCGACGAGGGGTATCAGCTGCGGGCCTCCGCGAGTACGCCAGCAGATGTCGCGGCCATGGCGGGGCCCAGGCTGCGCCACCTCCTCTGTTTCGCGGTCAGCGAGGAGCACCTGACGCTCCGGGAGCGGCTGGGGATCGCCTTGCCCGCCTGAGCGGAGGTCTCACTTCGGCGTGGGCAGGCGGTATGCCGAGCGGCCCCGTCGGGGGTCTAACAGGTCAATGACGGGCGAGCTCGGCCAATCGATGGAGGGGACCTCGGTGATCGCCGTCACGCCGGAGGACCTCGTCGCGGAGCTCGAAGCGACCTTCGCCGCGTGGGCCCAGCGTGCCTATTGGATCGCCCTCGATATCAGCGGCGAGCCGGAGGAGGCGCGGGACGCGGTGCAGGACGCCTGGGTGCTGGCGCGCAGCTCCCTCCCCCGCTTTCGGCACGACGCAGCCATGCACACCTGGCTGCTGCGTATCGTCGTCAACCGTGCCTTGAAGGCTCTGCGGCGGCGGCGGATACGGGTTCGGCTGTCACATCTCCTGCCCGGTGTCGTGGCGCCACCGGTCTCGACGTCTCCGGGCCCCGAGGAGCTGCTCCAGATGGCGGAGCAGGCGGCGCGGGTGCGGACGGCGCTGGCGGGGTTGGCGGCCCAGCAGCGCGCGGCCTTCGTGCTGCGGCACGTGCACGGTCTCTCGGTCCCCGAGGTCGCGCAGACGCTGGGCGTGTCGCCTGGCACCACGAAGACGCACCTCTTGCGCGCGGTCAAACGACTGCGCTCGACGTTGGAGGAGTCCCCATGAGCCGCCTGTGCCGCACCGTCGAACGCGCCGTGGCCGCGGGCGAAGAGACGCCCGAGGTGGCCGCGCACCTTCGGGGATGTTCGAGTTGCCGCGGTCTGTCCGAGGCTCTCGTGCTGCTCAAGGCGGCAGGACAGACCCTGCCTCGTCCACCCTACGTGGTCGGGAGTGGCGCGACGGTCTCGTCGCGGGCGGAGCGTCCCCGGTGGCGGCCAGCCCTCCTCCTCGCGGGGGCGGTGGCCGTCGGAGCGGTCGTGCTCGCGCTTGCGGGCGGCGGTCGCCACGCCTGGCGGCAACCGGGGACGGCCACGCCACCGCGAGCCCTCGACGAGGTCCCCGATCGGGCAGATCGGGTGGACCTGCTCGGCGCCCTCTCGCTGGCCGAAGGGATCTACCGCACCGATTCCGACGAGGTCCCCACGGAGTGGATGGCCGAGGATCCGTCGGACTCCTCGGCGGCGACGGGCACTCGAATCTACGAAGACATCCGTCCGGAGGACCTCTTGCCCCGATCGGCCGCAAACCAGAAACCTGGAAGGTGACCCATGCATCGCACGCTAGGTGGAATGTCGCTCACGCTCGTCCTCTTGGCATCCGCAAGCACGGGGTGGGCCCAACCCGGTCCCCCGCCGGCGCCGCACGGCGGAGGGGGGCCGGGACACGGACTGCTTCGCGTCGCGTCGCAGGTCGGACTGAGTCCGCAGCAGCTGGCGCAGATCCGGAAGATCGCGTTCGCCGCGCAGCGGCAGATGATCCCCCTCGAGGCGCAGCTTCGAGCGGCCCGCCTCGACCTCTGGGAGCTGATGGAGTCCGACAGCGTGCCGAGCGACGACAAGGTGGGGGCGCTGGTGGAGAAGGTGACTCGCGCGGAAGGGCAGGTGAAGAAGCAGCGGCTGCTGATGATGCTGCACATCCGGCGCCTGATGAGCAAGCCGCAGTGGGAAAAGCTCCGCGGGCTGCTCCCCGGGCGGGGCCACCGCTGGATGAAGCGAGGGCCCGGCGGCGGTCACGGGATGGGACCCGACGACAACTTCTGAGCCTGCCGAGGTCGCTGCCGCGTTCAGTCCGCCTGCTCGCCGCTCTCCTCGAGGAGCTTCCCGTACCCGACCTCGAGCGCGGCCCCGTCGGCCAGCGGCAGCTCACCGTACTGGATACCGCAGCCGGCGGGCGAGCTGCGCGTTCCGGGGAACTCCTGCCGCCAGACGACCTTCCCTTCCACGCGCACCCGGCCACGACCGTGCGGGGGCGTGAACTCGATCTCCAGCATCGAGCCTGCCGCTGGCGGGGTGATCGTGCGGATGAAGAGGCCACCGCGATTGATGTTGTAGGTGTAGCCCCAGGCGGCAGGAGAGGCGGCCGGGCCACCTGCCGCGCTCATGGCGGCGGGGACCTGATAGAGCAAGCGCGGACTGCGGCGCATGGCCTTGGCCTGTCCCACGAGGAGCTGGTTGGCCAGAAACACGATCTGCGCCGGATCGCTGGCCTCGTCGAAGAACTTCAGGCCGGGCGCATCCCCCACGTCGTTCTTCAGCGCGGTCAGAGCCTCGGTGGGACCCACGACCACCCAGGGGATGGCGGAGTCCGAGGCGCGCGCCGTCTCCAGTCGACGCAGCGCCGGGAGGATGCCGTGCGGCGGGAGCTCGTAGTGGGCCACGACCAGGCGCACCTCAGGGTCGTTCGGGATCCCGTCCGCGTCCAGAGCGAACCGCACGTTGAGCCCCATCCGCCCCAGGTGCCGCGCCAGCTGCACGCGACGCTGGCGGTCGGGGTCCGCGAGGATCACGGCGCCGGTCAGGCTCCCGCCGAGAGCGATGCCGCTGCCCCGCAGCGAGGCCAGCTTGCCGCGAACGTGCTCGAGATCCGCGATGGCCACGTAGTCGTCGGCGCCGGAGGTGAACGCCTCTCCGACCGTCGGGGACCAGGGGTCGTCCACGACCGCGACGAGGGGCAGGTCGGCGAGGACCGGCGAGCCTCTCACGCCGAGGCAGAGGTCGCGTCCCACCGCGCTGCGCCAGTCCACCACGGCGCAGAGGGGGGGATTCTCCTCGAGGGCGGCTCGCGCCGTCTCGAAGTCGGCGACCTTCACGACGTAGAGCCCGAGAGCCCCCGCCATGGGTTCGAGCCCTCCCGAAAGCCCCACCCCGGCTACGGCCACCCGATCACGCATCGTCGTACCCCCTTCAATCGGCGCCTGCCGCGCCGGGTTAAGCTGCGTTCGTCCTGCGTCCTGCGTCGCGCCGCCGCCCCTTAGGGCCGTCGACTAGTCCAGCTCCGCTTCCGAGAAGCGTGCCAGCTCACCCTTGAGCTGGGTAGCCAGAGCGGGATCTCCCGCGGCCAGATTCCGCTGTTCCTTGGGATCTCGCGCGAGATCGTAGATCTCGAAGCGGTTCTCCGTCACGCGATGGATCGCCTTGTACGAGCCGAGGAGCGCCGCGCGCTGTCCCTTCGGCCACGCCGGATAGGGCAGCAGGACGGCCCCCAGGCGGCGTGGTTCCTTCGCGGGGGGGGCCGCTCCCCGAGCCAGCGGGACCAGCGATTGGCCCTGGAACCCCTCCGGCGCCGTAGCACCGGCCAGCTCGACCACCGTCGGCGCGAGGTCCAGCAGCGGCACGGGGGCGTCCACCATCCGCGGGGCCCAGCCGGGCACCGCCAGGATGAGCGGGACGTGGAGCACCTCGTTGTAGAGCGCCTGCCCGTGGAAGAAGAATCGGTGCTCGCCGAACGCCTCGCCGTGATCGGCGAAGACCACCACCGCTGTGCGCTGCGTCAGCCCGAGCTGGTCCAGCCCCTCCAGCAGCCGGCCGACCCATCGGTCCACGTACTTCACCTCGTACTCGTACTTCCGCCGCAGCCCGGCCGCGCCCCGCTCCGTGACGCGCGGCAGCTCGTCGTGCGTCACGTAGGTGCTGTGGGGCTCGAAGAGGTGGACGAAGAGAGCGAAGCGCTGCTTCTTGCCGGCCAGACCCTTCAGCGTGGCGAGCGCGCGCGGCACGATGCGCGGCGCGGCGATGTCGTGGTTGCTCTCCCGCAGGGTCTTCGCCCCCTCGTTGTCCCAGCGGTCCACCCCCTGCGTGATCCCCCGTTCGGGCGTGAAGTAGAAGTGCGACGTAACGGCAGCGGTGGCGAAGCCCTTCTCTTTGAGGAGCTCGAAGAAGGTCACCGCGTCCGGCCGGAGCGACGGATAGCCGACGAACTTCTCTCGGTAGGGGACGCGCGAGGGATAGAGCGACGTGAAGATCGAGGGGAAGGACTGCGGGGTGTTGGCCGCCTGCGCGAACGCGCGCCGGAAGAGCACGCCGCGACGGGCCAGCCGGTCCAGCGCGGGGGTCAGCCCCCCCGTGTGCCCCATGGCGCCGAGCATGTCAGCCCGCAGCGTATCGATGCACAGCAGGAGCACGTTCCCGTCGAAGACGGGAGCGTGCGGCCGGGCGGCGACCTTCCGCGACGGCGGGCGTGTCCGCGTCGCATCCCCCCCCTGGCAGTTCTCGTCCACCCCGTTGCCCGGCACGTCCGTGGCGCCCGGGTGAACGGCGGCGTTCCGGTCGTCGCAGTCGCCACCGGCGAACCAGGCCGCGTAGCCGTCACGGTCGCGATCTCCGAGGGCGCGGGCCAGGCCGATCACCAGGGGTGCGAGCGCCGCTTCCTGCAGGGCGGAGGCGACGTTGATCTCGGAGCGTCCAGCGGCTGGAGCGCCCCCGGCCAGCGCCACCACCAGAGCCAGGGTCGCGAGCGCTGCTGGGGCGCTCCCCGTCGCGGGCCAGCGGCGGGTTGCGAAGGGCGTCACCGTCGCGCTGAATGCGATCATGCACCCCAGGGCGACCCACGGCCCGAGCTTCAGCACGCGCCAGTCGACGCGAGAGAGCACGAAGAGCCCCGCTGCCAGACCGGCCAGCGCGAGCGCAACGAAGACACTGGAGGTCGCGGGCCAGCGCGCGCTGCGGGGGACGCGACGCGTGAGGGGACGCACGAGCTGAAAGCACGGGAAGAAGGCGGCGAGCACCGCCAGCAGCGCCGCTCCCGCCACGAGGGCCGTCGAGAGCGCTGCAAGCTGCCGGTTCGCCATCCCGGCGGCCACGTGCGCCGCGAAACCGTAGACCAGCGCGACCTCGACGAGGATGCAGGCCGCGAAGGCCAGCAGGCCCGTCGCGACCCGGAGGTCCGCGTCGGCGTCCTGACGCAGTCGGCCCCAGAGACCGACCGTCGGAGAGAGGGTCGCACGGAGCGCCCCGTAGATGGTTCCGGACGCGAGGCCGAAGAGCCAGCCGAGGGGGACGGAGAGGCACACGCCGAGCGCCACCACGCCGAGCGAGGCGCCCTCGGCGCGGAGTCCGAGGATCCCGTCGGTGATGCCCACCAGCGCACCGACGAACGCGCCGACGAGGGTGCCGGTTGCGGCGGCGGCGCGGACCGGCCGTGCGCGCGCCGGGGCTTCGGCGACGGCCGCTCGTTCGGACGAGGGCACTAGGTAACCTCCTCCACCTCGGCCAGGGAGGGGAGTCCGGCCCGTGCGCCCAGCTCGCGGCAGCTCAGTCCGGCGGCCGCCGAAGCGAGCTGCATGCACCTCTCGAGGGGCGCGCCGCGCAGCAGACCGTAGCAGTACCCGCCGACGTAGACGTCCCCTGCCCCGGTGGAGTCGACGACCTTCACGCCGAGAGGGGGCTGCTGGACGAGCTTCTCCCCCTCGAGACCGATGCTGCCGTCCGTGCCCAGGGTCATGACCACCGTGTGCGGCCCGAGCCGGCTCAGCTCCACGAGGCTGTCCTCCACCTCTCCCCGCGGCGCCACCTCCGCGGCGTAGCGCTCCGAGGCGATGAGCACGTCGCTGAGCGCCACGAGCTCCCCCATCCCCTCGCGCAGCGTCGCCGCTCGCAGCACCACGCGAACGCCCCGCCGCCTCGCCTCCTCGGCGGCCCAGATCTGCGCCTCGACGTGATACCCGTCGACGATCAGCAGGGCCGCGTCCGTGAAGAGCTCGGGAGGGAGCTCCGACGGTTCGAGAGGGTCCACGCTCCCCCGGGTGTGAAACACCGTCCGTCGCGTCGCCTCGTGCTCTACGACGACGAACCGGTAGGGGGAGAGACGGTCGGGCTGGATCACGAGCGCGCGGGTGTCCACTCCCAGCCCGTGCAGGCCCCGCACCACGAAGCGGCCGAAGTCGTCGTCCGAAACCTTGCCCACGAACGCCGTCTCTACCCGCAGGGCCGCCAGCGCCGCCAGGGCCGTGGCCGTGGCCCCGCCACCCTGCAGGCTCAGCCCGGCGAGCTCGGTCTTCGTGTCGGGCTCTGGGTACCGCCCGACGACCGCCAGATGGTCGATCGCTGCTTCCCCTATTCCCACGACGCGCCGGCCGTTGCTCACAATGCTTGCTCCGTAGCGAGACGGCGGTGCGCCGCGGCCTCGATCGCAGACAGGAACGGACATTCTAACCAGAAAACCGTCGAGGTACAGCGCCTCACCGCGCGCGCTGTTGACAATCCTGCGTCGGTGGAGTCACATGCGCGCATGCCCAAGCGTGGAAAATCGTCCAGCAATGTCCAAAGGTTGCAGGAGCGACTGCAACAGCCCCGCGGTGAGAGCGCCTGGCCCGCGGATCTCGCGTGGGCCCACGAGGTGACGCGGGGGGAACTGGCCGCGCCTCCGACAGAGGTGGACGAAGAGGTGGTGCAGGCGCTTCTCGCCGAGCTGCTGGTCCGGGAGCGGACCGAGCACCTGGCCTGGCTCGCCGGGCTTCCGCACCGCGGCGTGGCCAAGGCCGCGCGGACGGCGCTCCACCGCCTGCGCAGCCAGAAGGTGGCGGTCGAGGTCCCCGTCCCGGCGGAGGCCGCCCTCCCGAGCGCGCCGGCGCCCTCCGAAGGCGAGGCGCTGGCGGGGATGGTCAGCATGTACGACGGCCACGGGCAGCGGCTCGTCTGGCTCGCCGAGCCGGGGCGCAAGGGGCTGCTCCTGCACTGGGCGCGCGCCTCCGCGCGGACGGGGCTCCTCGAATTCACGACCGGACGGGTAAACCGCCGCACGCTGCGCCAGGACCTCCAGGCCCTGCAGAAGCAGGTCTCGGCCGTCCCCGTGACCGCAGACGAGGCGCGCTGGTTCATTCACGACGCCGCTCGCCGCTGCGAGGCGCTCGGCCGCGGTCTCCCGTCGACGTTCCTCCGCGCGAGCTCGCTGCTCGGGCCCGCACCCCGCACGCCGCACCCGGCCCTGACCCTCCCCGCGACGCAGGTTTCGGAAGAGAAGCTGCTCGCCCTCTTCGAGCTGCGCGAGCTTCGCGCCTGGGTCCCGGAGTCCGAACCGCTCCGGCGCCTGATGCTCAAGCTGCAGGAGCTCGCGACGAGCCGGCTGGTCATCTCCGACGAGGTGCGAGCCGAGCAGGTCCGCGCGCTCGTGGACCAGGCGGTGGCGGACTACTTCACCGTCGAGCGCTGCGCCGCGGCCAGAACGGTCCTGCTCGACACCGCGCACCTCCTCGCCGCGCAAGGCCGATCCGAGGAGGCCCTCGCCGCGCGCGGGGCGGCGGAGCTCTTCGTTCACCCGGGTCCCGAGGTGGGGGCGAGCGCCTTCGCCCGAAAGCACGTCGAGCGGGTGCTTCCGCCCGACCTGCACGTCGGGAGTTCCCCGCGCGCCGAGCAGCCCGCGGCCGGGGAGGGATGACCATGAAGCTCGACGACCAGGACCGGGCAGCTCTACTCCGCATCGCTCGCCGGACCATCGAGTCCTTCCTGGGCGACGGGACGCGACCGGTCTTCGAGGACGTCGGGCCGAGGCTGCTCGAGCCCGGTGGCGCCTTCGTCACGCTGCACGCCGAGGGGCAGCTCCGGGGATGCATCGGAACCTTCGAAGTCACCCACCCGCTCGCGGAGACGGTATCCCGCATGGCGGTGGCCGCCGCGACGAGCGATCCCCGCTTTCCACCGGTCCGCCCCGAGGAGCTGCCGGAGATCGAGATCGAGATCTCGGTCCTGTCCCCGCGACACCGGATTCTCGACCCGGGGGAGGTCCAGGTGGGAGTCCACGGGCTGCACGTTCAACGCGGGACGCGGCGGGGCGTGCTCTTGCCTCAGGTGCCGGTCGAGGCGGGCTGGGACCGGGAGACCTTTCTCGACCACACCTGCCGGAAAGCGGGGTTGCCGCCGGAGGCCTGGCGCGATCCGTCGACGCTCATCGAGGTCTTCACGGCCGAGGTCTTCGGAGAGCACCCACCGCGATAGCCGGTGTCGGGAGCGCTCGATCCGCTCACGGAGTGGCTGCCGCCGCGTCGCGAAGCAAGCGCGTGGCGGTGAGGCGCTCGTCGGCGTCCTCGGCAAGGACCAGCGCCTCCACGGCGCGCTGCGCAGCCAGCGCCTTCTCCCCGGCGCCGAGGAGCAGGCGACCGATCCGCAGGCTGGCCCGCCCCCGCCGCTTCGCGAGGTACGCGGCGTCCAGCAGGTGCAGGAGGGCCTCGTCGCGGCGACCTTCCGACAGGAGGAGCCGTCCTTCCGCGTAGGCCCAGCGCTCGTCGCCCGGGGACTCGCGCCGGAGCGACCTCCAGAGCGCGAGCGCCGCGGCGCGACACCCCTCTCGTTCCAGCGCGAGGGCGAGCGCCGGACCCTCGCAGCCGAGCAGCGGCGCGCGCTCCTCGAGCTCCCGGACCCTTCGACCGGCCGCGGCCGGCGAGGGGCACGCCCCTCCGCCCGCCACCGTCTCCGGGAGCTCTGGCACCCGGGGTGCGCATCGGCGGCCCAGGCGATTCCGTCGCCGGCCAAGCGTCTCGAGCACCGCTCGCAGCCCAGGCTGTCGCGGGTCGAGCTCCAGGGAGCGTGCGAGGTGACGACGCGCCGCACCGAGTCGCCCCTCGTGGGCCTCCAGATAGCCGAGGTTGCGGTGCGCCTCGGCCGAGAGCTCCTCGAGGGCCAGGCTGATCCGCAGCTCGAGGCGTGCCTGCGCCAACCGCCCCGCGCCTCGCAGAGCCAGGGCCCTCAGGCGAAGCCCCTCCGCGCTGCCCCCGCGCAGCAGACCCAGCGCCTCCGCCGGCTTCCCCGCGGCGAGCAGGTCCCGACCGGCCCGCTGCGTGCTGCAGGCGGACGCGCTCGCTGCGAGCACGCCGGCAAGGACCCATCGACGGGTCGGGGTCGCCATCGACGCGCCTCGGTATGCTAGCTGTCGACGACGATGAGGTCGGCCGCGAGGGCTCGCAGGGCCTGGAGGCTCCGTCGCTGCCACGGCACCGCAGTGTCCGACACGAAGCGGATGCGGTAGCGGTGCGCGCTGTTCTCTTCTTCCAGCTCCACGATCCAGCTCACGAAGGCCTTCAGCGAGACAGAGTTCAGGAATTCCACGCGTCGCAGATCGACCGCGACCTCGGTCACCTGCGACCGGAGCGCTTCGGCGTGCAGCCGGCCGAAGAAGGACTGCAGGAAGTCGGGGGATTGGGCCTCGGCGCTCCCCACCATCGTCACCACGACGCTCGGCCCCTGCATGGAGGTCTCGATGTTCAAGGTCCCGTTCGTCACGGAGGGGATCTTCGTCTCGGTGGTCATGCGTCCCTCCTTTCGGCGGAACGCGCGCGGGCGGTGACGTACACCGTCTCGGGCTCTTCGACCCGCACTCGAAGGGTCATCTCGCCTTCGGCCATGATGCGGGCCAGGCCGAGCCCCGAGCCTCCGTCCTTCTTCGCGGCGCGGCGCAGCATCTGTTGGTAGCCCACCATGGGGTCCTCGAAGCGCAGCAGAGCCGCCACGTGCGCCTCGAGCTGGGCAATGGCCTCCGGGGTGGCCCGGTTGCAGACGGTCACCGACACCGTGCGCGTGTCGGCCTCGAAGCTGAGCTCGACGCGCAGAAAGGTGTCCCCGGGCTTGCTGTACTTGACGGCGTTCTCCAGCAGTTCGTGCACCGTCAGCGCTACCCGGCCCACCAGATCGTGCTCGGGAAGGAGCTCCCGCTGATACGCCGCGACGAGTCGACGCACCTGCGGGATGACGTCCCACTGGCAAGTCGAGAAACGCAATTCCAGGCTGGTCGCCTGCTCCCTTGCCGCGCTCATGGCGCCTCCTACGCGTTCGGACGGCCTCCGGCCGCCCCCACCGAGTCCCGCAACCGACGTTGCGCGCGGGATGACACGCCCTGCCCACATGGCGTCAGAATTCCACGCGGGGCCCCTCTCTGTCCATGCCTGAACGGGTTCGAGGTCCCGTGCGGACATGTAGGCGGGGTGAGGTTGGGCCGCCCTTCACGTTTTCCATCGACCGCGGCGGGCGGGCGTTGAGCGTCCGCCCCTTCCCCGCCGCTCAATCGCCAGCGCTTCCGTTCGATGATAAGGAGAGAACTAGGATCCGTCCGAAGGAGACCCTCCGCCCGTGACCGCGACGCAGAACGAAAGCCCCTCCCCTCTGCCGGGCACGAAGCCCGACACGGGAGGCGTGCGCGACGGTGAGACGGAGCTCCCCGTGGCCCCGCCGCTGGACCCGAGCCCCATCTTGGTCCTGCTCGAGGAGTTCGCGCGGGGACAGCCGCCGAGGGAGCTCCTCCGCACCCTCCTCGACGCGTCGGCCTCGCTCGGTGGCGCGACGAGCGCCGCCCTTATGCTCAGTCCCGACCAGCTCGCCGCCCTCTATCCCGAGGACCGCGTCGACCCGCACCGCGTGGAACTCGGGTCACGCGCCTCCCTCGTCTGCGACGGTTTCCAGGGCTCGTCGCCCGCCGCCGAGGCGGGACCGATCGTGATCCCATCGGTGGACGGCGCGCTCCTCCTGCACGGCCCGTCGGTGCGGGAGCTCTCCGCCCCGCTCGCTGCCACCCTGCAGCTCCTCGCCCACCTGGCCATGGGGATCTGCCGCGGCGCGGTCACGCTCGACGAGGCCAACCTGCGTGCGCTGATGTTCGAGCAGACGCGGAAGCAGCTTCGGGAACGTAACGACCTCCTTCGGGACCTCTCCATCGTCGACGACCTGACGGGCCTCTTCAACCGCCGCCACTTCGAGCGCAGCCTGGCGTACGAGATCGGTCGCTTCAATCGCTACCGACAGCCCCTCGGGCTGGCGATCCTGGACCTCGACCACTTCAAGTCCATCAACGATACCCACGGG
Source organism: Deltaproteobacteria bacterium (assembly GCA_020848905.1). NCBI lineage: Bacteria > Pseudomonadati > Myxococcota > Myxococcia > Deltaproteobacteria bacterium. The sequence continues at coordinate 73,861 of JADLHG010000042.1, forward strand.
CACGACGCGGGAGACGAGGTGCTGCGGACGGTGGCGCGCGCCATCCAGTCCATCGTGCGCGCCCCCGATATCGCCTGCCGCTACGGTGGAGAGGAGTTCGCCATCCTGCTCCCCCACACGGGGATCGAAGGGGCCGCGCGCGCGGCCGAGCGCCTTCGGCGAGCGGTCGCGGAGCTCACCGTGATCCTGTCCCCGGACTGCGCGATCGGGGTCACGCTCTCCGCAGGCGTTGCGTCGGCAGACAGCCCCGCCACCGGCGAAGCCCTGGTGCGAGAGGCCGACCGGGCCCTGTATCAAGCCAAGGCCGGTGGAAGGAATCGCGTGGTCGCAGCCGGCACGCCTGACGACTCATCCTCCGGCGCGGCGCGGCACTCCTAGACGGTCGAGCTCGGCCATGACCTGCTTGAGATCCTCCCACACCGGTCGCTTGCCCTCGGGATTGCGCAGGAGGTAGGCCGGGTGAAACGTGGGCATCACGGGGATCCCGCCGAAGCTCGTCCAGCGCCCTCGTAGCCGCGAAATCGCCTCGGAGGTGCCGAGCAGCGCTCGTGCGGCCACGCTGCCGAGCGCCACGATCGCCCGCGGGCCGATGGCGTCGATCTGCGCCCGGAGGAAGGGCTCGCACGCGGCAATCTCCGCCGGCTCCGGGTTGCGGTTCCCCGGGGGGCGGCACTTCACGATGTTCGCGATGTAAACCTCCTCGCGGGCGAGACCCATCGCCTGGATCATGCGCGTGAGGAGCTGGCCCGCCGCCCCCACGAACGGCTCCCCCTGAAGGTCTTCGTCGCGCCCGGGGCCCTCGCCGACGAACATCAGCGCGGCGCCGGGGTTCCCCGTGCCGAAGACGATCTGCGTGCGCCCCTGGGCGAGGTCGCAGCGCTGGCAGTCGCCGAGGCTCGCGCGCACTGCCGCGAGCCGTCCCGCGTGGTCGTCGACCGAGGAGGACGAAGGTTGCAGCACCTCCGCCTGAACCGCCTCCGCGGGAGAGGGTCGCGGCGTGGGCGCTGCGGTCGCCTCCGGCCCCGGGGCTAGCCGCGGACTCGCCGAGGCTCCCACTCCCGCGAGGCCGTGGGCCTGGCGCCACGCGAGCTGCCGGCGCAGGTCTCCCACCAGCCTCGCGAGCTCCTCTCGCACGTCGCCGCTCTCGCCCATGCGTCCGACCTATCTCGCCAGTCCGCGGACGACGCGGTCCAGGATCCGCGCGGCCAGCTGGCGCTTCTCGAGCAGCGCCATAACCTCGCGAAGGCCTTCCCTCCCGAGGATGACCGCCTGGTTCGTCTCGCTCTCGAAGCCTGACCCGGGTTGAAGGACGTCGTTCGCCACCAGGAGGTCGCACCCCTTGGCCGCCAGCTTGGCCGACGCGTAGGCCTCGAGCTCGGGTCCCGTCTCCGCCGCGAACCCGACCAGCAGGGGACGCCGCCCCTCCCGCGCGCCGAGCTCACCCAGGATATCCGTCGTCGGCTCGAGCGAGAGGGTCCAGCTCGACCCCACGTCCTTCTTCTTGACCTTGCGTTCGGCCCGCTCGACTGGGCGGAAGTCCGCCACGGCCGCCGCCATGATCACGGCGTCGGCTCCCGCGGCGTGGTGGAAAACGGCCCGCGCCATCTCCGCCGCACTCTCGACCTCCACGCGCTGAACGCCGTAGGGGGTCGGGAGCGACGACGGCCCGGCGACGAGCACGACCTCCGCCCCGCGGGCCGAGGCCTCCGCTGCGAGGGCGAATCCCATGCGCCCCGAGGACCGGTTCCCCAGGTAGCGCACGGGATCGAGCGGCTCCCGCGTCCCACCGGCGGAGACCAGGATCCGGCGTCCGCGAAGGTCGTCGCCAGCCAGGCATGCCCCCACCGCCTGCAGGATCTCCTCGGGCTCGGCCATCCGCCCGGGTCCCGTGTGTCCGCACGCCATCTCCCCACGGCTCGGGCCGACGAAACGGTGGCCCCTGCGGACGAGCGTCTCGACGTTGGCCTGCGTGGCCGGGTGCTCCCACATGCGCACGTTCATCGCGGGGGCGAGGAGCACGGGGCCGGCGTACGCCAGATAGACTGTCCCGACGAGGTCCCCCGCGAGTCCGTGGGCGAGTCTCGCCAGCAGATCGGCGGTTGTCGGCGCGCACACCAGAAGCTCCGCCTCGTCGGCGAGCCGTATGTGGCCGATCTGCGATTCCTGCTGCGGGTCGAAGAGTCCCGTGGCCACCTGACGCCCGGAGAGGGCGGCGAAGGTGGCCTCTCCGACGAACGCGCGCGCGGCGTCGGTCATCATGACCTGCACCGCGCCACCGCAGCGGACGAGGAGGCGACAGAGTTCCGCCGCCTTGTAGGCCGCGACCCCTCCGGACACGGCGAGGAGCACCCGGCGACCGGTCAGGTCGGGCTTCAGGAAGCTCTCCACGTCAGGACCTCCCGGGCGACGGGCCGCGCGTGGCGCGGTCGCAGTAGATGTGTTCCACGTCGATCTGCCGGAATCGACCGTAGTGCAGCCGCATCTCGGCCAGCTCGTCCACCAAACGGGCGTCGAGTTTCCCCTGCCGCGCCCGTTCGGCGACGAGCCCCCGGACGCACGCCTCGGCCGCCCGCGGGTGGAAGAAAACGGTGGGCCCCAGCGCCACGCGCCCCTCGAGCGGGACGAGCCGCGCCTCGCATATCTCGCCCGCATCGAGGCCAACGACGTCGTCGGGACACGAGACGAACCACCGTCCCCCGCGCACGAGGTCGAGCACGAAACGCCCTCCCCGGTGGGACCCCGTGACCTGCAGCAGCGTCCGATAGCTGCGCGCCAGCCGCGCCAGCAGCCTGCGCTCCTCCCCGAGCTCGGATGCCTCCGACGCCTCCGCGGCCAGCACGCGCCAGGCCGGCGGCGCTCCTCCCCCGAGCGGTCGCTCGAGCACATACCATTCGAGGAAGGTCGCCATGTGCAGCGAAAAGATGTCGTCGTCGTCGAAGATCCGCCCGCGTCGGGCGTCGTACTCCTGCCGCGCACCGCGGATCTCCTCCTCCCACGGGGGCTCCGCGAAGCGTGCGGCCACTCGGTCGATCTGGGCCGAGAGCGCCGCGGCGAGTTCGCGGCCCGCCTCCATCACCGCGGCCCCACGCACGTCGTGCCGTCGAAGACCACCCTCCCGCCTACCACCGTGGTCTTCGTGCGCCCGCGTAGAGTCTGCCCGGCGAACGGCGTGTTGCGCCCCTTGGAGTGGAAGCGGGTTGGGTCGACCACCCAGCTCTCCTCGGTGTCAACCACTGCGAGATCGGCGAGCGCCCCGACCCGGAGCGTGCCGGCCGGCAGGCCCACCACACGCGCCGGACTCGAGGTCATGAGAGCGACGAGCCGCGGCAGGCTGATCACCTCTCTCCGCCAGAGCTCCAGGCTGAGCGCGAGCCCCGTCTCCAGGCCGGAGATCCCGCAGGCCGCGAGGCCGAACTCGACGAGCTTCTCCAGTTCCGAGTGCGGCGCGTGGTCGGTGGCTATCGCGTCCACCGTGCCGTCGGCAATCGCCTCTAGGACCGCGTCCACGTGATCGCGCCCGCGAAGCGGCGGGTTCACCTTCGTCGCAGTGTCGAAGCCCCGGCACGCCTCGTCGGTGAGGGTGAAGTGGTGCGGCGCGACCTCGCACGATACGGGCAAGCCGCGGGCCTTCGCCGCCCGGACCAGCCGCGCCGAACCCGCCGTGGAGAGGTGCGCCACGTGGTAACGGGCCCCCGTCAGCTCCACGAGCTCCAGGTCTCGGGCCACGATCGCCGACTCGGCCTGCGCCGGCTGGGCCGTCAGTCCGATCACCGTCGAGACGTGGCCCTCGTGCATGCTCCCGCGCGCCGAGAGGTTGTGATCCTCGCAGTGCTGGATGACCGGCAGGTCGAAGGTCGCGGCGTACTCCATCGCGCGGCGCATGAGGCCGGCGTCCATCACGCAGCGGCCGTCGTCGCTCACGGCCACCGCGCCCCCCTCCTTCAGGTCGGCGTACTCGCAGAGGCTCTTCCCCTCGAGTCCCCGACTGATCGCGGCGACGGGGTGCACCCGAGCCAAGCCGACCTCTCTCGCGCGGTTGACGATCAGCTCCGTCACCGCCCGCGTATCGTTCGCCGGGCGCGTGTTGGGCATGCAGCAGACGGTGGTGAAGCCGCCGGCCACCGCCGCCCGCGTCCCCGATGCCACGTCCTCCTTGTACTCCTCCCCCGGCTCGCGTAGGTGGACGTGCAGGTCCACGAGACCAGGAAGCACGAGGCGGTTCCGGGCATCGATCACCCGCTCGGCCCCGGCGATGCCACGGTCGATGCGCGCGATCCGGCCCCCCTCGATCATCACGTCGGCTTCGCGGTCCAGATCCTGCGAGGGGTCCACTACGCGTCCGCCTCGAATGAGCAACGACATATCTGCCTCGACGAGCTAGTCGACGCCATCGTAGCCGAAAACGGCCGGGGCGTCCCCCGCGGTCACGGCACCGGCGCCTGGAGGGGGACCCAGGAGCGCGACTGACGCACCTGCGCTATCGCCTGGATCGGGGAGGTGAGCGTGAACGGGAAGTCCCGCCGCTGTGCTCCGGCGCGCACCGCGACGACCCCGGCAGCCGCGGGGCTCGCTCCCGGGTGCCCCGATGCGACCTCGATCCGGTAGATGCCGTCCTGCAAGGTGGCCAGGCGCAGCACCTCGGGTGTCGAGCCGTCCACGCTGTCCGCGAGTACGGTTCCACTCCGGAGCACGAAGAGCGGGGTGATCCGCTGCCCGGACGGCGTCACGATCGCCAGGTCCAGATCCTGCCCCACCTTCCACGTGGCGCTCACGACGAGCGTCCCGGAGGGGAGGGCCGGGGCGCCCCCGCCCTCTTCCTCGTCAGCTTCGTCGAGCAGCCGTTCGACGCGGGGGTCCACGCCGTCGTCTGGGGGAGACCAGCCGAGGGCGCGCCCCAGGAGCCGGGACGCTTCCGTCCGAGAGAGCCGCCGCGCCACGAGGCAGCGCGCGAGCTCCGTGCGCGCCGCTGCCTGCTGCGGCTGCAGCGCCAGGACGGACCAGCGGTGAGAGCAGCTCCGCCCGAGGTCTCCCTTGCGGCGATACATCTCGGCCAGCGCCCGTTGCAGCCGATGACTGCTCGGGTGGAGCTCCGCGAGCGACGCGTAGGTACGGAGGGCGCGCGGTTGGTCGAGCGCGGCCGCCTCGCTCTCGGCCAGCGCGCGCACCGCCTCGGCCCCCGAGCCATCGATCTCGGCCCAGCTCCGCGCGTGGCGCAGCGCCTCCTCGTACCGGCCGAGCCGGACGAGCTGACGGTGGTAGGCCAAGCGCAGGGAGCGCCGCAGGGGCTGGGCCGTGACCGCCCGACGCAAGCGCACCTCCTCCGGGCTCGGAGCGACTCCCCCGACCGGGGCTTGCTCCACGCGCAGCGTGACTACCGGCCGGCGGGGGCGGCTCCCTCCACTCTCCTGCGCCGCCGCAGCCGCGCCGGAGACCTCCCCGCCCAGGCGCCCTGCGAGGTCCGGTGGCTCCTCGAAGGGCGTCTCCTCTCCGTCGGGATCTCCGGCACCATCCCGCTCCTCTCCCCCGGGGCGACGTCGCGCGTCGGTCCCACCGAGCCCGCGCTCTCGTCGGCGCGCCGCGAGCACCTCCCGATGCTGCCGCTCGTTCTCGACGATCACCACGGCCGTGGCCCGGCTCGGCACCTGGTAGGCCCGGCTTGCGCGCACGATCTCCGGCCGGTTGTGCGCGTAGTCGTCCGCCGCGAGCGCCTCGACGTAGTGCTGGGCCCAGAGGCGTGCCCCGAGGCGCGCCGACCGTCGCCCGCCCGCCTCGCTCCCCAGACGCATAGTGAACGTTTTATCTAGAACCTCCTCTCCTATTGTGCCGCGGACCCGCACCTGCAGGTCCCCCGGGGAGGAGTAGCGCCCGACCAGCAGCACTTCACCCCCGGATGGCACCGCCGGGAGCTGTTCCGGGAAGACGCGGTGCACCGGCACGCCGTGGAAGCTCACCTCGACGCCGCGCAGCGCGGGGCGATAGTGCGTGGCCAGCAGGTCGAAGATCCGGTTGGGCACATCGTCCCCCGGTCCCAGCCGGTGCAGCGTTCCACCGAGTCGACGCGTCGCCTCCCGGAGCCAGGCATCGCCCTCCTCGGGGCCGATGCGCAGCGCGCTGAGCGTCGCACCGTGGGGTGTCAGCGCATCGAGCACCCATTGAGCCAGCGGTCCGTCGCGGAGCTCCCCCGCGCTGGGTCGGCCGTCCCCCAGATAGATGACGTGCGTCGGGGTGCTCCGGCCGCGGATCGCCGCCGCCACGGCGACGAAGGCCTCCTGCAGGTCTGTCGCACCGGCGGGACCCACCGATCGAATGAAGGCCAGCGCGTCCCGCCGCGCCTGGGCCGTGGGATGGCGGAAACCGCGCGCCCAACCCCGGCACCGGGCATCGCACGCGAGAACCGCGAAGCGGCTTCGGAGGTCCATCTCCGCCAGTAGGGCCTGCAGGGCCGCGACCTGCAGGGCCCACCCCTGCTTCCCCGTGCTGTAGGAGCTGTCCATCAGCAGGAGGTAGTCCCGCCTCACCGGCGCCCCCGCCGCGGGGATCTGCGGGCGCAGGGCGGCCACGAAATACCCGCCCCGGTCCCCACAGGGGTCCCCCCGCTGCGTTGCTTCTCCCTCCCCCTCCTTGCGCGGAAGAGCGCAGCCGCCGCGCCGTCCCCCCTCGGGTTCCTGCACGAGCAACTCCAGCTCGGGGCCCTTCCTCGCGGTCTCGAAGTTCACGACGACGCTGGCGGTGGGGAGGAAGGCCCTCGCGGCGTAGCGCAGGTGGACCTGGTCTCCCTTGCGCTCGGTGCTCACGGCGTAGAGCGGCGTCGCAACCGCCCCGATCCCACGCCGGTGCCTGAGCTCGACGTCGACCGAAAAATAGCCGATCGAGCCGCCCGCGCCCCGCTCCGCAGCGAACGGATAGACGTACTCGTAGCGCTCGTGCACCCCTCTCAGCGCCTCGGTGTAGACCAGGAGCACGCGCCGGAATGCCCGGGGAGCGACGGGCAGGATTCTGACCTTGACGCTCCGGTGGTGCGCCGCCCCCTGACGGAACGGTACGCGCGGACGGATGGTGTCCTCCAGAGCATGGCGCTGGCCCGGCCGGACGCGTCGCCGCTCGATCAACTCGCCCTCCTCGAGGCGCGCCCCCACCTGAACGGCCACCCGAGCCAGGGTCGCACCCCCGGGAAGTGGAAAACGGAGGCTTCCTTCTAGAACGTTAGAAGAATTGTTATAGTACGTTTGTTCTAGTTCGGTCGTGGCCATGGAGTCTGCGATGCGCACGCGCACCACCTGGGAGGCTAGCTGTAGGGCGTGTGGCCGCCCGTGCCGCGCCACGCGCGCCGTCAGCGATCCGATCCCCGGACGAAGCTGCTGCGCGGAGGGGTGCATGGCTCCCCCCTCGCGCGCCCACCGCGTCGCACCGGCGAGGTCCTCGCTCGGTCGGATCCGAGGCGCCTCTTCGCGCCGCATCTCGGCCACCTCGCCAGCGCCCACCTCGACCCGTCCTCGCGCATTCGCGGCCTCGGCCACTCCCCGGGCCACCTCGAGGCGGGTGGAGCCTGCGGCGACGCGCAGATCGAGCTTGCTGCCGTGCGCGACCACCTGGCCCGCATGGGTCTTGAAAGTGACCGGCCGCCCGCCGCCGGGAAGGATCTCAGCCCAGAGCTCCCCCGAACGGACCTGCAGCGCGTTCGCTCCCTCGAGCAGCAGCTCACTCCCTTCGTTCACATGGAGCAGCGTACCGTCCGACATGACTACCTGGACCCGTACGCCGCGCGCCGTGCGGAGGAGCGTTCCGCTCGGGAGGGGGAGCGCCGGCCTCAGGGCTTGCCAGGCCGCGCCGGGGAGCTTCACCCCCTGCGCGTGCCCGCTGCGCGGCCCCACCGCGACGACCCGCAGGACCTCCGCCACGCCCTTCTGCCGGGAGAGCTCACGCGCCGCCCGGCGGCCCGCACCGCACCCGGCCACGAGCGGAACGAGGAGGAGGCCCACCAGGGCAGCGCGAGCGACGGACATGGCTGGTAGAGAGTAAGGCACAGGCCCCGTGGCGGGTCCAGCGCGCCAGCGGCCGCTCTACTCGACGGGGGGGCTCCCCGAGAGGAGGTAGAGGACGGCCATGCGCACGGCCACCCCGTAGCTGACCTGCTCCAGGATGACCGACCGCGGACCATCGGCCACGTCGGGGGCTAGCTCGACACCCCGGTTGATCGGCCCTGGGTGCATGACGATCGCCTGGGGGTGGCTGACCTCGAGCAGGCGCTGCGTGAGCCCGAAGGTGCGGGCGTACTCGCGCGCGGTCGGAAAGAGGCTCTGCTGCTGCAGACGTTCGGCCTGGATGCGGAGCATCATGATTACGTCGGCGCCTTCGAGCGCCTCGACGAGCGTGCGGCACACGCGCACTCCGGGGCCCTCGACCCCGGGGGGGAGCATCGTCCGGGGGCCGGCGAGACGCACGCGGGCCCCGAGCTTGCCGAGGGCCGCCAGGTTCGACCGCGCGACACGGCTGTGGGCGATGTCGCCGACGATGGCCACCTCGAGCCCCTCGACTCTCCCCTTCTGCCGGCGAATGGTCGCGCAATCGAGCAGCGCCTGGGTAGGGTGCGCGTGAGAGCCGTCGCCGGCATTCACGACGGCCACGTCCAGGTGACGGGCGATGAAGTGCGGCGCGCCCGCCTCGCTGTGTCGCATGATCAGGATCTCCGGCCGCATCGCTTCCAGATTGCGCACCGTGTCCAGCAGCGTCTCCCCCTTGACCGCGCTCGAGGCGGAGGCCGTGATGTTGAGGGTGTCGGCACTGAGGCGCTTCGCGGCGATCTCGAAGCTCGTCCGCGTGCGCGTGCTCGGCTCGACGAAGTAGGTGACGACCGTCCGCCCGCGGAGCGTCGGGACCTTCTTGATCGGCCGTTCCGAGATGTCGAGGAATCGGTCGGACAGATCGAGGATGGAGACGATCTCCTCGCGGGTCAGACTGCTGATGTCCAGAAGGTGTCGTTGCCGGAAGGTCATGCGCCGGGCTCCGCCTCCATCTCGAGAAGCACAACCTGATCCACGTGGCCACGCTCCGAGAGCCGCACCTTCACCGTCTGGAACGGCTCCGTCTCCACCCGGAGTCCCACGTAGTCTGCCTGGACCGGCAGCTCGCGCAGCCCGCGGTCGACGAGGACGGCCAGTCGCACCCGGCGAGGTCGTCCGTAGTCGTTGAGCGCATCCAGCGCTGCGCGCACCGTGCGACCGGTATACAGCACGTCGTCCACCAGCACGACCTTCCGGGCAGACAGGCGAAACGGCAGCTCCGTGGGACCTATCTCGGGTCGCGGCAGGCCCGCGAAGAGGTCGTCCCGGTAGAGCGTGATGTCGACCGCACCCACGGGCACCTGCTCGCCTTCGGCCTCCTCGATGAGTCGTGCCAGCCGTTCGGCCAGGTGGACCCCGCCGGTCCGGATGCCGACCAGCACGAGGTCCAGCACTCCTCCCTCGCGCTCGACGATCTCGTGGGCCAGACGACGCATCACCCGAGCCAAGGTCGCGTCGTCCATGAGCTGGCGCTTCTCGAGGATCGTCGTCATGCGCTCTCCGCGGCGCGTAACCTATGTCCCGGCCGGAGACGGGTCAACGGGATTCGAGGCACCCCGACAGCGCGCGGCCCCGTGCCCTCCGCCGCGGGCGTTGCACGGCTTTTCGTGCGGCCGTATTCTGGGAACGTGGTCACTGCGGCGGCGGTCATCATCGGGGACGAGATCCTTTCCGGGAAGGTGCGCGACACCAACGGACACCGTCTCATCGACCTCCTGCGGAGCGTGGGGGTGGAGCTCTGCCGCATCACCACGATCGGCGACGATCCGGCCCAGATCGCCGAGGAGGTCGGGCGCTGCGCGGCGCGCTACGACTACGTCTTCACCTCCGGCGGGATTGGTCCCACCCACGACGACCGCACGATGGAAGGGATCGCGCAGGCCTTCTCCGTCGGACTGGTGCGGCACCCGCGCCTGGAGAGCCTAGTCCGGCACTACCTCGGCGAACGCGTGGCCGAGGCCGCCTTCAAGATGGCGGAGGTCCCCGAGGGGACGCGACTCCTCGGGGACGGGCCGGTGCCCGCCTTGACCTTCCGGAATATCTTCATCCTCCCCGGCATACCCCAGTTCTTCGTCGCCCAGCTCGAGCTCGTGCGGAGCCTCTTCAGCGGCAAGTCGCCGACGCTCCACCGCCTCTACCTGCGCGCCGAGGAGTGCGACATCGCCGAGCTCCTTGGGCGCGTCCAGCGCGACCTGCCCAGCGTGAAGATCGGCAGTTATCCCCGCTTCGGCGACCCGAGCTACAGCGTCCTCGTGACCGTGGAAGGGAGCGACGCGGGGCAGGTGCAGACGGCGCTGACCGAGCTCATCACCCGCCTCCCCGAGGACCGGCTCCTGCGCGTCGAGTCCGGCGAGGAGTGATCGCTCCACCGGCACTGTAGTTCCTGAAATTGCAGGGACCTTCCTCCCTGCCATCGATTCGCCACATTCTCGCCGCCAACTCTCCTCGGACCTTCCCCGCGCAGGTCATTCGAGGCGCCTAGGCTCGTAGTGGCATGCGACGCCTGATCTCCTCCATCGATCCTCTCCTCGTCGGCTCTCTCGGCGCTCTCGCGCTGCTCCACGCCCCCGCGATCCGGTGGCTCGTGGGAACCTGGACCGACGAGAGCTATCAATCCTGGGGCTTTCTTCCGCTCCTCCTCGCTCTGGCCCAGCTTCGCCACCTCGGCCCGCGCCGCGCGGAGGCCAGCGCACCGCACCTCCGCGGACTCCTCCTCGTGGCGGCCACGACCCTCCTCGTGGCCCGCCTGGAGCTAAACGTCCTCTTAGCGGCCCTGGCGCTGCTCAGCCTGCAGCTCTGGGTCGCCGCCTATTTCGTCGAGCGGGGCCGATGGTACCTCCACCCTCGCCTCTGGCTCGGCCTCCTCTCGCTGCCCGCCGTCTACTGGGGGAACGCGCTCGTGGGCCACCGCCTCCAGGAGCTCGCCTCGCAGGGCGCCGCCACGATCTTGCGGCTCTACGGCCTGCCGCTCCGGCGACACGGCGCGGAGCTGAGCCTTGGCGAGACCACCCTCGTGGTGGATGCCAGCTGCAGCGGGATCCGCCTACTCTACGTGGGCCTGCTGCTCGGGCTGCTCACCCTGCCTTCGCTCCGGAGCCGCACGCGGCAGCTCCTCGGCTGGATGGGACTCCTCGTCGCGCTCGTCGGGGCCAACACCATGCGCGTCGTGGGCCTGGCCGCAGCGCAGCTCCACCTCGGTCGGCCTCTCGGCGACGCCGCCCACCAGAGCCTCGGCCTCGTGGCTTTCGTGGTGGTCGCCGCCCCGTTGCTCGTGCTGCTCCGGGAGCGACAGCCATCGCCCTCGTGCTCAGTTTCCACCGAGGGCTCCGCATGAGCGCCCGCACCGCCACTCTTGGCCTCCTCCTGGCTGCGCTCCTGCGTCCGCTAACCGCCGCCCCATCCAGGCCGGCCCTCGCTCCTGACGCAGGGCTCGCCCTCCCCGGGACGCTCTTCGGCGCGCCGGGCTCGCCCCTCTCGCTGAGCAAGGCCGAGGCCGCGCTCGTCGCGCGTCGTGGAGCGCGCATCCTCCGGCGAGCCTACGGGGCGACCCAGGTGGCCGCCGTCACCGTGCGAGGCGGTCTCAGAGAACACCACCCGCCGACGGCTTGCCTGCAGGCGGACGGCTTCACCGTCCTCGCCAGTCGCGAGAGGAAGACAGCCCACGGGTGCGCCACGGAGCTGACGTTGCGGCGGGGCTCGGAGGTGCGCGCGTTTCTGTACACCTATGACGACGGACGCCGCGCCGTCTGCAGCTACGCGGCCCGCACCATCCGTGCCCTCGGGCAGGCCCTGCTGGGGCGCGAGCGCACCTGGTCCACCGTCCAGATCCTCGACTCGGGTCCCGCCCGGGCCGAAGCCGCGCTCGCCGAACTGATGCACCACCGCCGAAGGAGACCCGAATAATGGACGCTACACCCCCTGTCCCCGCTTCCCCCGTTTCGCGGCACGCACCACCTCACCCCTTCCGGGCAGCGCCCTGGTACGACCCACGCGTCGAGCACCGCCCGTGCGCCTGCCCGAAGTGCGCCGCGACCGTGCGCCCGCGGCGAGGACGCCCCCTGCTGCGGGTGCTCGCGCTCCTCGCGGGAGGGGTCGCCCTCCCCACCTTCGCCTGGCTCTGCAACACCGCCCTCGGGGTGGTCGAGCTCGGCGGCATCGGAACGGTCGCGCTCTTCGCCACCGTCGCCTCCGCGCTGGCTCACCTCTTCTTCGCCCCGCGGCGCCCGCACCCCGACGGCCCCGGCTCGGTCGACCAGCTGCCAGGACCGACCTGGGCCCGCATCACGCTCCTTCTCGGTGCGCTCTTCAGCCTCCTCTTCTGGGGCTACCTGGCGCTCCTCTTCGTGCCGCTCATCCCCCTCTCGCTGCTGGCCATCATCTGGCTCGGCCTGGGTCTGGCCGGCCTCGCCCCCTACGGCGCGTTCGCCGTGGCTCTCGTGCACGTCCTTCGCGACCTCCGCGGCCTCCGCGAGCGCCTCCGTCGCCCGACGCGCGTCCTCCTCGTGGTGGTCCCCCTCGTGCTGCCCGTGGCCGCCGCCGCGCTCTCCGCCCTTCACGCCTCGGCCGCACGCCTTGGCCTCGACCGGACCGTGACCGCGCTCGTCGCCCTTCCGCCGCATTCGACCGAGCGCCTCCAGGCGGTCGCGGAGCTCCGGGTCGCGCCCGCCCTGCTCGTGGACGCGTACTTCCGCGCGGAAGGGGTCCCCGACCGGCAGGCCGCCATCGCCGACGCGTATCTTCGCCTCACCGACGAGACGCTCCACGAACCCGTGCGGCAGCGGGCGCGTCACCGTCGCGAGGCGCTCGTTCGTCCCTGGTGGTTCCTCGACCTTGGTTCGCCCTCCAGCGGTCCCTTTGGCCGCGGAGCCCTTCCCTTCCCCCTCGGAGGACTGCGATGAAAACGCTCGCCCATCTCTCGTTGGCGCTCGTCCTGGTCCTTCCGGGCGCAGCGCGGGCTCAGAGGTTCGGCCTCGTCCCCGCCGGAGCGGAGGATTCGCTCCCGCTCGTGCGGCACGATCTGACGGTCCGCGTCGTCCACCCGACCGTCGAGACCGTATTGACGCAAGAGTTCCAGAATCCACATGCTACCCCTCTAGAAACGACGTTCTATTACCCCGTCCCGCACGGGGCCGTGGTGACGAGCCTCGCCCTCTGGGTCAACGGGGTCCGGCGGGAGGCGCGGGTCCTCGAACGTCAGCGCGCCCGCGAGATCTACCAGGGGATCGTGAACCAGCGCCGCGACCCGGCCCTGGTCGAGCGCCTCTCCAGCACCCTCTTCCGCATTCGCATCTTTCCCGTGTTGCCGCGCTCACGGCAGCGCATCGAGCTGACCTTCGCCCAGCCGGTGGAGCTCCTCGGCCGCGGTCGCTATCGCGTGGCCCTCGCGCCGCCCCCGGGCCCCCCGATCCACGTCCTGCGGCTGGGCGTGCACCTGTCGGCCCCCTTTGCGATGAGCCCGCCCCGGCTCACCGGCTTCGCCGGCCAGCTCCTGGCGCGCGAACGGGCGTGGGCGCTGCCGCTCGGGGCGGCCGCCCATTCGTTCCGCGGGCCGATCGTCCTCGACTACGCGCGCTCCGGACCCGCCCTCCTCGGCTCCCTCGTCGTCGCGCGGGAGAAGGAACGCTCCGTGTTCCTGGCGGAGCTGCCGCTCGCCCCAGCCGCCCCTGCGCGCGAACGGTGGGCGTTGCTCGTGGACGTATCGCGCTCGATGGGGGCTGAGGGAGCCAGACCGCTGCACGCCGCCGCGGACGCCTGGCTGACCCTGGTTCCCGACGGAGACCGGCTCGCGATGGGCGCCTTCGAGGTCCTGCTCCGTGAGCCACTCGGCTTCACCGTCATAACCGGTGCGACCCGTACGGCCGCCCGCGAACGCCGCGTGGCGTGGCGCCCCCGCGGGGGCTCGGCCTTCGCCCCCGCCGTGCGGGCAGCGCGTCTGGCCGGGGCCTCCCACGTCGTCCTCGTGACCGACGGTGGCACTCGCTTCCATCAGGCGGAGCTGGAAGCGCTCCTCCGCGAGCTGGCGGATCGACCGGGCCCGCGCATCTCCATCTTCGCGTCGGCGGGGGCCCCCTCCGAGGAGTCGCTGCGTTCGCTCACCCGGCTGACCGGCGGTCTTTACCGCGCGCTCGACGCCCGGAGCTCGCCCGAGGCTGCAGCTCGGGACCTTCTCTCCCACCGTCCGCCGCCGGCGATCCGGTCGCGCGCTGGCTCCCGCTTGAGTCTCCTCGGGCAGGGACCCGACGCGCTGCTCGTGTCCGGCTCGACCACGGGGGACGACCCGGCCCCTCTCTCCGGAGCGACCCATGACGGGCGCCCGCTTTCCCAGGCACTGGTCGGCACCCCGTGGCCGACGACCTCTCGGGCCGTCGGAGCCCTCTACGCCCACGGTCGGATCCACGAGCTGATGGAGCGCGTGGCGCTCTTCGGCGAGGAGCCGCCGGTCGTGGACGAGATCATCGCCCTCTCGAAAGCGCACGGCGTGTCCAGCGAGTACACGGCCCTCCTCGCCACCGAGACGGATGCCGACTACGACCGCGCGACCTCGGGGCGCAGGTGGCAGCGTCAGGTCCCCGCGGCTCACGACGGCCTGCCGCAAACCACCTTCCACTCCACCCCCGAGCCTCACGAGGTCGCCCTGCTCGCGCTCGCCCTCTTCGGACTGGCCTACGCCCGGCGGCGCGGGTGGCTGGCTCGGCGCGCGTGAGGCTTGGGCGCTTGCTTCGAGCCGCCCCCACGCGTGATCATGGGGCCTCGCGAGGTGGCATGGCCCGCATCCTGGTAGCCGACGACGACCCCCATATCCGCGAGGTGGTGGAATACGCCCTCGCCCGGGACGGCCACGAGATAACCCTAGCGGTCGGGGGCCTGGCGGCGCTCTCCCTGGCCCAGGATCCCGCTCGCGCCTTCGAGCTGCTCGTCCTCGACATCATGATGCCGGACCTCGACGGACTCGAGGTCTGCCGTCGCCTGCGCGCCACGAGCGAGCTGCCGATCATCTTCTTGACCTCGAGAGGGGACGAGGTGGATCGCATCGTAGGTCTCGAGCTCGGCGCCGACGACTACCTGGCCAAGCCCTTCTCCCCGCGGGAGCTGGTCGCGCGGGCCAGAGCCATCCTCAGGCGCGGCGCGCGGCAGGCCCCCGCGCCGGCGTCGCTCCTTCGCCACGGGCCGATCGCGCTCGACCCCGCGGCCCACGAGGTGACTTGCCACGGGGAGCTCGTGCCGCTCACCGCGACGGAGTTCGCTCTGCTAGAGGCCCTCCTGCGACGCCCCGGGCAGGTCCTGACCCGCGAGGTGCTGGTCGGCGAGGTCTACCGTTACGACCACCACATCACGGAGCGGACCATCGACACCCACGTGCGCCGCATCCGCAGCAAGTTCCGTCGCGCGGGCCACGAACCGATCGAGACCGTGCACGGCGTCGGGTACAAGGCACGCAAACCCGCGACCACCCCGTGACAGAAGCCCCCCCGCCCTCCCGGGCCCGCCGCCTGCTTCGCGTCGTCGCACGCCAGGCGGTACGCTTGCGGACGCGCCTCCTCCTCGTGAACCTGCTCGTCGTGCTGATACCGGCGGTGGGACTCGAATGGGCGCGGACCTACGAGCGCGAGGGGCTGCGAGCGCTCGAGACCGACATGCTGCATCAGGCGCAGCTCCTGCGCACGCTCCTCGAGCACCTCCCGCCCGCCGACGGCGCCCTCCCCTTTCGCACGGTCGCCCCGGCTCTCGCCGTGGCGGCGCAGCGCACGCGATTGCGCTTGCGCCTCGTGGACCGAATGGGGCGCGTCACGGCGGATTCGCACGAGCAGGGCCCCCCCGAGGGTGCCGAGCCCGCGGTGCCGCGTCTCCTCGGCCGGAGCTCCCAGCCCACGCGGCACCACACCGCCACAGATCCCGGGCCGATCGCGGAGCGGGTGGAGATCCGGCAGGCCCTCGCAGGGCGCCTCGGCACGGCCACGCGCGTTCACCAGCGCATTGGCCGGGTCTTCCTCTTCCTCGCGCTCCCCGTGAGGCAGGGCAGCGCCGTCGCCGGCGCGGTCTACGTCACCCGCTCCACCGTGCCGGTCCTGCAGAGTCTGTACCGTCTCCGGCGGCAGCTCGTGACCGTGCTCGTCGTGGCGCTCGGCCTGAGCTCGCTGCTCTCGCTCTTCCTCGCCGCCACGATCTCGGGGCCCATCGCGCGTCTGAACGACGCCGCCGGAAGGCTCGCCCGCGGCGACCGCACGGCAGTGCTGCAGCTCCGGCGCGGGGACGAGATCGGTCAGCTCTCCCGCTCGGTAGATACGCTGGTCAGGCAGCTCGACCACCGGGCCACCTATGTCGCCGAGTTTGCGGCCAACATCTCGCACGAGCTCAAGACGCCCCTGGCCTCGATCCGCGGCGCCGCCGAGCTCCTCCTGGACGGCGCGGCCGAGGACGCCTCGGCCCGCGAACGCTTTCTCAGGATGATCGCCTCGGACGTGGAGCGCCTCGACCGCCTCGTCTCGCGGGTGCTCGAGCTCTCCCGGATCGAGGCCCCCACGGCGGAGCGCGAGGGGCTGGACCTCTCGGCGCTGGTCCGCGAGGTCGCCTCGGCCTTCCCCCGCTGCCCGCTCGAGCTCGTCGTCCCCGACGCTCTGCCGTACCGCGGCCACCGGGCGCAGCTCGTCTCGGCCCTCACCGCGCTCGTGGAGAACGCGGTGCGCCACAGCCCCGCCGACGCCCCGGTGGTGGTGGCCTTGCGCCGCGCCGGGAGCCGGGTGGAGCTGTCGGTGCAGGACCACGGACAGGGGATCGCCGACGACCAACAGACGCGCATCTTTGACCGCTTCTTCACCACCCGGGCCGCAGAGGGGGGCACGGGCCTGGGGCTGGCCATCGTCGCCGCCGTGGCGGAGGGTCACGGAGGAGCGGTCCGACTGACGAGCGCCCCCGGCGCCGGGGCCTGTTTCACCGTGGAGCTCCCCGCGCCGGACTGAGCGACGCCTCGACCCATCCGGTGGCCTGCTCGTCCCTTGTCAGCCTCTCTCCCCGCTGTCTATACTCCCGGGCGCCGGTGCACATCCCACGCGGCGGTGACGGAGGCTGAGATGATTTTCGCCAAGATCGGCAAGTCGATACGCGCGCAGTTCAACAAGCTGGCGAACTGGTTCTGGACCAAAGACCCCATTGCCCAGATGCAGTACGAGTACGACAAGGCGGTCGAGGAGATGAAGCAGGGGCGCCAGGGCCTCGAGCAGTATCGAGGGCTCGTCGAGCGCGTCCAGCGGCAGGTGGCCTCCGAGGAGAAGCAGACGCGGGAGCTGGAGGCGAAGATCAGGGCCTACCTCAAGGCCGGAGACCGCAAGACCGCCGGCCAGCTCGCGATCCAGCTCCAGAAGGTCCAGCAGGACCTGGCGGAAAACCGCGAGCAGCTCGTGATGCACGAGAAGGCCTACGGGAACAACCTCGAGAAGATCAAGCACGCCACCAAGAAGCTGGCCGACGTGCGCGAGAAGATCACGCGCTACGAGGCCGACCTGAAGATGTCCCAGGCCGAGGCGGAGATGGCCCAGCTCTCGCAGTCCTTCGACTTCAACGTGACCACCGACTTCGGCCAGCTCGAGCAGGTGATCCAGGAAAAGATCGACCTCAACCGCGCCAAGGTGCGCGTGGCGGCCGACCTCTCCGGCGAGGGGGTCGAGCAGATCCAGGCCGAGAAGGCCATGGAAGAGAACATGGCCGAGGACCTGCTCTCCCAGTTCGAGGTCGAGATGGGCCTGAAGACGGCCGAGACCGCCGGCATCCAGGCGGGGCCGAAGAGCCTCGGCCCGATCGGCACCGAGGCGGCAGAGACCTCCACCACCGTCGAGAAACAGGTCGAAAAGGCCTAGGGACACCCCCTGAAGGGCCACGACTGGACCGTTCGATCGTCACCTGTAGCTCGCGCGATTCTTCGCAGGTCGAAGTAGTCCCAATGGTTGCTCGGCGCCGACGCGTTGCGCGCGCGACGCCAAAGGAGAGTCGAGATGGCTGGAAGACCCAAACCTGCGTTCTTCATCCTGGTGGGGCTCGTGGTGCTCGGGCTCGTCGCCTTCGCCCTCTATCGCATGGGGATCCTCGCTCCGAAGGGGACCGAGGCGGGCTCCGGGAGCGGCGCGATCAGCAAGGAGGACCTGGAGAAGATCAAGAAGGGCGGCGGAACGGGCACCGGCGTCGAGGCCCCGGATCAGTCCGCGCCGACCACGACCAAGGAATACAAGTTCGTCCCCGAGGCGAAGCTCCCCCCCGTCAAGGGGGTCTCGAGCTACGAGAAGCTCAAGGACAACACGGTCCGCTTCGCGCTGAACGTCTGGGCCGGCTGGGCCCCCATCATCTGGGCCAACGGCGGGCTGAAGGCCGGCAAGGTCTGGAAGGGGCCGAAGGATACGGAGTTCAAGGTCGAGCTGGTGCTGATCGACGACCCGGTCAAGATGCGTGACGCCTACGCCGCCGGCAAGCTCCACGTGGGCTGGAGCACCGTGGACATGATCCCCCTCTTCCTCGAGGAGCTCCGCAAGGACTCCCGCATCATGCCTCGCGTCTACCAGCAGATCGACTGGTCGAACGGCGGAGACGGCATCGTAGCCCGCGGGGTGCAGAACGTGAACGAGCTGCGCGGCAAGTCGATCGCGCTGGCCCTCAACTCCCCGTCGGAGTTCTTCCTGCTAAACGCGCTCATCAACGCGGGCGTGCAGCCGGGTGAAGTGACCTTCAAGGGGACAGGTGACGCCTTCCAGGCTGCCGCCGCCTTCAACAGCGACAAGAGCATCGCGGCGTGCGTCTCGTGGGCCCCCGACATCTACAATCTCGCCAAGGCCAAGGGGAACAAGCTCATCGTCTCGACCGCCACGGCCAACAAGCTCATCGCCGACGTCTGGTTCGCCCGCGCCGACTTCGCCAAGGACCACCCCGAGATCATCGAAGGGCTGGTCCGCACCGTCTTCGACGCGATGGAAGAGGTGAAGCAGCCCGCGAACAAGCAGAAGGTCGCGGCCCTCCTCGCCAAGGCCTACAGCATCCCCGCCACCGACGCGATGAACATGCTCGCCGACGCCCACAACACGAACTACGCCGAGAACCGCGAGTTCTTCATGAATCAGAACAACCCCACTAATTTCGAGCGCACCTGGGAGACGGCCTACTACCTCTACAAGCGCCGCGGGAAGGTCACCGACCAGACGGCCTTCGATCAGGTAATGGACTTCTCGGTGCTGAAGAAGCTCGGGGCGATCCCCAAGTACGCCAACCAGAAGAACGAGTACGACGTCAAATTCACGCCCAAGAGCGTCACGTCGATCAAGGCCGAGTCGGGCGAGATCCTGACCAAGACGGTGGTCATCCACTTCTTCCCGAACTCCTTCGACCTGGACAAGAAGGTGGCGCGGCAGATCGGCGACAAGACCGCCGAGGAGCTCTACGACCCGAACGTGCCCCTCGTGCTGGAGGAGATCGGGAAGCTCGCCGGACAGTACGGCGCCGCGCGGATCGTGATCGAAGGGCACACCGACGCGTCCATGAAGGGGCACGTCCCCTTCGACGGCGTGCGGCAGCTTTCGGAGCACCGGGCCAACGCGGTGAAAGAGGCCCTCTTGAAGAAGTTCAAGACGCTCCAGCCGAACCAGTTCGCAGCGGAGGGGGCGGGCTGGAATCGCCCAGCGGACCCCAACGACCCGGCCAACCACGCCAAGAACCGCCGTGTCGAGGTCAAGGTCTTCCCGATGGAAGCCCAGTAGCCGGAGCGAGCCCGCGTCGTGGCCGACCCTACCCCTCCCACTGCCTCCCCGCGCTCGGCGCCGGGTGCTCTCCGCCGCCCTCCCTCGCTCGCGGCGCGCGCCCTCGCCGGCTCGGCGTGTCTCGGGGTCATCTTCCTCGTCTGGTGGTGGGCCACCCGCGGCGCCGCCGAGGAACGGCTGATCTCGCCCGCCACCCTCGGTTCTCCGTCCGAGGTCTTCGGGTCCTTCAAGTCCCTCTGGTTCGATCGCGCCCTCACCCGGCACACGGCGGCGAGCGTCTGGCGCGTGATGCAGGGCTTCGGGCTCGCCGTACTGATCGGGGTACCGCTCGGGATCCTGGCCGGCTGCTTCCCTCTCCTCGGTGCCTTCTTGGCCCCGCTCAACCTCTTCGGCCGGAACGTCCCCGTCGCCGCGCTGATCCCCCTCACCATGCTCTGGTTCGGCATCGACGAGCTGCAGAAGGTGATGTTCATCTTCATCGCCTCGGTGGCCTTCGTCCTCTCCGACGCGATGCAGAACGTGATCAACGTCGAGCAGAAGTACGTCGACACCGCCTACACGCTGGGCGCCAGCCGGCGGCAGGTCATCTTCAAGGTCCTGCTCCCCATGGCCCTGCCGGACATCTTCAACTCGCTGCGCCTGCTCTTCGGCGTGGGGTTCGGCTACATCATCCTGGCCGAGGTGGTGAACATGGACCGGGGCCTCGGCACGCTCATCACCGTCTCCGAGCGGCGCGGCCCGCGCGAGCACGTCTACCTCTGCCTGATCGTCATCACGCTGGTGGCTTACGCCATCGATCGCCTGATCTATCGGCTCGGGTTTCTCCTCTTCCCGCACCGGAGGCGCAGCTCGTGACCGCAGACCCACCCGTCGCAACGGCAGCACCCCCGAGCGCCCCCCCGGCTGATGCCACCCCGCGTGCCCCCGTCGCGCGCCCCGCCGTCGTGCGCTTCGAGAACGTGGCCAAGGTCTACGGCGAGGGGACCGTCCGCGAGGCGACGGCGATCCGGGACGTCACCTTCGTGGTCGAGGATCGCGAGGACAAGGGAGAGATCGTGTGCATGCTGGGGCCCTCGGGCTGCGGCAAGTCGACGATCCTGCGCATCATCGCCGGACTCGCCCCCCAGTTTCCGCCCACCCGCGGGAAGGTCGAGATCTTCGGCGGACCGATCCTCGGGCCGGGCGCGGACCGCGGGATGGTCTTCCAGTCCTACACCGCCTTCGACCACCGGTCGGTGCTCGAGAACATCAGCTTCGGCCTCGAATGTCGCGGGGTCTCTCGGCGCGAACGCGAGGCCGAGGCGCGCCGCTGGATCGAGAAGGTGGGCCTCTCCGTGGCGCGCGACGCGAGCAAGTTCCCCCACGAACTTTCGGGCGGGATGCAGCAGCGCGTGGCCATCGCGCGCACGCTGATCCTGAAGCCGCGCATCATCTTGATGGACGAGCCCTTCGGAGCGCTCGACCCGCTGATGCGGCTGCAGATGCAGGACCTCCTCATCGAGCTCTGGCGCGAGCAGCAGGCCACCATCTTCTTCGTCACTCACAGCATCGAGGAAGCGGTCTTCCTCGGAGATCGCGCCTATTTGGTCTCGCCCGCGCCGGGCCGTATCCTGAAGGAAGTGCCGCTCCCTCCCCCCGACCGCCCGGCCATGGAGATGCACCGCGACGCGGCCTTCCAGGAGCGCGTGTTCCAGCTGCGCGAGGACGTGCACAAGCTCGAGAGCAAACAGAGCCATGGCTAGTCCAGGGGTGAAACGCGCGGGGTTCTGGCAGTACGTCAAGCGAGCCTTCGTCCAGCACTGGAACCTCCTCGCCTTCGGGGCCGGCGTTGCCGCAGGGGCGCTCTCCGGACACGCCGACGTGGTGATTCCGCTCGTGGCGGCGAGCGAGATGGTGTACCTGGCGGGCCTCGCCTCCCACCCGCGCTTTCAGGCCGCGGTCGACGCCTCGACGCACCAGGCGGCCAAGGCCGAGGCCAAGGCCACCGTGACCGAGCCCGCGCTGCAGCGCATCTTCGTCACCCTGGATCCGCGCTCCCGCGCCCGGTTCGAGGAGCTCCGGAAGCGCTGCCGCGAGCTCAGGCAGCTCGCCCTGGGCCCCGCGGCTGCCGAAGGCCCCGCCGAGGTGGCGAGCCTGCACCTCGAAGGGATCAACCGGCTGCTCTGGGTTTTTCTGAAGCTGCTCTATTCCAAGCACGCCCTCGAGCGCTTCCTCGCCACCACCGACGAGAAGGAGATCCGGGAGAGCATCGCCGACCTCGAGAATCGCCTCGAATCGCTCGGGCCCGTGGCCGAGGACACGCCGGCCGAGGTGCGTAATCGACGGTCGCTCGTGGACACGCTCGCGAGCGCCAACCTGCGCCTCGACAACCTGGCCCGCGCGCGCGAGAACCACGAGTTCATCCTGATCGAGCTGGAACGCATCGATTCGAAGATCACGAGCATCGCCGAGCTGGCCGTGAACCGGCAGGACCCGAACTTCGTGACCACCGAGGTGGACGGCGTGGCGGCCACGATGGAGCAGACCGAGCGGGCCATGACAGACCTGCAGCTCGTCTCGGGGATCGACCAGGCGACCGCCCCTCCACCCTCTTTCCTCGACGAGAAGCTGGACGTGCAGTAGGAGGGGGCGGCGGGCTACTTCCCGCGTCGGTCGATCGCCCGGGCGGGCCGGCCGAAGAGATAGCCCTGCAGGAGGTCGGCGCCGCATTCGACGAGCACGTCCCGCTCCTCGGGTAGCTCGATCCCCTCCGCCACCACCCGGCAGCCGAGGTCCCCGCAGAGAGCGATCATCGAGCGGACCACCTTCTGCTTGGTGGGCTCGCGGTGGATGTTGCGCACGAGCGACATGTCGATCTTCACCACCTCGGGTTCGAGCTGCGCGAAGGTCGAGAGCCCCGAGTAGCCCGCACCCAGGTCGTCCACCGCCAGGCGGTAGCCAAAGGAGCGCAGCCGGGCCAGCGAGGGTTTGAGCCCGGCGATGTCCTCGAGCGCCACGCGCTCCGTGACCTCGAGGACCACGCGGTCCGCGTGCTCGAAGAGGGGACACTCCCGCGCGAGCAGGTGCGGCGACCCGAGCTCCCGCGGATGCAGGTTCACGAAGATCTGCGTCGGAGCCGGCACGTCGGCGATCCGCTGCGCCACGAGGCCGCGCACGGCGCTCCCCAGCCGGTCGAGCGCGCCGAGGCGCTCCGCCGCCTCGAGGACCGCGCCCGGGCTGGACATGGTCCACTCCTCGCTGCGCATCAGCGCCTCGTACGCGAAGACGTCGCCTCTGGACCACGACACGATCGGCTGAAAGGCCATCCACAGCTGCGAGAGGGCGCGAACGAAGCCCGCCTCGAGCCCGGCCCGGTCGGCCACCTGGATCCCTTGCGCCCCCTGCAGCGCCTGGAACTCGCGCTTCAGCATCGCCATGCGGCGCAGGCGCACGGCACGCTCGGCGGTTGCCCGGAGCGCCGAGAGATCGACGGGCTTCACGAGGTACTGGAGCGCGCCGTATTCGACGGCCTGGATGGCGCTGTCCACGGTGGGGCCCGCGGTCATGAGCACCACGGGGAGGTCCAGGCTGCGCGACCGCACCTCGCGCAGGAGCTGGAGCCCGTCCATCCCGGGCATGCTGATGTCGCTGATCACGGCGTCGAAGGTGCCCGCGTCGAGGACTTCCACCGCCGCGGCCCCCTCGGCGGCGCAGGTCACCGCGTAACCGGCCCGGGAGAGACACCGTTCGTAGGCCCGTAGCACGCCGACGTCATCGTCCACGAGCAAGATGGCCCCTGGGTCTGACCCGCCCCCCCCTCCTCCCCCCTCGGCTGTCCCGGTCGACTCGTCTGTGACCATCCAGGCAGGGTAGCACAACGGCGCCGCGAGCGATCCGGAGCTTCGGCAGACGTCCGCCATTCGCGCCATTGCCCGAGAGGACCACGTTTTCGTATGCTCCCGCTCGATGACCACCACCAAAGAAGCGCGTTCGCCGGCCTGGTATCCGGCCTGGGCCCAGGAGCTCGGGCAGGTCTACAGCGCGGGCACCACCTCCACCTTCCTCCTGCACGGTAACGTGGACGACCTGGTCCGCGTTGCCGCCGGACAACCCGTCGAATACCTCGCGCTCTCGGAGTTCTTGGCCTCCCAGGTCTTCGGCGCGTTCGACGTGGTCCTGCACTACGATCTGACGCGCCCCCCTCGGGCGCTCGCCGGGCGGGACCGCGAGCGGCTGCAGGAGATGAACGCGCACGTCGACCGCTACCTCGGGAAGCTGCAGGAACTCCCGCGCGACCCGACCCAGGTGCTGGCGCTCCTCAACCGCTACCTCGAGCTGATGCTGGTCGGAAAGTCCGACGAGCAGCGCCCCAAGGTCGCCGTGGTGCTCGAGTACGCGCAGCTGCTCCTGCCGAGCACGCAGGCCTCGCAGACCTCGGGCCAGCTCGCGGCGAACCTGGCGACGGTGCTCAACTGGGCCAAGAACCCCTACATCAAGCGCGTCAACTTCGCCTTCTGCCTCGTAAGCGAGAAGCTCTCGGACCTCCACGAGGCCCTCGTGCGAAACCCGCACACCGAGCGGATCGAGCTCCCCTACCCCGACGAGGCGGCGCGGCTCGCGTTCATCGACTGGATGCGCGCGGGGCGCCCGGCCGCGGAGCTCTCCGACGTGGCCCCCGAGCTGCTCGCCAAGCTCACGGCGGGGCTGACGCTGGTGAACCTCCAAGGGCTCCTGCACGGGGCCCTCCGCCACCAGCGCCCGATCTCGCTCGCGCAGCTCAAGCAATTCAAGAAGGAGATGATCGAAGGCACCTGCCAGGGGATGGTGGAGTTCGTCGAGCCCAAGCACACGCTCGAGATGGTCGTCGGGCACGGCGCCGCCAAGCAGCGCCTCGAGGAGGACGCGGCCCTCATCCGCGACAACCACCTGGAAGCCGCCCCGATGGGCTACCTCCTCTGCGGCCCGGTCGGGACCGGCAAGTCGTTCCTGGCCGAATGCTACGCGGGGTCGATCGGCATCCCCTGCCTGAAGCTGCTCAACTTCCGCTCCAAGTACGTGGGCGAGACCGAGGGGAACCTCGAGAAGATCCTGAAGATGCTGCGGGCCATGGGCCCGGTGGTGGTCATGATCGACGAGGCCGACGCGGCGCTCGGGGACCGTCAGCAAGAGGGGGACTCGGGGACCAGCGGGCGCGTCTTCGCCCAGATCGCCTCGCAGATGGGGGACACGGCCTACCGCGGCCGCATCATCTGGTTCCTGATGACCTGCCGTCCGGACCTTCTGCCCATCGACATCAAGCGCCAGGGGCGGGCCGAGGTGCATCTGGCCCTCTTCTACCCCGAGACGCCCGACGAGATCCGGCAGATGTTCGTCATCCTGGGCCGGAAGCTCCGGCTGCCCATCCGCGTGGAAGACGTGCCCACGGTCGGAGACCTGAAGCTGAGCGGCGCCGACATCGAGGGGATCGTGAACCGCGCGCGCCGGCTCATGCTCATGGAGAAGACCGAGACGGTCACCGCGGCGCAGCTCAGGCGCGTGATCGACGACTTCATCCCCTCCGCCGAGGACGCCGAGAAGCGCATGCAGGAGCTCGGCGCGGTGCTGGAGTGCACCGAGCTGCCCATGCTCCCCGAGCGCTATCAGACCCAGGTCCGCACCGCCGCGGGCAAGGCCACCCTCCTCCGGCAATTCGAGGAGCTGCGGCTGCAGGTCGAGGGGCGCTGAGCCGCCGGGGCGGCCTCTCCCCGGCGCGGCCGCATGGTATGATGCGCCGCATGATCCACACCGCCATCCGAACCACCGATCCCGAGCTCTGGCAGCTCATTCGCGCGGAAGAGCAGCGCCAGGCGCGCAAGATCCGCCTCATCCCGTCGGAGAACTACGCCTCGAGCGCCGTGCTCGAGGCCACGGGCACCGTCCTCACCAACGACTACTCCGAGGGCTATCCCGGTCGCCGCTACTACGAGGGGCAGCAGTTCGTGGACGAGATCGAAGAGCTCGCGCGAGAGCGCGCCAAGTCCCTCTTCGGCGCCGAGGCGGCGAACGTCCAGCCCTACTCGGGCTCGCCCGCCAACCTGGCCGTCTACTTCGCCTTCTGTCGGCCGGGTGACACGGTGATGGGGCTGTCGCTCCCGCACGGCGGGCACTTGACCCACGGCTGGAACGTGAGCATCACGGGCTCGTACTTCAAGTCGGTGCAGTACACCGTTCGCCCGGACACGCAGCTCATCGACTACGAGCAGGTGCGCAGCCTGGCCAAGGAGCACCGCCCGAAGATGCTCTGGGCGGGAGCCACGGCCTATCCGCGGATCATCGACTTCGCGGCCTTTGCCGAGATCGCGCGCGAGGTCGACGCCCTCTTCGTGGCGGACATCTCGCACATCGCGGGCCTCGTGGCCGGCGGCGTGCATCCGAGTCCGGTGCCGCACGCCGAGGTGGTGACCACGACCACGCACAAGACCCTGCGCGGCCCGCGCGGCGGCATGATCCTCTCGAGGAAGACGCACGCCAAGGCGATCAACTCGGCCGTCTTCCCCGGGCTGCAGGGCGGGCCCCACAACCACACCACGGCGGCGATCGCCGTGGCGCTCAAGGAGGCCTCGACCCCCGACTTCGCCAGCTACGCCCGGCAGATCGTAGAGAACGCCAAGGCGCTCGCCGCGAGCCTCCTCTCCCGTGGCTTCGTCCTGGTGAGCGGCGGCACCGACAACCACCTGATCCTCATCGACCTCACGAATAAGGGGATCCCGGGGAAGGTGGCGGCGCAGGCGCTCGATCGAGCGGGCCTGGTGGCGAACTACAACACGGTCCCCTTCGACCCGCGCAAGCCGTTCGATCCGAGCGGGCTCCGCCTCGGCACGCCCTCGGTCACGTCGCGCGGGATGAAGGCCCCGGAGATGGAGCTCATCGCGGGCTGGATGGAGAAGATCACCGCCAACCCGGCAGACGAGGCGCTGCAGGCCCGCACCGCGGAAGAGGTCGCCGAGCTGTGCGCGCGCTTCCCGGCGCCCGGCGTCCCCCTCGACGCGGAGTAGGTCTGCCTACGGACGCTCCTCCACGACGGGAGCCGCGTCGCCGCGATGGCACGGGCCCGCGTGCTGGTAGCGGTGACCTCGCAGCCACTGCCAGGCTGAAGCCAGCCTCCAGGTCAGGTAGGCCTTGTTGAAGATGAAGCCCTCCGTCGGGTCGAAGATGGGGTTCTTCACCCCGCCGAGCTGCGAGAGCAGCAGCACGTGCTCGACCACGCTCACAGGACAGCCCTGTAGCCGGAGGTACGTCGCGTCCCTCCCGTGGAAGACCTCCCGCATCATCTTCACCAGCTTGCCGTAGACGTCCGGATGCTTCGCGTGATGCGGATCCTTGGTCCCGCGTGGCTGGTACGTGCTCTCGATGTTGACGTCCTGGCCGGCGAGCTGCCCCTTCCAGATCGCGCAGTCGCCGATGAAGACCACCTTCTCGCCGGGCTTCGCGTCGATGGGGCCGTCGTAGGCCCCAAAGACCACGTGGAGCCGCGCCATCTTCTCGTCGCACTGCTCGTCGAAGCGGCGCAGGATCTCGATCGCCTCCTCGATGGACCCGGGGCAGCCGCCCCAGCAGTAGTCCGTGCGTTCCATCTCGGGCGGCGGGCCCGCGTAGGCCGTGATGCGGCTCCCCTCGAAGTACTTCTCCACTCGGACGAGCCCCACCTCGAAGCCCTGCGCGCGCCGCCTCGCCTCTTCCAGGGTCACGTCGCCGGAGAGCGCGATCTGCGATAGGTCGGCGCAGCCGAAGCCACGCTCCTCGGCGAGCCGGATGTGGTCCACCGCACGAGCCTCGAGCCCCACGATCGCGCAGCAGACCGTGTCGAAGGCGACCTGGTTGTTCCCCATGATGATGAGGTTCAGACGCCGGGGCTTGGGCGTGAGCATCCGCCCCTCGCCGGCGATGATCGCGTCCACCACCAGGAACTGCGGCTGGATGATGTACTGGAGGTCAGCGATCTTCTCGTTCAGCCGGTGGTCGTGGTCGATGAGGCGATGCCGGTCGTCTTGGATCCCGATGTAGTTCTTGATGCCGAAGGTGACCGTCGTCCACGGATGGGCCTTGAACTTCGGCACGTTGACGAAGAAGTCCGCCTTGGCGATCGGCTCGGGCGTGTACACGTAGTCTCTCAGGCGGTTCGCGTGCGTGTAGCGCACCTCCACCTGTGGGACCTCCTCGAAGAGGTAGCGCTTCACGTCGGGCAGCTTGGTCAGCATCTCGTCCATCCCCGACTCCGCGAAGGCCATGCGGGTCGGGATGGTGATGCCGCAGCGCTCGCCCACCGCGAGCTCCTCCATCTTGCCGTCGTTCACGTCCTGGAGCGCGCGCAGGACCCCCTCGACGACCTCGGCCCGCGTGTGCGCGTGGGGGAAGTGCTTCCCCGCGGCCACCAGGTTGGGCTTGACCAGGGTGCGCCCGAAGGGGGCGAGTCCCAGCTCCTGAAGCCCCTCCCGCACCAGCTCGCGGATGCGCTGGGGGTCGTACTCGTCACAATGGCGGATGATGACCTTGGGCTGCGTTTCAGGCTTCATAAGGGCGAAGTGTAATTGACGCCCCGCGTCCTGACAACCGGAGCGGGCTCGGGCGGGGGCTGGCGCGCGCTAGGGCTGGGCCTCGGCCACGAGGTCGGCCAGAAACCGTCGACGATTGCCGTCGAGCCGCGTGAACCGCACGGCGAAGTGCGCCGCGGCGCCCCGCCCCCCGTGCCGGACGACCTGGCCCTGCACGTCCACCACCTCGCGCTCGTTCTCGACGAGCAGCCGAAGCTGTACAGCCCGCCCGACCTCCGGCGGCTCCACCGCCAGGAGCTCCACTTCCTGCACGTTCAGCTGCTCGGCCAGATAGAAGGTCGGCGCTCCGTCTCCGCTCGGGTCCGTGACCCAGGCGCCATAGGGGACTCGCAAGGTCTTGCCGGTCGACATGGTCACCTCCGCTCGCGAACAGGTTTGCCTGCTGCGGTCCATCAGATCGCAGCGTGGCCGCGCGGGCAACTTTTCGAGGCTCTCGGGTCAATCGCAGCGAAGGGCCGAGGAGCCCCGGATCGCGAGAAGCTACGCGAAGACCAAAGGCTCAGGGCGCAGCGTCGTCGAACCAGGTGCAGCGCTCGGCGTCGAAGGCGTGCTTCGCCACGCCGTGCTTGGCCGTAAGCCGGGCCCGGAAGCCGATCACCCATCGGGGCCCGCGATGCCCCGGGATGCGCGCGGTCATCCCCAGCGCCGCCTGGGCGATGGACGGAAGGCGCACGAGCGTCTCGGGCGTCATCGGATCGATCCGGACCACGAGGTCCGGGTCCACCACGGTCACCTGCGCCTTGGCGGCCATCTGGGTCACCGCCTGCCGGACGTCGGCGGGGCGAATCACCTTGTTCATCCGCATGAGGGCCTGTCGCAGGTCCGTGGCCTCCACCGAGAAGCGCGCTTCCCGTTCGTGGAGCTCGTACCGGCAATAGCCGTAGTAGCCGCCATACGCTCCCACCCCGAGGAGCGCCACCAGGAACAGGCGCATCGTCATGATGACCCCATGTTAGCATGACACCCCATGCGGGCCGCTCCTCAGAGACCCTTGCCATTCCGGTGCACCGGACCGTTCGTCCTCCTCGCCCTCCTCTGCTCCTCCTCGGCCGCCTCCGCCCTGGACCTGAAGAAGCAGTACGAGGACGAGCTGGTGCAGTGGGCGCTCAATCAAGCGCGGCTTAGCCGGGACCCCGAACCGCACGGCAAGCGCATCGACCGGATCGTGATCGTACGCGAAAACGTGATCGCGAAGAGCGACCCCTGGCCCACCTTCTTCAACTGGATTCACGTCAAGACCCGAGACCACGTGGTGCGCCGGGAGCTCCTCATACGGGAGGGAGACGTCTGGGACCCCGAGCGCGTGGCCGAGAGCGAGCGCAACCTGCGCAGTACCTTCATCATCGCCGTGGCGCGGACGGCGGCCTGTCGGTCTTCACGCCCCGGGCACGTGACCTTGCTCGTCGTGACCAAGGATCTCTGGAGCCTTCGCCTCAACACGAAGTTCAGCCTGACCGGCGGGGTCCTCAAGCTCCTCGATTTCAACCCCACCGAGATGAACTTCCTCGGCCGCAACAAGGCCGTCTCCGTCCGCGTGAAGTTCTCGCAGCTCGACCTGCACGCGGGGGCGATTCGAGACCACTTCGTCCTCGGGCAGCTCTACCTCGACTCGCGGCTCTTCGGCACGCGCCTGTCCCTGACGGAGAAGGTGGACTTCATCTTCGACGGACGGGTCCCCTGCGGACCCGCGCCCAGGCCGCCCGGTCCCACGACGATGCGCGACCGCAGCGTCCTCGGGACCCCGACCGTGCTCAGCCCTTCGGCGGAGCGGTACGTGATCGACGGCAACTACTGGTGCCCCGAGGACACCAGCGGTCGGCTCGCCGGGGCGACCGCGCAGCTCACCCTCGCCCGACCGCTCTACTCGCTCGCCACCGAGTGGGGCTTCAGCGTGCAGGCCTACATGGATCTGCGAAAGGTGCGCTACTTCGCCCAGAGCGGCGACGGGCTGCGACTCCAGACCATCGACTACGCCAGCGGCGGAGTCGAGATCCCGTTCGTCTACGACTCTCAGTACCTCTACAGCTCCGCCGCCTTCACGCGCTCCTTCGGCCGCACGCGCAAACACGACCTCTCCTTCGGCCTGGTGGGCTACCGCCAGAAGTACACGGCCCCCGCGAGCTTCCCCTTCGCCCGCACCCTGGTCGAGCAGTACCTGCGGGACTTCGTCCCCCGCAGCGAGACGGCCTCGTACTTCTTCGCGGGCTACCTCACGCGACCCACGCGCTTCGTGCGCATGCGCAACATCCAGGCCTTCGCGTTGAGCGAGGACTACCTCGTGGGCCCCCAGGCCTCGGTGGACGTGCGCCTGGCCTCCAACCTGGAGGACGGCGGACAGTCGTTTCTCGAGTTCGGCGCCTCGGCATCCTGGCGCTGGTACCTCGGCGACGACCTGCTCACGGTGGCCGTTGCGGCGCAGACCCGCTTGCAGCCCCACCTGCCCGACATCCGGCCCCTCATGGACAGCGACAGCCCCTGGGTCAACACGGAGCTATCCGGGTCGATGCGCAACGTCTCCCCCATGCTGGGGATCGGTCGCCTGCACGCCTCTGCCGCCATCCTCGTGCGGCACAACAACCTGGACCGGACCTTTTCGTTTCAGGGCGGCGACTCGGGGCTCCGCGGCTATCCCAACGACCAATTCCGAGGTCGCAGCGTGCTCAGCGTGCACGCGGAGTACCGCACCCTCCCCATCAACTTCTACACGCTGCACCTCGGCCTGGTGGCGTTCTACGACGGGGGGGCCGTGTTCGGCGGGCCGGACCAGCGCGACCCGAGCGCCACGGTCCCGTTCGTCTATCGCCAGAGCCTCGGCATCGGCGCCCGGGGGAACTTCCCGCAGTTCGATAAGGAGTCCGTGCGGCTCGACCTGGGGTTTCCGCTGTCGAGCGGCGCGGGGTCCGTCGGCACCTGGGTCTCGCTCGCGTTCAGACAGGCCTTCTGAGGCCGGGGCCGCGCCCGTGGGGGTTTAGGCGCTTCGCCGCCCGTCAGGGACCGAAGACGCAGCAGCGGTTCCGCCCCGAGCGTTTGGCCTGGTAGAGCGCCTGGTCGGCCGCATCGAGGAGCGCCTGGGAGGTGCCGATGGTGTGTTCGGGAACCCCGGCGACCCCCGCGCTGATCGTGACGTTCAGCTCGGGTCGCTCGGGCATGAACTGCGTGCGCTCCACGACCTGCCGGATGCGGTTGGCGATGTTCAGGCCACCGGCGACCTGCACTCCCCGGCAGACGAGCACGAACTCCTCGCCGCCGTAGCGGGCCGCGAGGTCCTCCACGCGGATCGCGTTCCGTATCACCTCGGAGAAGCGCACCAGCACGGCGTCGCCGACGAGGTGCCCGAAGCGGTCGTTGATCCCCTTGAAGTGGTCGATGTCCATGAGCACGAGGCTGAGCGGCGTCCGGTGGCGCATCACGTAGCTGAACTCGCTCTCGAGTTGCTCGAGGAGGTGGCGCCGGTTGTAGAGCCGGGTCAGCGGGTCGCGAAGCGCCGCCTCGTACATCCGTTGCTGGAAGGACTCCTCCAGGTTGTCCGCGTACGAGAACTTGAGGATGGTGGTGGAGCCGATCTGGATCTTGTCCCCGTCGCGCAGGACGACGGTCGTGATGCGCTCGCCGTTGACGTAGGTGCCGTTGCGGCTCCCCGAATCGTCGGCGCGAACCGTGCCGTCCGGGTTGGCATGCAGCTCGACGTGGATGCGCGACACCCCGTCGTCGGTCACGCGGAAGTCGGCCTGCATGCTGCGGCCGATGGAGAGCGACTCGCCCACCCGCACCATTTCGCCCACGCGACTGCCCGCCAGAACGATCAGATAGGCCTTGTCCGCCCGCTCCCCGGCGCCCACGTCGGGCAACATCACCGTGCGGGTCGCCTCCTCCCAGCCGCTGTCGTGATCGTCACCGCTCATGCCGCTAGCATAAGGGGATTCCTGGCCTCGTACAATATTACCTGGCCCCTTCCAGGCGGGTCTCAGCCCCGCGGCCGGGTCGTCCCGCGGCGTGGATCCAGGGCCTGGGCCAGGCCTTCGCCGAGGAAGTTGAGCGCCGTGACCGCCGCGAAGATGAGTCCCCCCGGAACCAGCAGCAGCCACCAGCAATGGGAGTGCTCGAGGGCCTGGCCGAGGAGCTCTCCCCAGCTCGCGCGGGGGGGCGGCACGCCGAAGCCGAGGAAGCTGAGCGCGGCCTCGAAGAGGATGGCCGAACCGACCCCGAAGGCCGCGTGCACGATGACCGGCCCGAGCGCGTTGGGGAGCAGATGGACCCGCACCACCCGCAGGGGCGTGGCCCCCGAGGCCCGCGCGGCCTGCACGAACTCCAGCTCGCGCAGGCGCAGCACCTCGGCTCGCACGAGTCGCGCCACCTCGGGCCACCGCGTCGCCCCGATGACCAGGATCAGCAAGGAGACCGAGCTGCGCTCCGTGAGGGCCATGACGATCAGCACCACGAAGAACGTGGGCAGGGTGAGGCCCAGCTCGGCCAGCCGGCACACGGTCCAGTCCACCCATCCCCCCAGGTAGCCGCCGAGGAGGCCGAGCAAGAGCCCCAGCAGCGCGTAGAGGGCCACCGCGCCGAAGCCCACGGCCAGCGAGACGCGCGTCCCGTGCACCGCCCGCGCGAAGACGTCGCGGCCGCGGTCGTCGGTGCCGAGCCAGTGCTCGGCGTCGGGGGACGCGGGCGGCGGTCGCAGGATCTCGGGCTGCTGTTCGGGGCCGTACTCGCAGAGCGGCATGACGAACCAGTCGCCGGGGCGGCGGTCGCGTCGGAGCTCCTGGTTGCCCCGTCGGGCGAGCTCCGGAGGCCGCCTGAGCGCGGGGAGGACGTAGAGGGTCCCCTCGAAGCGCGCCAGGAGTGGGAGGTCGCTGGCCAGGAAATCGGCGAGGAGAGCTACGCCTCCGAGGAGCACGAGGAGCAGCAGCCCCCCCCGGGCCGCTCGCTGGCGCGCGAGCCTGGGCCAGATCCTGGAGCTCACGGTCGCCGCTCCAGCCGCACGCGCGGGTCCACCGCGGCCGTCAGAAGATCTGCCACGAGCAGCCCCACGAGGGTGCACGCGGCTGACAGCACCGCCACCGCCATGATCACCGGATAGTCCCGGTGGAGGAGCGCGTCGAGGGTGAGAAGCCCCATCCCCGGCAGGTTGAAGATCCGCTCGATCACCACGCTTCCGCTGATCACGAAGGGGAAGTGGAGCCCGAAGAGCACGATCACGGGGAGGAGCGCGTTCGGTAGGGCGTGCTTGAGCACGACGGTGGCGGGGGCGAGTCCCTTGGCGTGGGCCGTGCGCACGTAGTCCTGACGGAGCACCTCGAGCATGGCTCCCCGCTGGTAGCGCGAGATGACCGCCACCGCCCCGTAGGTGAGACAGGTCACCGGCAGGACGAGGTGGCGCAGGCGATCCACGAGCCAGGTCAGGCCCGTGGCCTGCTCGAGACCCGGCGTGGCCAGCCCGTAGATCGGAAACCAGTCCAGGTACCCGAGACCGCCAAAGAGCTGCACGAGCAGCAGGGCGGCGAAGAAGGGGGGGAGCGAATAGAGCAGGAGCAGCCCCGTCCCCAGGGCTCGCTCTCGACGGCTTCCGGCCCGCACGGCCATCCACGCGCCGAGCGGCACCGCCACCAGATAGGCCAGGAAGATGGAGCTCAGGGCGAGGAGCAGGGTCACGGGGAGCGCCTCGCCGAGTTTCTCCGTCACGGGACGGCCATCCTTGATCGAGCGACCGAAGCGGAGGGTGAGGACGCGGCCCATCCACTTGGCGAACTGCGTCTCGGTCAGGTGGCCGAGCAGGCGCTCTCCGCGCGAGAAGTCGCGGTGGTCCCGCCCGACCTGCGCCCACCACTCGCGCCAGCTCTCACGCGTCGCCGCGTCGTCGGTCCCACCCGTCAGCTCGCCCTCGTGGCGGGCCAGGCGACCGGCGACCAGGCTGGCCCGGCGCGCCGCCTCTCCCGAGGACCCGAGCAGGATCGACATGACGACGGGGAGCGCCGCGCTACCCCGGGCCAGGAGCTGGTCCTCGGCGCTCCGGTCGGTTCCGAGGCGAGCGGCCAGCTGCTCGAGACGCGCGGGCTCGAGCTCTGCCCGGGCGCGCGCCGCCCACTCCTCGAGGGAAGGCGCGGACGCGGGTAGCAGGTGTGGGTGTTCGGAGCGGATCAGGCGAAGCGCCTCGCGCAGTCGCCGCGCCGTGACCTCACCGACGCCGCGCTCGAGGGTGGCCGTCCACGCTGGAAGGCAGACCGTGCCGCACGCTGCGGCCCGGGCCGTCGCCTCCTCCCCCGCTGCGCCCGGCCTGGCGAGGGCCGTCAGGATCCGGTCGGTCCTCCCGACCAGCCCTCGGGGATCCCGGTTGATAAAGAGCGGAAGATCTAGAAAGAACGTCCGCTTATGCTGCTCGAGCGCCTCCTCGCTGAGCCCCCGCGCCAGCTCCGCGCCTGCCGGGCTCCCGGAGACCGGATCCCCCGGCGCGAGGTGGATCAGCGCGAACGTGACCACGCAGAGGCCGAACAGAGTCGGCACGAGGAGGAGGAGCCGTCGCAGGAGGTACAGGCTCATCCGCGCTCAGCCTGCCGGAATCGCCCACTCGGCGAGCTGGTACCACACGTCGTAGCTGCGCACGCCCTTCACCCTCCGCGCCACGAGCCCGGGTTCCTCGAGGGTGAAGAGCGGGATGAGCGGCAGCTCCTCGGCCAGCAGAGCTTGCAGGGCGTTCGCGTGCTGCTTGCGCCTGCCCGGGTCGCGTTCGGTCCGGAGAAGCTCCAGCAGGCGATCGCTCCGCGGATCCTGATACGCCGCGTAGTTCTGGCCGTCCTGGATCTGGCTGCTGTGGAGCTGCAGGTACAGGTCGGTGTGGGGCCCGACCTGCGCCATGCCGAGCGCTCCCGCGTCGAAGTCGTGCGCCCGTAGCCGCTTGAGGAAGACCGCCCAGTCGATCGGCACGAGTTCCATGCGGATCCCGGCCCGCGCGAGCTCCGCCTGGTAGATGGTCAACCAGCGCCGCATCGTGGCCGAGCTCGCCACGACCAGGAAGGTGAAGCGGAAGGGCACCCCCGCTCGCTCGAGGATCCCGTCGCCATCCCGGTCGGCGAAGCCCGCCTCCGCGAGCAGCTTCCTCGCCTGCGGGGGGTCGAAGGCCACCGGCTTGGACCCGGCGAGGTAGAGCGGGTCTCCGCTCCAGAAGAGCGAGAGGCTGCGTCGCGCCAGCCCCCGCATGATCTGCCGTTCGATGAGCGGCAGGTCGAGGAGCTGCGCCAGCGCGCGGCGCACCCGGCGGTCGGCGAAGAGCGACCGCCGATGGTTCACGACGATGAAGGAGGTCCCCGGGGAAAAGTGCCGGACCGGGGCGAAGCGCCGGATGAGGGAGGCGTCGCTTCCCGTGGCCTCGGCCCACTGCCCCGGCCGCACACGGGGGAGGAAGTCCAGCTCACCCCGGCGCGCGAGCTTCAGCGCCACCTCCGGCTGGCGCACGATCCGAAAGACCAGCCGGGGGATGAGCGCCCGCGGCCCCCAGTAGCCGTCGAAGCGCTCGTAGACCACCTGCTGGCCCGGGACCCAGCTCGCGAAGCGGTAGGGGCCCGTGCCCACGGGTCGGCGAAGGAGCGAGTGCTGGTTCAGGTCCCCCTGCCGCATCAGGTGTTCGGGCAAGATGGGCAGGGAGGTCAGCTCCTGCAGGAAGAAGAAGGAGGACTCCTTCAGCCGCAGCTTGAACTGCAGCGGTCCAACGGCCTCGTATCGCAGGACGAACGGGGCGAGGGCCGCGCGCATCGAGACGGCGCGCACTCGCTCGTCGAGCACCCGCTCGAAGGTGAAGACCACGTCCTTGGCCGTGAACGGGCGGCCATCGTGCCAGCGGACGCCCTGCCGCAGGTGGAAGGTGTAGACCAGTCCGTCGGGGCTCACCTCCCAGCGCGTGGCCAGGTCCCCCACCACGCGATTGCTGGCGGGGTCCACGCGCACGAGCCCTTGGAGGAGCAGCCCCATGGAGAGCCGATGCGCCCAGGCGTCGGGCTGGATGAGGCTGGTTAAATGGGCCGGCTCGTCCTCGAGCTGGACGACCAGGCTCGACCGCTCCCCCCCCGCCCTGCCGGTCGCGTCCGGGCCGGTGGCCCCTCGACGACACGCCCCCACCGCGACGCCTGCCGCGGCCAGTCCGACGAGGGCGAAGACGCGCGCGCGGCTCACCGTGCGGTCTCCTCGAGCGCCAGCTCGGTGAGCAGCGGCCAGTGCCCGTCGCCCGCGATCCCTTTCACGCGCCGGCTCGCCAGCATGACCTCCACCGGGGAGAAGAGCACGGTCATCGGCGGGTCCTCGTGCAAGGCCCGATGGAGCCGCCGCGCCAGGCGCACCCGATCCGCCTCCAGCGGCGCGGCACGCAGAGCGTCGAGCAGACCGTCCACCGCGGTGCTCGCATACCCACCGTAGTTGAGGGCCCCCTTGCTGTGCAAAAGAAAGGACAGATCCGCCTCGGGGCGGAGGGCCAAGCCGGCCAGCGCCAGGTCGAAGCGCCCACGCTTGAGCATCGCCGTGAGGTACCCGAAGTCGGCGACCTCCACGGTCAGCTCGAGGCCTTCGGCCCGGAGCTCGCCCCGCAGGCGCATCGCCACCTCGCGCAGGGGCGAGTCCTTGGCGAGGAGCAACCGCAACCGCAGGGGAGCCCCCTTCCGTCGTCGCACGGCCCCCGCCGCGCCCCCCCATCCAGCGGAGTCGAGCAGCCTCGCAGCCGCCGCACGATCGGTCGCGTGCGCGTGGATCGACGCGTCGTACCAGGCGCTGAGCGGCCAGAGCGGCGCCGACACAACCTGTCCTAGGTCGTTCCGCGCCATACGCACGATCTGCGCCGGATTCAGCAGGTGCGAAAGCGCCAGACGGACCCGCCGATCCTTCAGCGCCGGATGCCGCGTGTTGTAGAGCAGCACGCGCGGTCGGTAAGGGTGGATCCGATAGACGCGGAACCTCTGCTGGAGCCGCGCGGGATCCACCTGCTCGGGGTAGTAGCCGGGATAGAGCTGCGGCAGGAGATCCACCTCCCCGTTGCGCAGGGCAGCCAGGGCGCGCGCTGGCTCGGAGATGGCGTGGAAGACCACCGTCGCCACCGACGCGGGTCGCCCCCAGTAGGCCGCGTTCCGCTCGAGGACGAGGTTCTCCCGGTCGCTCCAGGACTTCAGCCGGAACGGCCCCGTTCCGACCGGCTGACGCCCGAGGCGCCCTCCGTGGATCCCGAGTCGGTTGTAGACATGCGCGGGCAGGATCCCCACCTCCGCCAGCACCGCCGGGAGGAGCAGGTTCGGGCGCGCGAGCTCCAGCTCTACGGTCCGCTCGTCCCGCTCGCGAACCTCGCGCACGTCACCGAGCTCCAGCTTCAACAGCTCGCTCGGCGGGTGACGCCCCGTGACCTTCTCGAGGGTGAAGCGCACGTCCGCCGCCGTGAGCGGTCGGCCGTCGTGAAATCGCACGCCGGATCGGAGCGTGAAGCGGTAGCGGCGCCCCCCGTCCAACACGTCCACGCGCTCGGCCAGCTGGGGGACGAAGCGGCCCGCTCCCGTGCGGCGAACGAGCGGCTCCACGAGGTTGTGCAGGGCGATGCGCTGGCACCACACGTCGGCCGAAGCGAGCAGCGGGTTCAGGTGCGCCGGCAACCGCTCCACCTGCACCACCAGCTCGCGGGTCTCCCGCCGTTGCGGGGATTCCGACGCGTCGGTCGCCGAATGGGGGGCTCTGGCCGACCGCTCGCGCGTCCCCGAGCCGCAGGCCGCCCCCAGCGCAACTTGCGCCAGCAAGATCGCTGTGATACTTCGTGAAGCACGACTACGCACAGAAGGGGCGCCCCATGAAGCGGCTATGCGGTCTCGCAGTGATCGGGCTCTGGGCCTGCAACTCGGGTGGCGGCGGGGGGGCCCGCATCGGCAGCGATCCGCAGCAGACGGAGCTGCCTCGCGTCGAGGTGAAGCTACCACCGCCCCCGTCGTTCCAGAAGGATCATCCGGCTGAAAAGTATCCCGACGCCTCGTACTCCGTCTACGGAGTGCGCAAGACCCCGAAGACCACGCTGAATACGGAAGTGCGGGTCAAGGGCTTCATCACCGAGGTCTACGAGTGCCCGCCCTGCCCCAAGGGCAACACGTGCAAGCCGTGCGACAAGCCGCACTTCTGGCTCTCGGATCGCGCCAACGGTCCCAAGGACAAGGCGCTGATGGTCACCGACCACCCGACCGAGCAGCCCAAGACGAAGAAGAAGATCAAATTCGAGGTCGGCGGGCAGTACTACGTGGTCGGAACCTTCGCAAAGGCCTCGGCCACCGGGTTCTCCTCCTCGGACGGCCTGCTGGTCTTCCGGAGCGCCACCAAGGTCGGCGAGGACACGCCGGTAGCGCAGGTCGACCGCCCCGTCCAGTAAGTCGCTCTCGCAGCGCCGGCCCCTCCCACCGCCGTCCAGCCGCCCCGCGTCCCCGTCTAGCTAGTAGCCCCTCCGCCCGGTCGTAGCCCGAAAATCGGACGCGCACGGCCTGACCAGCGCTCGTTGCATCCAGTCCTTTCGGCATCCTCCGCCCTTCTCGGCGCGGGCGCGCGTGGCACGCCTCGTGCTAACGCACCGGGTCAAGCTCGCCTGGGTTCGGCGTGGCGTGAGGGTGATGCGATGAGGCACGGAAGGAAGGGGCGCGGGGCGGTGGCGCGTACGAGCATCCTGGGCGCGCTGCAACTCCTGGCGGTCGGATGCGGCACGGGAACGACGCCTCGATCGATCGACGCGACCGCCGCGACCGACCGAGGCCTCCTCGGCGACGCGGGGATCTTCGTCGCGCCCCACCCCGACGGCGCCGCCCCGGCCCTCTCGGCCCAGTCGGTCATCAACCACGTCCAGCTCCCTCGCAGCGGCGGCGAGCTTTCCTTCGACCTCGTGGCCGACGGCGTGCCACGCAACCGCCTAGGGGTCCTGCTCTCGGTGCTGGGCAGCGCCGCCCCGGACATCAAGCCTCAAGATGCCGTAGACCTCGAGCTCCGGCGCGGGGCCTTCCTGCTCCTGCTCGACCTGCGGGCCCCGGCCTTCGACGACGCCAGCTCGGCCACCCTCACGGCCCACCTCGGGCTCGACCTGGACGGACTCCCGGCGAACAACTTCACGGGCGCGGCGGAGCTCGCGATCAGCCCGGAGCCCCCACTCTTCGCCACTCTGACCGGACGGATCAAGCAGGGGACGCTCGAGGTAGGTCCCGGTACCTTCGTGGTGCCGCTCCCCTTCGGTCCCCCCCCGCACCCGACCGTATCCATCAGCCGCGCGAGGCTCCGCGCCCGGGTGGACAGCCTGGGCCTGCGGGACGGAGTGCTCGGCGGGCTCCTCTCCCGGGCCGATGTCGAGGAGAAGCTGCTGCCGGGGGTGGCCGCCCACTTCGCCGAGGTCTACCGCTCGAAGGACAGCTCGGCCAAGACGAAGGAGGTCCTCCGCAGCCTCTTCGACACGAACGGCGACGGAAACATCGACCTGCGGGAGTTCGTATCCACCTCCATCGTGTCGCTCGCCATCCAGCCGGACGTGGACACGGACGGGGATGGACGGATGGATGCGCTGTCGATCGGAGTCGGCTTCACCAGCACGCGGTGCGCGATCCGGAATCCGCCCGCACGCCGCTAGGAGGGGGTCACCGCGCGCCGCCGGTCGCCACCAGCGGCACCTCCCCGCTCGTGAGATGCGCGCGCTGGAGGGGCAGGCTGATGGTGAAGACCGTCCCCGCCCCCGGCTCCGAGCGGTACGCGATGTGGCCCTCGTGCTCCTCCACGATCTTCTTCACGATCGCGAGGCCGAGCCCGCTCCCCTCGGCCTTGCCGGCGGTGGCGAAGAGCTCGAAGAGCCGCCCCTCCAGCTCGGGCGGGATCCCGCGCCCCGTGTCGCTGAACGAGAAGAGGAGCCGGTCGTCGGCCACGTCCACCCCGATGGTGAAGACGCCGCCTTCGGGCATCGCCTCCGCGGCGTTCCGGCCGATATTGTGGAACACGCGCCGGAACTTGATCTCGTCGAGGAAGGCCACCCCTTTGTACCGCTGCTCCACCACGAGCTGAATTCCCCGGCCGGCGAACTCGTGCCGCAGGTGCTCCTGCATCTCGCGCAAGAACTTGTGCAGGTAGACCTTCCGGATGAGGAGGTTCGACTCGCCGCGCGCGAAGGCCAGCACCTCGCGGGTCATGGCGGACATCACGTCGAACTGCCGCAACACCTGCTCGGCGTACTCCTCGCGGACCTTCTCCTCGTCGCTCGTGGCCATGAGCTGCGCGTAACCGGAGATGATCGTCATCGGCGTTTTCAGATCGTGAAGCACGCCGGAGAGCAGCTGGCCGATGCTCGCCAGCCGGCCCTCCTTGAGCCGCTCGTCCCGCACGCGGGCCAGCTCGATGGCCTGCGAGGCGCGACCGGCGATGAGCGTGAGCAGGCGCAGGTCCGCGTCGTCGAACTGGTCGCGCCCCACCTTGTTCAGGAGCTCGATCGCCCCGCGGACCTCCTGCCCGATGAGCGGCACGCAGAGGACGTTGCGCGGACGGAATCCGACCCGCTCGGCCAGGATGCGGTTGTGTCGCGGGTCGGCGTCGGGATCCGCGACGCGCGCGGCCCGGCCCTGCTGCGCGACCCAGCCCGCGATCCCCTCGCCCAGAGCCACGCTCACGCGCTTGACGGCCTCTCCGCGCTCCCCGAGCGCGCTCAGGAAGTAGAGCCGCTCGCTGCTCCGCTCCTGCAGCATGAGGCTCGCGGCCTCGGCTCCGATGAGGGCGCTCGTCCGCTTCAGGAGTCCTTCGAGGAGCTCCTCCAGGTTGGTGGCAGCCTGCGTCTGCTCCTGCACCTCGAACAAGAGGTCGAGCTCTCGCACGCGCCGCTCGAGCTCCCGCTGCGTGGTGATGAGCTCCTTGTTCTTGCGCACCACCGAAAGGTAGAGCTGGCTGTTCTCGATGGCGATGCTGACCTGGCTCGCGAGGGCCTCGAGGAGCTCTTCGTCCTCGGCGTCGAAGGCGCCTCCCCGCTTGTTCAGCACCTGCACCACGCCGAGGAGCCGCCCCTGGTTGTCCTTCATCGGCAGGCAGAGGATCGAACGCGTGCGGTAGCCCGAGCGTCGGTCCACGTCCGGGTTGAAGCGCGGATCGGCGTACGCGTCCGCGATGTTCACCGTCTGCCCGCTCTGGGCGGCCCACCCGGCGACGCCTTCCCCGACGCGCAGCCGGATCTCGCGCAGCTCGTCCGCCTGGAGCACCTTCGTCCAGAGCTCGGTGCGCGTTTCGTCCATCACGTAGAGCGTCGAGCGCTCCGCGTCCATGAGCTCCGTGATCTTGCCGACGATGAGGCGCAGGAGGTCGTCGAGGTCCAGGGTGGACCCCACCGCCCGCGCGATCTGCTGGATCGAGCGAACCTTGGCCCGCTCGCGCTCAAGTTGTGCTGCCAGATCCATCCGGAGAAGCTTCCCGCTTGAGGTAACCACGACCTCTCGGGGGAAACAAGCGTCCGTTGGCGTCGACCCGTCAGTCGCCGAGCTCGTGCTGGTCGGCCCAGTTGGTCCCCCAGCCGAGATCCACCACCAGCGGCACCGCCAGCGTCATCACGTCGGTCATCGCCTCCCGGAGGAGCGCCGCCGCACGCCCGAGCTCGGCCTGCTCCACCTCGAGGACGAGCTCGTCGTGCACCGTGAGGATCATCTCCGCCGCCACGCGCTCGTCGCGCAGGCGCCGGTCCACCTTCAGCATGGCCAGCTTCATCAGGTCGGCAGCCGTGCCCTGGACGGGCGTGTTCCGCGCCACGCGCTCGGCGTACTGCCGCACGGCGGGGCGCGCGGCGTCGATGTCGGGCAACGGTCGTCGCCGCCCGAGGAGGGTCCGGACCACCTTGGTCCGACGAGCCTCTTCGATCGTCCGCTCCATGAAGGCTCGCACGCCGGCGTAGCGCGCGAAGTAGCCCTCGATGTAGCGGCGCGCCTCCTCGCGCGGGATGCCGAGCTGCCGGGCCAGGCCGAAGTCGCTCTGGCCGTAGATCACGCCGAAGTTGACGGCCTTCGCCACGCGACGATGCGCGTCCGTCACCTCCTCGGCCCGCACCCCGAAGACCTCCTCGGCGGTTCGGAGGTGCACGTCCTGCCCCCGGCGAAAGGCGTCCGTCAGGAGCGGGTCCTCGGAGAGGTGCGCGAGGACCCGCAGCTCGATCTGCGAGTAGTCGGCCGTGAGCAGCACCTTGCCCGGCGGCGCCACGAACGCCCGGCGGATCTCCCGCCCCAGCTCGGTCCGCACGGGGATGTTCTGCAGGTTCGGGTCCGAGCTGCTCAGGCGTCCCGTGGCCGCCACGGCCTGGTTGTACGAGGTGTGGACCCGGTGCGTCTCCGGGTTGACCAGACTCGCCAGGGCGTCGATGTACGTGCTCTTCAGCTTCGTCAGCGTGCGGTACTCGTCGATCAGGGCGGCCACCGGATGCTCGAGGGCCAGCTCCGCCAGCACCTCGGCGTCGGTGGAGTACCCCGTCTTCGTCTTCCGCCCCGCGGAAAGCCCGAGCTGTTCGAAGAGCAGCTTCTGCAGCTGCTTCGGCGAATTGACGTTCACGTCCCAGCCGGCGTGGCCCCGCACGGTGGCCTCTAGCTCGCGCGCCTTGCGGTCCACCTGCTCGCCGAGGGTCTTCAGGCGTGGCAACTCGACCGCGCAGCCGGTGAGCTCCATGCGGGCCAGCACCGCGGTGAGCGGCAGCTCCACCTCGTGGAGCAACCGCCGCAGCTCGGGGTCGGCGTCCACCTCGGCCCCGAGGCGCTCGGCGAGCAAGAAGGTGGCCTCGGCGTCCTCCGCGGCGTAGGCCGTCGCGGCGGGCACCTCGACCGCCGAGAAGTCCCCGCGTGGCCCGGCCACCTCCTTGAAGGTGATCATCCGGTGACCGAGGTGCGCCTGCGCGAGCTCGTCCAGACCGTGGCTCTGCCGCGACGGGTCGAGCACGTAGGAGGCCAGCATCGGGTCGCAGGTGACACCCGACATCTCGACTCCCGCGCGCTTCAGCACCAGCCAGTCGTACTTGTGGTTCTGCCCGAACTTCGGAAAGGCCGGGTCGGAGAGGAGCGGCCCGAGCTGCGCCAGCACCTCGGCCTCGGCGAGCTGGGGGGGAGCCCCGAGGTAGCGGTGACCCGTGGGAATGTACGCCGCGCAACCGGCCCCCCAACACACGGACACGCCCACGATGCGGGCGCGAATCGCGTCCAGGCTCGTGGTCTCGAGGTCCACGGCCACCCGTCCGGCAGCGCGAATGGCACGGAGCACCTCGTCGAGCCCGTCGCGCGTCGTGGTCGTGCGATACAGGCTCCGGTCCAGGCTCGTCGCCGGGGCCGCGAGCCGCGTCTGCAAGCGGGTGAGCTCGAGCTCCGCGAGCAGCGTTTGAAGCGCCTGCGCGTCGGGGGCCCGGCGTCGAAGGTCCTCGAGCTCCACCTCCAGCGGACAGTCCCCGCGCAGCGCCACGAGCTGGCGAGCCATTCGGGCCCGGTCGGCGTTCTCGCCCAGGGTGGCCTGAAGCCGCTTCCCCTTCACCCGCTCCGCCCCGGCCAGCAGCCGCTCCAGGTCCCCGAACTCCTCGAGCAGCTTCGTCGCCGTCTTCGGACCCACCCCCGGCACCCCGGGCACGTTGTCGCTCGCATCCCCCACGAGGGCCAGCCAGTCCCCGAGCTGCTCGGGGAGCACGCCGAACTTCTCCTTCACCTCCTCGGGCCCGTAGCGCCGGTCCTTCATCGTGTCGAGGAGCCGCACCCCATCCCCCGCGAGCTGCATCAGATCCTTGTCGCTGCTCACGATCACCACCTCGAGCCCGAGGGCCCTTCCGCGGGCCGTGAGGGTGGCGATGACGTCGTCTGCCTCGAACCCGGGTACCGCCAGACGCCGAACGTTGAGGGCGTCCAGCAGCCGGTCCACGAGGGGAAACTGCGGGACGAGATCCTCGGGCATCGGCGGGCGATGCGCCTTGTACTCCGGATAGAGATCCGCCCGGAACGAGGGCGCCCCGGTGTCGAAGACCGCCGCCAGAAAATCGGGGTGGTGATCCTCGAGGAGCCTGATCAACATATTGGCGAAGCCGAGGACGGCACCGGTCGGCGTCCCGCGGGAGCTGGTAAGAGGGGGCAGCGCGTGGTAGGCGCGAAAGACGAACCCCGGCGCGTCGACGAGGTACAGCGTGGGAACCGAGCCCGCAGGGGACATGCCGCAGGTCTTATCACAGCCGCGCCGACGAGGGCCACGCGCAACGGCCCGGGTCCCGCTCGCCGCCGCCCTGGGCCTCTGGCTCGTCGCCGCCGGCTGTCCGGGCCCACCTCCACCGGAGCCGCCGGCGCCGCTGGACCCCGCGCTCGCGGCGCTGGACGAGCTCGCGGCCCGCTCGTCCCAGCGCCCGGGACGCCACGCGGAGCGGAACCTCGAGGCCTGCCTGGCCCGCGTGGCCCGCGAACACTCTTGCGCCCCCACGCCGGGAGTCCAGCACCGCGTCGGGGTCCGCCTGGCCCTCGACCCGCGCTACGCCGCGCAATGGCCCGGGTGGCGGGCT
Source organism: Deltaproteobacteria bacterium (assembly GCA_020848905.1). Classification (NCBI taxonomy): domain Bacteria; kingdom Pseudomonadati; phylum Myxococcota; class Myxococcia; species Deltaproteobacteria bacterium. The sequence continues at coordinate 118,730 of JADLHG010000042.1, forward strand.
CGCCTCGCCTCGACCTTCCGGTGCGTCAACCATCTGTACCGACCCACGGGCATCGAGTGGCACGTGAGCTCCATGCTCTCCTTCGAGCCCGGAGCCGAGCGGCACGACCTCTACGCCCTGCTCGCGCGGCTGCAGCGGGAGTTCCCCCCCGACCGGCGTGCCCTGACCCTCGGCATCACCGTCTGGGACGAGCGGCACGTCTACCGCACCTCGGGGGGAGAGATCGGGCTCAGCCAGCGCGGCCACTGCGTCGTCCCCTCCTGGCCGCGCGTGGAGAACGACTGCATCATTCTGGCCCACGAGCTCGGGCACCTCATCGGCGCCAAACACGTCCCGGGCAAGCAGTGGGTCATGGGATGGGCGGCGACGCCCTTCTACCTACCGGCCTCGGATCCGCTCGCTCGCGTGGTGGCCACCTATCGCTTTCACCCGCGCAACGTGGCAGCCATCCAGGCGCACCAGAGCGCGCGCTTCACGGCGGACGGGCTGACTCCGACCCCCGCCTGCGCGGCGCGCATCGCCGCCCTCGACGCCTGCTGGAGCCTTTGATCGCTCCGGCGCGCCTAGCGCAGCGGAAGCCGGAACTTCAGCTCGAGTCGCACCCGGGACGGGTTCTCCTCACCGAGCGTGTCGATGCGGGTGGAGAGGCGCTCCGCCTTCCCGATGAGGCGCAGGTAGTCGTGAATCCGCCCCTCGGCGCGCCCCTCCACGCGAGACTGCCCGGCGAGCCCCTTCTCGTATTCTCCGCAGACGTCCACGTAGCGGCCGAACTTCTTGCACCCCTTGACCTGCACCGACTCGGTTCCCACCTCGAGCCGGGCGAGGTCGAGCCCCGTCACCTGTTTGATCGGATCTTCTAGAATGCTCGACAGGAATTGCCCGCTGAACTCTTTCAGCTGGGCGTCCGCGGCACCGACCGCGCCCGAGCCCCGCTGCTGCCCCGTGGTGAGTTCCTGGCGGAACTGCTCGGTGGTCCGCCCGAGCGTCAGCAGGGCGAGGATCTGCCCTTGGTCCAGAGTCGGCACGCTCGCCAGACTCATGCGCATCTGCGTGAGGGGGCCCCGCAGCATGAGCTTGATCTGATAGACCGAGCCGTTGCGGTCCTCGTGTTGCGTCTCGGCCACGAGATTGGCCTCGGCGTGGTCCGGATCGGCGTTCTTGTCGAAGACGATCTCCCCACGCTCCAGCGTGTACTCACCGCGCAGGAAGGGGATCCGGAACTTCCCCTCCTCCATCCGCACGATCCCCTCGAGCCGCGGCTCGGAGAGCGTGCCGCTCACGCTCAGCGCGCCGGTCATGCCGAGCTTCCCGTAACGGTTCGTCACGAGTAGCTGTCCGGTGGCCCGCACCCTGAGCTGCAGACCGAGGTTCGTCAAAAGTGAATTACCTTTCCAGAATGGATGTTCCTCTTCGAAGGTCCGGGGCCGGAGAAACGCCTGTCGCACGATGTCGAACTCGCGGATGTAGCGACCGTCCACTAGGTCCACGTCCCCGCGCAGCTCGAGCGACCGCGCGTCCCCGAGGAGCCTCACGTTCAGGTTGGCCTCGGCCAGGTACGTCTTCGGTTTGCGCTGCGGGATCCCGGAGCCGACGAGCTCGAGGTAGATGTCCACCGGCTCCCAGCGGTCGAGACGCACCTCGCCACCGATGCGGATGCTCCCCTCGTCGTAGGTGCCGTGCAGGGGCCGAACGGCGTAGAGTAGGTGGTTCTGCAGGGCGACGTGACCACGATTGAGCGTCAGCGTGCGTCCCCACCCGCGAGGCGAGAGCTCGACGCGCTCCACGCGAAGAGAGCCGACCACCCGCGGATCCGCGAGGGGGCCTGCCAGGCGGGCGTTGACCTTCACCACCCCCGCGGCGCGAGTGAACTGCTCGGGGAAAAAGAGCTCGAGAAGCTCCACGTTGACCGCGCCGGCGACGGACGCCTCCACGGTGGTGGGGCGAAAGCGGTCCAGGTTGAGCTGCCCCTGGGCAGCCAGCTCTTGCCCTCCTACGCTCAGGCGGATGACGGGGACCCGCAAGGCGCCGGGTACGAGCTGCACGCGGGCGTAGGGCACCTCGATGCGCGGGTCGAACTTGGGCAGCCGGACGAGCACCTTGGCCAGCTCCAGCGCCCCCTCCAGCTTCACCGCCTGCCAGGGTCCGCTCAGCCGGAGGTCCGCGCGCGCATCGCCCGACACCCAGCGCACCCGCCGCGCCAGAAAGAACTCAGCCAGCTTCAGCGTGAGCCGGCCCCGCAGGCGGAGGTCCGCCTGCCGCGTCGAGAGCCAGCCGCCGAGCACGAACTCGGCGTCGTGCACCGCCCGCCCCGGGACGGACGAAACGAGCTGCGCGTCAGTGACCTTCAAGAGGCCGTCCCGATACCTGAGCACCACGTCGTCGCGATTCGAGAGCTGCACCGTTCGAACGGTGTAGAGCCCCGGCGGCCTGTAGCGCATTCCGAGACGGAGCTCGCTGAACCGCGCATCGGCCTCGGTGAGGCCCCGCTCCGCGTCGGCCCGGAGCCGCACGCGCCCGCTGGCGGTGCCCCGCACGTCGCCGAGCGTCCGAATCTCCTCCGCCAGCCGTTCGATGGGGAAGCGCTGCACGTCGAGCGTCAGGTTCAGGCTGCGCTGCCCCCGCATCATGACGTAGCCGTCGAGGCGGAGCAGCCCGCCGAAGAACCGACCCGTGACGCGAATGGTGTCCGATCCGGGCGCGAGCGTCAGCGCCCCGGATCCGAGCGGCATGCGTCGGACGCGCGCGTCCTCGAGGTGCACGGTTCCCGCCAGACGGGGATCCTCGACGGTTCCGGAGAGCTCCACCTTGCCGTTGATCCGTCCCGCGAGGGGCACGGGCAGCTCCGGCACGCCGGGGATGCCGCGCACGGGGAAGTTCTGCGCCGACACGCGCAGGTCGAGCGCTCCGTCGAAGTGAAGGTCTCCCCAGACGCTGAGCGTCCCCCCATCTGCGCGCGGCAACCGCCCCTCGTAGACGCTCACGCGGTCGGGCAGCAGGCCGAGACGCAAACGAACGTTGCGGTAGCTCTGCCCATCTACGGTGGCCACCGGGAGCTGGATTGTCGCCACGCCTTTGGGCTGACCGAGCGGCCCGGAGAGCTGCAGGTCCGCATTCCCCCGCCCCTGGACGCGTCGCGGTAGGCCCAGGGTCCCCAGGTCGAGCCCAACGACCTGGAGGTGCCCCTCGACCGTCGGTGCCCTCTGCCAGCGCAACTCGGGGGTGAATAGGGCGAGCGAGGCCGCCCCGCGGATCTCGCCGCCCAGTCCGTCGGCGCGCAGCTTCCGGAGGTGCACCACGCCGCGCGACACCTCCACCGCGCTCGACACCAGCGGAAAGCGCAGCCCGCGGTAGCCCACCCGCTTGGCCGACACGCTCCCCTGGGCGGCGAGGCGGGGCCAGCGCCCGGTGACGTGCAGCGCGCCGGTCAGGCTCTCCACGGCCGCTGCGCGTCGCCTACGGGCGAGCGAGCTGCCGAGAGCAGGCAGGTCGATACCGAGCTGGAGGTTCACCCGCCTTTGCACCAGGCTGACGGAGCCGCGGGCGTGGAGACTGTTCCCCTCCGCGGAAACGGTCATCCCCGCGAGGTCCAGGATGGTGGGCGTCAGATGCGTCCGCCCTCGCACCTGCAGGTGGCGAGGCCACGCATCCCGCAGCTGGCCTCCGCGGTCCCAGTGCACGTTCACGTTAGCCGCCGCGCTGAACAGGGGCGCGGTCTGGCCCTGCAGCCGCAGCACGCCCTCCATCTTCCCGCCGAGAGCCGCGTGCAGCGGTGCCGGTGCGACGCCGGCGAGCCGGAGCTCTCCGTCCCAGCGTCGATCCACGAAGTTCATCTGGGCCCGACCCGAGACCTGCCCCTCGAGGAAGGTCCCGTGCACGTGCTGGAGGTCCAGCATCGGTCGGTCCGTACGGAAGCGAAAGCGCCCCCCGAGCCGCGCGAGAGCCGTCGGCCCCCGCCCGAGCTCCGCCTCGGCGATCCAGCCTTCGATCACCGGTCTCAGTATGGGGCCCCTCATGCGCAAACCGAACGCCGAGCGGCCCTCCACGGCCTGGCCCGAGACCTCGGCCAGCACCCCCTTGCCACGCTGGCTGTTGAAACCGAGGTCGATGCGCGGATGCTGGCCAAAGAACTGGATCATGCGCCCCGTCACCCGCAGCGGCGATCCGCGCACCTGGGCCTGCAGGTCGATCATCGCCTCCATCGGTTGGGCCTCGCTCGTGTCGAAGTGGGCGACCTGCACCTCGGTCAGGGGCACCTTTCGCCCCGCGACCTCGAGGACGCCCCGCGGAGCCCTGACCTGCGAGCCGAAGATCATCCCCTCCTTGGCCGATGGACCGCCGTTCCACCCGTAGTGCGCCTCGCGCAGGGCGAAGTCGTGCAGCCGCAGCCTCCACGACGGAAACCCGAGCACGAGCTGGCCCCGGTCGATTCTGACGTTACGAATGCGGATACGGGGTCCGCGCCCTGGCTTGCGAACCCGCGCGCTGAAGGCCGCCACGAGGCCGACCTCGGCGCCGCCGTCCGGCTGCTTCCCCTCGACGATCGCGCAGCGAACGCCCTCCACACGCCCGTCGTGGATCCGGATCTCGCCTCGCGTGAGCAGCGCCAGAAGATCCATCCGCGCCGTGGCGCGTCGCACGTAGAGGACCTCCCGCCCCGCGGGATCGAAGGTGTAGAAGTGCTCCACCTCGAGCGGGTGCGAGGCCCCGAGCGCGATGTCCACCACCGCCCGCGGCGACCAGTGCACGCGGCCGATCTTCATCCGACCGCGGATGTGCGGGTTGAGCTTCTCGGCCAGGTAGCTCGCGAGTCGCTCGTCGTTCCGATTGCGATAGGCCCAGTAGACGATCAGCGCGCCGCATAGACCGAGCAGCGACAGGACGAGGAGGAGCTTCGCCGGCCACCTCGGCGGTGCGCCCCAGCGCCGCTTCCGGCTAGGCCTCGGTTCGGGGTCGGTCATGGTCTGGTGGTTGAGTATACCAACCGGCTTCGTACAGGCCTCATTTGGGGGTGACGGTGCGCACGACCGGCGACCTGGCCGAGCTGCCCTCGCCGTCCTCCTCGAGGGCCGGTAGCGCCACTCGGAACTCGGTGGCCTCCGCAGCCGACGCCACGTCGATGCGCCCCCCCATCTCGCGCAGGAGCTGCCGCGCGATGGCCAGGCCGAGGCCGGTCCCCCCGGGCCGGCTGCTGAAGAAGGGCTCGAAGATGCGGTCCCTCGCCGCCTCGGGGATGGCCGGCCCGTCGTTCCCGACGCGGAGCTCCACTGTCCCCGACCGTCCCCCCGGGCTCCGACCGCCCGAGACCCACGCCATCCCGCCCCCCTGTCTCCCCTCGAGCGCCTGCTTCGCGTTGAGCAGCAGGTTCATCAACACCTGCGTGAGGTGATCGGCGTCGGCCAGCGCCGGCAGGGGGCCCGGCAGCTCGCAGCGCACGGTCACCCCGGCCTGCGCGAACTCGGGGATGAGCGCCGTGGCTACCCGACGCGCCACGTCGGCCAGGTCCAGTCGAACGAGGCGCGGCGGCTGCGGTCGGGCGAACGAAAGGAACTGCCCGATGGTTCGATTCATCCGGTCGACTTCGTCTTCGATGAACGAGGCGAGCTCGTGCCCCGTGTCGCCGCTGACGAACCGCCGCTTCAGCGTCCCGCTCGATACCTTGATGATACCGAGAGGGTTCTTGATCTCGTGGATCATCACGGCCGACAGCTGCCCGAGCGCGGCCAGACGCTCGCGCGCCGCGTGCTCCTCCACAAGGAGCGCATACTGCAGGGCGAGGGCCCCAGCCGGCGCCACGCCGCGGAGCGCTCGCAGATCGAAGGCCGCGTAGCGGTCGCCGTGCGCCCGCGGCCCCAAGACGAGCACCCCGGCGAGCCGCTCCGAGCTCCGCAGAGGGAGCAGCATAGAGACGCCGAGCGAAGCCATGAGCCGCTGGAGCCCGACCGGGGGTGCGCCCCGGGTCAGTTGCCCCACGTCCGTCGGCTCGCGAAGCGCCTCCAGCCACTCCAGCGCCGCAGCATCGAGGCCATCCGTCAGCTCGCGCACGGCGCCGCGGTCCTCCCCCGCGGTCGCCACCGGCTCCAGTCGCGCTCCCCCACGGCCGCAGACGAAGAGGCTGGTGAACTGGCACCGCGCGAGTTCGGTCACGCGCTCGGTCAAGCGGTGCGCGACCTCCGGTAGTCGCGCGGCCTCCTCGGCGAGCTCCCGACCGAGTCGCGCCACGGTCTCCTCCGCACGTCCCGCCTCCCGGAAGAAGTAGCGGTCCACCACGCGCTGCACGCCAAGCCGCAGCGGATGAAACACCAGGACCACGACGAGCGTAGAGACCACCACCGCCTCGGCGTGCCGGACGAGGTCGGTGTACCTCTGGGTCCAGTATCCGAGCGTTACGGCCAGAACGAGGACCACTCCGAGGTAGACGAGGACCACCAGCACCGTCGCGATGCCGTAAGTCGTGGTCGTGCGCAGCACGAGTCGCAGGTCGAACAGGTCCCGTTTGATGACCGCGTAGGCCAGCAGCACCGGAAAGAGGGCGGAGAGGATCAGGACGCGCTCGGCCGTGACCACCCGCGGCGAGAGGCGGGCGAGCAGCAGCGACCAGAGCAGGCCACCCGCGAGCGTGACCAGCAGCCCGATCCGGATCGCGGTGGCCTTGTTTCGGACGCGCTCCGACGGATCCCGGCGCGCGGCCACGGTCAGCAGACCGAGGTCGACGAGGAAGCAGACGGCCAGAAAGCCCGATGCCAGGTGGCCGGCCCACCCCACGGCGGGGCTGCCGCTCAGGCGAGCTTGCAGCAGCGCGACCACCGCCATCGCAGCGGCGTACGGGATGGCCAGGATCCCCGGCCGGTGCACTCCCTCGAGGCGGCGAGGGAAGACGCAAAAGAGGTGCACCGAGACGGCTCCGAGCAGAGGGTAGCTCACCCAGAGGCGCGAGAAGACGAAGGTCGTGTGCGCGTCGAAGAGGGTCAGGTAATACACCGCGGCGAGCACGCAGACGGACATGGCGAGGGCCGCCGCGTAGCTTCGACGGACGAAGAAGATGGCCGCACCGAGCAGCAGGTACATCGCGCCGATGGAGTACGGCAGGACGAAGGTGGCGACGAAGTCGCCCCGTCCGAGGGGGCGCACGGGGAGGCTGACCTGATACGCACGCCCTTCGGCCCGCGATACGAGGCGCAACGCGACGGGCCGCTCGACTGGCTGCGCCTGCAGTCGGGATCGCAGCGCCCTCCCATCCGCGATCGGCCGGCCCTCCACGGCCACCACGCGGTCACCGGCGCCGACACCCGCGGCGGGACCGGGCCACGCGCTGCGCTGGACCGAGGAGACGACGCCGCTCGCCTGGAAAAGAAACCCCGCGACGCGGAGCTCTCGCGACGCCACCGCCTGCGCCAGGGCAAGCGCGGCGAGCACCACCGTGGCGGTCAGGACCGCAGCCGGGATGGCGTACAGCAGGCGGCGGTCCATCCGGCTGCCATAGCACGCGCCCCCGCGCCGCGACAACGACCGGGGGACGCCACGAGGGCCCGCAAACTACCCGTGAGGTAAGGGCTCGGGTAGAGTGGGGCTGCTCATGGCCCGCCGTGCCTCCCCGCTCCTCTGGGGCCTCCCTTGCCTCTGCGCCCTGAGCGCCCTGCCCTCCTCCTTCGCCAGGGCCGACGCGACGCGCCGTCCGCTGGTGTCGATCGAGGGTCAGCTCCAAGACGACCCCCGGCAGCTCCTGCGCGCCCTCGCGCTCCCCACCGATCGGGACCCGTCCGATGAAGCCATCTTGCGCGCGCGGCAGAGCCTCGACGAGCTGGGCTACCGCGTCGCGGTGGACCGGCGAGGCGGGCGGACCGTCTTCCGCGTCGCGCCCTACACGCTCATCCGGCGCATCTACGTGAAGGGGAACTGGCCCCTCTTCGAGGAAGAGATCGTACGTCGTCTCGGATTCCGGCCGGGACAACGACTCCCCGAAGGCCGCGCCCTGGCCCACTCCATCGCGCTGCAACGCGACCGGCTGAAGAAGTACCTGGAGCGGGAGGGCTACTTCGACGGGGACCTGCACATCCGCGTGACGCCCCCGGACGCCCAGCACCACGTGAACGTCTACGTGCGCGTGAACAAGGGGCGGGGCTACAAGCTGGGGGGCGTGGAGGTCGAGCACGTCGGCCCGGGCGGGCGGGCCCTCACAGGGAGCGGCGCCGCGGCCACCGGGTTCGTCCCCGCGCTCTCCGATCGCCAGATCGAGCGCATCTTTCAGCACCGGCTGCTGCTCTATCGTCGGTCCTTCAACACCCGACGGTTCGCCGAGGACGTAGACGAACTGCTCAAGCGGTACCACCGGCTCAACTACCCGGGCGCACGGGTCAAGGAGAGCTTTCGTGTGGTCGCGGGTCGCCCCGCCGACCGGGCAGTGCAGATCAAGCTGCGGGTCCAGCAGCGAAAGCGGATCGTCGTCACCTACCGCGGGAACCGGGCGCTCGACGCGGGACAGCTCGACGAGGTCCTCACGCTGAAAGAATCGGGGAGCTACGACGACTACGAGCTCGAACAGAGCGCGAAGCAGATCCATCGGCTCTATCAGAGTCGCGGTTACCTCCAGGCGCGCACGCGCTTCACCCGCACCGTCGGAGGCAACACCGACTGGGTCACCTTCTGGGTCGACGAAGGCCCGCGGTTCAGAGTCGAGCGCGTCGAGCTCGTGGGCCACCGCTCCGTGAGCTCCAGCGAGCTGCGCAAGGTGATCAAGACGCGCCCCTTCCCCTGGCTCGGCTGGGTGGGGCTCGGCGAAGGGGGCTACATCACCGACCTCCAGCTCAGGCAGGACACCGAGCGCCTCGTCCAGCACCTCCGGGACCGTGGGTTCCCGGATGCGCGCGTCTTCGGGGACGTGGCGCCAGCCCCCGAACTCCTCGGGCACGCCGGAGCTCTCGCGGCGGTCGTGGGGACCGGGGCCCGGGCGCGGAGCCGACGCGCGTACGTGCGCTTCGTGATCCACGAGGGAGCGCAGGTGATGGTCCGCGCCGTGAGCGTTCTGCCGGCCGCGCTCTTCGCCGGGGCGCTGCCCGAGGTGGCGCCGCCGCGGATCGGCCCGCGAGGCCGCGCCGCGGAAGCCGACTCCGCTGCCTCGAGCAGGGGCACGAAGCTCCACGTCCTGGAGGGCCGCGCGGTCGCCGACAAGCCGTTGCCGCTGCCTCCGCCCCGCGGGGAGGCCCGCCTGTCGTTCGGGCGCGACGAACTTCTCGCCCAGCTCAGCCTCAAGCCCGGCCAGCCCTACGTCCCCGCGCAGCTCGAGCGCGACAAGCTCCGCCTCATCCGCTTTTATGCCGAGCGCGGTTTCCCGGGGGCCAAGGTCCAGGTCTTCGAGCAGCGGAGCCTGGACGGACGCCAGGTCGAGATCCAGATCACCGTCCAGGAGGAAAGCCTCGTCCGCTTCGGCCCGATCTTCGTGCGCGGCAACTTCCGCACGCGCGAACGCGTGATTCGCTCGGCTCTCGGTTTTCGCGAGGGCCAGCTCTTCGACATCCGCAAGCTCGAAGCGGCCGAGAAGACCTTGCGCGACCTCAAGATGTTCAACGCGGTGTTGATCCGGCCCCTCGCCTACCAGACCGGGCGCACGGTCGTACCGATCCTGGTCCGCGTGGAGGACCGCTACGACGACTGGGGGGCCCTCGAATTCGGCGTCGGCGGGAGCAGCGACAACCCGATCTTCGGATCGGTGGCCTACGTCTGGAACAACGTGCTCGGCTTCAGCACCACGCTCTCGCTCCGAGGCGAAGTCGGCCCCAAGATCCAGAGCATCACCGGGCTGTACAGCGACCCGCGCCTCCTCGGCTGGCCGGTCAAGATGGAGACCCAAGGCTTCTACCGCAACCAGATCACCGCACGCCTCGGGGACACCACGAGCTACGGCGGAACCCTCACACTCTCGAAGGAGCTCCTCCCGCGCCTGCTCGGCTCCGTGCGCTACGAGTTCCGCCAGGTGCAGCGCAAGGAGCCCCTCAATCGACCCACCGGGATCGCCGACGAAGCGAGCGAGGTGGACGTCCCGACTCGCACCGGCGCCGTGGGACCTGGGCTGGTCTACGACCACCGGGATAGCCCGCTCGCGCCCACGCGCGGCTTCTACCTCGGCGCGAATCTCCTCTTCGCCTCTCGCGCCCTCGGCGGCAGCGACGACTTCTTGAAGGTGCGGGCCAACGGCCAGCTCTACGTGCCGCTCCCGCTGCGTTTCACGCTGGCTGTCGGCGTCCGCTACGACCACGGGATCCCCTTCGGGGGGGCCGTCCTCCTGCCGAAGGTGGAACGCTTCTTCGCGGGCGGCGACAGCACCATCCGCGGCTTCGAAGAGGATCGCGCCTTCGCCGAGCGGGTCGAGCTCCCCGCCTCGCCCTACGGGGGCGTGAGCCTGTACCGCGTGCTGCCGCAGGGGGGCAACATCCGCATCCTGGGCAATCTCGAGCTCCAGTTTCCCATCTGGAAGGACAGCCCTATCTTCGGGCTGGATCTGCTTGGCGCGGCCTTCCTCGACAGCGGGGTGGTCTTCAACTCCTACGAGGTCCTCAAGGTCCGCGACTTCCGGCACGGCGCGGGTGTGGCCCTGCGCCTGGTCCTGCCCGTGGGCTTCGCCAGCTTCGAGTACGCGTTCCCCCTGGATCCCACCGTTGGCGATCCCCGGGACGGCCGCTTCCACTTCAACTTCGGCTTCATCTTGTAGGCGGGGCGTCGCCGCCCGCCGAGATCCCGCCCGGCCCCGCCGTGCGGAATTCGTAGAGCCCTGGACCTCCCCACCGGAAACCGGAAGACGCGTCCCGTGCCCCGGCCCGCCGCCTGAGAAACAGGCCCACATTCCGCAAGTTTGAAAAGACGAGGCGGCTGGCATGTGCCTTGCTCTACACGTCACCCGAGGAGCGAGAGCGGACTCGCCATCATCATTCGAGAGCCGAATCACCGAGGGAGGCCCCCGCGCGGAGGGGGTTAATCCACCCGGTGGCCAGGCTTGTCCTGTCGTCCACGAGGAGGAGAAGCGATGAGTGCCCTTCGACGAGCATCAGTCCTGGCGGTGATCTGCCTGACGGTCCCGAGCCTTGCGCGCGCCGAGCGCATCCAGGCTCCGGGGGCCGGCTTCGCGGTGGAGGTTGGTCGCGATCAGGCCGAGCGCATGGGGCGCTTCCAGCAGCGCCTGCGCTCCGCCGGGGTGCAGGGCTACGTGAACCTCTTCAAGTGGAACGCGCCGAGCCCCGACGGCCAGACGGGCGCCACGATCGTCGGGCTCGTCAACCAGCAGAACTGGAGGGGCTGGCTCAGCGACGTCGCCCCCCACACCATCGGCTTCATGAACAACGGTGCGCCGAACTCCCCCGGCGGGACGGGCTACCTGCGCATCGGCAAGCACTTCTGGCCGTACGGGACGATCCATCATGGCGTGGCGAATTACGGCACGCTGCCGAACCAGCCCTGGACCGATCAATACGGCAAGTACGTGGAGGCCACCTTCGAGGCCTCCGCCCAGGAGATCGACGCGGCGACGGCCTTCTGCGCCGCCCGCGCCTACCGTCAGGTCAACAACGCGCGGGGCGAGCCCATCATCCCCCGGTGGGTCAACCCCGGTCCCAGCAATCTCAAGACCGAAGGGTGCGCGGGAGCCTCCTCGTCCATGCTGAACCCCGAGTGGCGTCAGGCCTTCCGCCAGAGCGTGGACTCGATCCGCGCCTACGGCCGCCGGAACAACATCCGCGTCCTGGCCGACGTGACCGTCGCCACGGCGGACGCGCTCGACGGCTTCTGCGAGCGTATCGGCGCCCAGCAGTACACCACCCCGAAGCACCTGACGGTGAAGAACTACGCCAAGCCCACGCTCGGCATGATCACGCTCTTCAACGCGCAGCGGGTGACCGGGCGCGACACGTGGGGCGGGGCCCAGCTGAGCCCCATCAACGACCCGCTCAACCAGATCATCTGGGGCTCCAACTCGGGAGGGTACACCTGGCGTAGCATGGGGAACCCGGCCATCATCCCGGACACGGCGCCGGGTCAGCGCGCCGGCACCTCGTTCGTGAGCCACCGCCTCCCGCTCGAGGCGATCGGGGAGCAGCTGCGGGGCGCGGGGCGCTAGGCGACCGCGAGGCGCGTGGTTTCGCCGCGCGACACTCCCCCCTCTAACGGCTCCCGACGAGCCGATCCACCACCGCCACGTAGGCCTCCATCGCCGCCTCGCGCGTCATCCCGCGGCGTCCGGCCCACGCGTCGTACTTGGCGCGCCCCTTCAGGTCCAGCAAGCCAGGTCGCTTACCCGACACGTCCCCCGCCGTCCCCTGCTTGTAGAGGGCGTAGAGCTCGAGCAGGGTATCGGTCGACGGCGTGCTGCTGAGTGTCTTGACCCGCCGCTGGGCCTCTTCGAAGCGTTCCTGCACCATCTTGCCTACCTCCTTCTTGTCCTTGCGCCAGGGTCAGCCGCGCGGCCGCGGCTTCGCGAGCGCGAACTCCTGGATGCGTAGTTCTAGAATGCGTCGACTTGTTCCCAGAATCGCGGCGATCTCTCCGTTCGGACGCCCACCGTAGACCTCGAGGGCCCGCTCCACGAGCTGCCGCTCCAGGTCCTTGACGAGCTCCTGCAGCTGTAGCCAACCGTCTTCGAGCGAGGTCACCACCTGGTCCAGCTTCGGACGATGCTCGCGCGGCCGCTGCAGCGGCAACTCGGCCACGCCAATGACGGGAGTGTCCGCGAGCAGCCGGGCCCGCTCGATGATGTTCTGGAGCTCGCGCACGTTGCCCGGAAAGCCGTAGTTGAGGAGGAGTTCGTGCGCCTCGGGGCTGAGAGAGACGGGGCTCTGCTCACCGGCAGGCGCGCCCTCCCTGAGAAAGTGCTCGACGAGCAGCGGCACGTCCTCGCGCCGCTCCCGCAGCGACGGCACCTGGATCGGGATGACGTTGAGCCGGTAGTAGAGGTCCTCGCGGAACGTTCCGTCCGCGATGGCCCTCGGCAGGTCACGGTGGGTGGCCGCCACGAAGCGCACGTCCGCCTGAACCAGATCGATGCCCCCCACGCGGGTGAACGCCCGGTCCTCTAGGGCGCGGAGGAGCTTGGTCTGCAGCGCGGGGGACATGTCCCCTACCTCGTCGAGAAAGAGCGTCCCCCCGTGCGCCTGCTCCAGCCTGCCGATCTTCGTCCGCACGGCGCCCGTGAAGGCCCCGCGCTCGTGCCCGAAGAGCTCGCTTTCGAGCAGGCTCTCCGTCAGCGCCGCGCAGTTGACCGGCACGAACGGCCCCTCGGCCCGGGCCCCGGCGAAGTGGATCGCGCGCGCCACGAGTTCCTTGCCCACCCCCGATTCCCCGGTGATGAGCACCGTCGCATCGCGCTCTGCGGCCCGCTCGATCAGGGCGCGCAGCGAGCGCATCGGCTCGCTCTCCCCGATCAGATCCGCCCCCCGCGTCCGTTCCCGCAGCCGCGTCTTCGAGCGCTGGCTCTCCCGCTTGAGCTCACCCGCCTTGAGCGCCTTCTCGACGGTGAGCAGCATCTCCTCGTTCGAGAACGGTTTGATCACGTACTCGAAGGCGCCGGCCTTCATCGCCTCCACGGCCGACTCCACCGTCGAGTACGCGGTCATGATCACCACCTGCACGCCGTCGTTCGCGGCCTTGGCCCGGCGCAGCACCTCGAGCCCGTCCGCGCCCGGCATGGAAAGGTCCGTCACGACGAGGTCGAAGGGCTCCTCCACGCGGGAGAGGGCTCGCGTCGACTCGGACTCGGTGAGCACGTCGTAACGGTCCTCCTCGTTGAGCATGATCCTCAGCGACCGACACATGTTCGGTTCGTCGTCGACGATCAGGATGCGAGGACGACCGGAGCTGGCCATGGGCGCAAGCCTATCGCAAATCCGGCCCGCGCTCGCAAGGGTCCAGCGCCGGCCCGCGAAGTCAGAAGGCGGGACAGACGCGCGGGGGCGACGCGCAGGGGACGTGCGGAAGCGCGACAACCTCCAGCGCTCCGCCTCCCGCCAGGAGCACCTGGGTGCCAGGGTCAGCGCAGGAGCGGTGAAGGTAGCCGAGGGCCACCACCGCGCCGCACTCGGGAGACCAGCTCGAGGAGGTCACCCTCCCGGCGTCGGGACGCAGAGCGGTCGCGAGGACTTCGCCCGGCTCGGGGAGCCGCTCCCCGCTGCCGCGCAGCCCCACCAGACGGTGGGCGACCTCCCCTCGGCTCTTCACCCGGCAGATGGGCTCCTGGCCCACGTAGCAGCCCTTCGTGAAGCTGACGGCCCCGAGCTGCCCGGCCTCGAGCAGCAGGACCTCCTCGGAGAGCTCCGCCCCGAGGCGCGGCGTGCCGGCCTCGATCCGGCAGGTCTCGAAGGTGGCGGCGTCTCCGAGCACGGCCCCGCCGGCGGTGAAATGCTCGAGGAGTCCCGCCAGGCTCCCCGGTCGTCCCAGCACGAGCCAGCCAGGGGCCGCGAGCTGATCGTCGCCGAGGACGGTCACCGCTGCCTCCCCGAGGAGCGACGCCCGATGCGTGTACGGAGGAAGGGGCTCGGGCAGGCCGAGCAGGGATCGTGCGCGCTCCACCTCGGGCCCGTAGAGGCCGACGACGTCGGCCGCCTCCGATCGCACCTCCACGCGGTCCATCACGGCGTACCGGCCGAGCGCCCCCTCGAGTCGCGAGGCTCCCTCCGCCGGGACGAGCAGCCGGAAGTCCTCCGCGTCGCAGAGGACGGTCAACGGCGTGATGACCTTCCCCTTCGGTGTGAGGAGCGCCGCGGGGGCCGCCTCCCCCGGCCTCAGAGAGCGGACGTCCGCCGTGAGCAGCCGCTGGAGAAAGGAGGACGCGTCGGGCCCGACGACGCGCAGGAGCCCGAAGAGCTCTGCGAGCGGCAGGACCGCCAGGCCGTGTCGCGCCGCCCGTGCCGCGCCGTCCTCGCCCTCGAGCCCCGCCGACCGCATCACCCGCCCGTCCTTCGGATCTGCGCCAGCGTGGGCCGATCCCGGAAGAGCACCGTCTTGAGCACCACGAGCCGCGCCATCTCCGTCTCTTCGAGTCGCCCGAGCCGCTCGACCAGGGCCGTGAACTCGCCGTCGCAGGCTTCGAAGGCCACCCGGTCGAGGCGTACCATCCCGCCACGACCGAAGTAATCGAAGAGCTCGAGGTACTCTTGATACGGGGACATGGCGTGGGTGGTAGCACCGGTTCCCAGGAGCGGCAAGCGCGCGGCGCGAGGAGGCGCCCCGTGCCGGCCCGCGCACGACGCGTCCCCGGCTCGTGCGGGCCCTTGCCCGCCGGGCGCTGCCTGCGCTAGAAAGGCCGCGGTCGGCGAGCGGTCCCGCTGCCACCTCCGAGGCCCCGGCATGGCACCAGTAGAGCTCGAGCTTGAGCACACTCCGGTCCCCCGGCCTCCGTCGGGGGCCTGGCTCTCGGCCTACGACGTGGCGAAGGTCGCCTTCTTCCTCTTCGGATTCCCGCGCAACGGCTTCGGGTCGGTGGACGTCACGAGCCGCTGCAACCTGCGCTGCCGGCACTGCTACTACTTCGCCGGCCCGGAAGAGGACCTCCCGCGCGAGCTGAGCGCCGATCAATGGGAGGCTCGCCTGCAGGAGCTCCGACGCTCCAACTCGCGCTGGCAGTTCCCGTTCTTCAACTGCACCTGGGTCGGAGGCGACCCGCTACTCCGGCAGGATGTCATCGCGCGCTGCAAGCCGTACTTCCGGTACAACACCATCGTCACCAACGGCACCATCCCGCTTCCCAACTGGCCTGACGTCAACTGGTACATCTCGATCGACGGCGACGAGACGCTGCACGAGGAGCTGCGAGACCCGTCGGGCCACTTCCGGCGTAACGGACGCCCCGGCATCTACCGTCGGATCGTCGATAACGTCTCCCGGAACCGGCACCTCGGCGTCACGATCGCGTACTGCATTACGCGAGACAACGTCCGCTGCATCGAGCAGGTCGTAAAGGACTGGAATGCGGCCGGCGCGAAACACATCACCTTCGACTTCTTCACGCCGGTCGCGGGCCTCGACGACCGGATGTGGCTCGACTTCGCCGAGCGCGACGCGGTGCTCGAC
Source organism: Deltaproteobacteria bacterium (assembly GCA_020848905.1). Taxonomy (NCBI): domain Bacteria; kingdom Pseudomonadati; phylum Myxococcota; class Myxococcia; species Deltaproteobacteria bacterium. The sequence continues at coordinate 134,774 of JADLHG010000042.1, forward strand.
AAGCTGGTGGCCCTGCGACGGATCTACGGTGACTTCTTCGTCATCCCGGAGCGCGTGCTGCGGCTGATGCGCTCGGACCGTTGCCGCGAGGTCACCGCGACCTGCCTGCTGGCACGGCGTTCGTTTGCCCTCGACGCGGGCGGTCGCCAGAAGGGCAAGTGCGTCATGGGGGACGCCGCGGACTGCAGTCGCTGCGGCTGCGTCGTGCCGTTCTACCTCCGCTCCCTCACCGATCGCCCCCTGATCCTCGGGGACGTGGGACGCGAGCTCGCCACCGCGGGCCGGCGCCTCGCCTCGGACCTGGCCGCACACGTTCTCCCCTGAGCATCCGACCCATGCCCATGCACCTTCCTCGCTCCTCCTCGATGCCGCGCGCAGTCCCGCGCCGACGGACCGCAGGCCCCCGGCTCCTCGCGGCTTTGGCCCTCCTCGCAGCGGCAGCCCCGGCCCACGCCCAGGAGGGGAAATCGTCCCCGGCTGCGACGGGTCTACGGCTCACGCTGGCGCAGCTCATCACGCAGGCGCGGCAGAAATACCCCGGCGTGGAGGCCGCGCAGCGCGCGCTCGAAGGGATGGAGGCACAGCTCTATCGCGCCAAGTGGGCCTGGCTCCCGCAGGGCCAGATGCGCGGCTTCGTGGCCCCCTCTCCCGACATCAAGTGTCTGGACCAGAACGGAAAACCCAGCACGACCAACTGCTTCAGCACGACCAGCGTGGACGCCCGCTCCTTCAACATCTCGGGGATCCTCGCCCGGATCGAGCTCGACGTCGGCGTCCCGCTCTACACCTTCGGCAAGCTGGCGGCGGCGCGGCAGGCCGCCGCAGCCGGCGTGGACCTGCGGCGAGAGCTCGTGCGCGCGACGGGAGACGACCTGGAACTCAAGGTCACCCGCGCCTACTTCGGCCTCAAGCTCGCCCGAGAGATCCTGCGCACCGTGCGCGAAGGGAAGACGCACCTCGTGAAGGCGAAGGAGAAGATCGAGAAGGATCTGGACGACGGAGAGGGCGACTCGACGGTCACGGACCTGCTACGGATCCAGACCTTCACCGCCGAGGTGGACGCGCGCATCGGCGAAGGCGAGAAGGGCGAACGGATCGCGCATGCGGCGCTGGGCATGATGGCGGGCCTCACGGGCCAGGCCTTCGACGTGGACTCGGCCGTGCTGGATCCGATCCCCGGGAAGCTCGACCGCGTCGGCGCCTACCTGCAGCTCGCGCGGCAGCACCGGCCCGAGACGCACATGGTCGCGGCGGCGGTCAAGGCCGCGCGCGCCGGGGCGGCCGTCGAGAAGGCCGGCTTCTTCCCCGACTTCGTCCTCGTGGCCTACCTCGGCTACGCGGTGGCCACGAGCGCCGACGACCCGCAGAACGCGTTCTTCAACGACCCGCTCAACTTCTTCGGCGCGGGCTTCGGACTCGCCATGCGCTGGAATCTGGACACGGTGCAGCAGGTGGGGCGCTACCGCGCGGCGCGGGCCCTCGCGCGGGAGACCGAGGCGCGCCGGGCCGAGGGCCTGGCGGCCATCGACCTCGAGATCCGTCGAGAGTACCTGGAGCTGGCCGAGGCCCAGACGCGCCTGCAGGCCACCGACCGCGGCCAGAAGGCGGCCCGCAAGTGGCTCGTCGCCACCTCGCAGAACCTGAGCGCCGGTCTCGCCGAACCGAAGGACCTCACCGACGCGCTGCTGGCCTTCTTCCAGCTCCGCGTGCGCTACCTGCAGGCGATCCACGACGTGAACGTGGGCTGGGCCGTGCTCGGCCGGGTGGTGGGCCTCGCCGCCCGCCGGATCGCGACGCCATGACGGCCGGAGCGCAGCCCTCCGCACGCAAAAAAGCGGACAACCCACGCGGCCGGTGGTACATCTCGGGCTGTGAACGAGGGTTGTGACTGTTGCACGGTCGACGCACCCCCCTCGAAAAAAATCGATTAATTTCCACCGGCCCGTTATGGCATGGGGTATGCATCGCCGCAGGGCAGCACATGCCTCCGGGAGGCCTGACCATGACGAACCTGCACCGCCTCGCACTTCTCCTCTCGCTCCCCGCGCTGCTCTGGACCGGCAGGGCGCTGGCCCTGGCCGACGGCCCGACCCAGGCGCTCCGCCGGACCAACACGCAGATCTCCGCCCTGCTCCGCAAGAAGGTTCGGGGGGGGTCGGAGCAGGAGAAGCAGGTCAAGCGCAAGCTCAAGGAGACCGTCAACTCCTTCCTGGACTTCGAGGAGCTGGCGCGCCTCGCGCTCGGCCGCCACTGGGAGGGACGCACCCCGAAGCAGCGCGCCGAGTTTGTGGGGATCCTGCGCGAGCTGATCGAACGCAGCTACCTCAAGCAGATCCGCGGGAACCTCGACTACAAGCTCGACTACCGTGGCGAGCAGATCACGGGCGACAGCGCGCACGTCCACACGGTCGCGAAGGTGGTGAAGGACGGCCGCGCCGAGGAGGTCAGCATCGACTACAAGATGCGTCGGGTGCAGGGCACCTGGCTCGTCTTCGACGTCGTGACCGACGACGTCAGCATCGTGCGAAACTACAAGTCCCAGTTCAACCGCATCATCGTGCGCGAGTCGTACGACGCGCTGGTAAAGAAGATGCGGCGCAAGCTCGAGACCATCTAACGTTCGCCGTGCGTCGGCACGTCCAGCCTCGCCCCCTCCTCCCCCATCGCCATCGCCCGACAACCCGCTGGCGGGCCACCCACGCTGCGCTCCTGACCCTGCTGCTCGCCGCGTGCGGACGTCCCGAGGTAGACGGCTTCCTGAGCAAGCCGATCCCGCTGCGCCTCGCCCGGGGAATGGCCTTTGCCCTGATCCGCTACGGCGAAGGCCCGCCGCTCACCGCGCTGCTCGACAGCGCCGCCCCGGTGAGCGCTCTCGCCGCGGGCGGAGGCGCGGCGGCACCTCACCGTCGGGACGCGCTGCGCCTGCTGGACGCGGAGCATCCCGAGGTGACGCGCTTCATGGTCGCCGACCAGGACACCTACGAAGTTCCGATGCACGGCGTGGGGCTCGACCATGCGCAACCCATCCAGGCCGTCGTGGGCGCCCCCTTGCTCTCGCTCTTCTCGGTTCGGCTGAGCCACGCGGGCCGTCCCCCCTCGGTGACGATCCGCGACGAGATCCCGGACTCGACCGAGGAGCTCGCGGGCGACTGCGACCCCTGGCAGATGGTCCGCCCAACGGGTGCCGGGTCCACGAGCCCATGCCCCGCCATCTTTCTCACGAGGCGACTGGGGGGAGGGATCCTGAGCCTGGGCGGCGTCGAGCAACGAACGCCCGCCTCGAGGCTAGCCGTCCCTGTCTGCATGCTCGCCGCGCCTTTCGACCCCCGATCCGACAAGCCGGAGCGGATCGGACCTGGCGGCGTGCCCGCGACGGCCGTCCTCTCCACCGGGCTTGGCGTGTCGGTGATCGCCCGCTCCACCTTCGAGCGTCTCCGCGCGGCAGACCCCACGATCCCCGAACAGGTCGGACACACCCTGAACCTTCCCTCGGGACCGGAGTCGGTTTCCCTGACCCGCATCTCGCGGCTGAGCCTCGTCTCCGACGAGTCTCGAGATCTGGGTCCGTGCGCGGAACAGGCGCGTCGCCGGCGCTTGCTCGTGGCCAACCGGGCGACGGCCATCCCGAGCGACCTCGACCAGTACGGAGCGAGCGTGGCGGAGCTTCTCGCGCCGGTCGAGCTCGCCGTGCTGAGAGACGACGCCCCGCTCCTCCAGGGGCTGCGGCAGGAGCTCCGCACCACCGTCCCCGACGTGGACCTCGTGCTGGGGGCGAGCGTGCTCGCAAACTTCGACGTGGATCTGGACTACCCCTCCGAACGCACGATCCTGCGCTGTGCCGCGACAGCCGCGGGTTCCCCCTGCCGCGTCCTGCCCCATTGCTCCGGTCGTGGTGACCGGCCGGCCTGCCTGCAGGACTAGCTCCCCCGGAGCCCTGAGAGACCGCCTCCCCCCTCCTGGCCCATCTGCGCTACGCTGCGCGCATGCGCACGACGCTTACTCTCGGTGGACGACCCACGTTCCTGCTCGGCGTGAACTACTGGTCCCGGGGCGGAGGCCCCCGCATGTGGGACCGCTTCGACGAGGCCCGCGTTCGCGCGGAGCTGGCCCAGATGCGGGGCATCGGCCTGAACACCTGCCGCAGCTTCGCCTTCATTCCGACCTTCATGCCGAGCCCACCGCAGGTCGCCGCCGAGCCGGTGGCGCGGCTGCGACGCTTTCTCGACCTCTGCAGCGAGACGGGGATGAGCTCCATCCCCTCCTTTTTGGTCGGGCACATGTCGGGGGAGAACTACGACTTCCCGGGCCAGGCCGGCCGCTCGCCGTACACCGACCCCGAGGTCCTGGCCTGGCAGGAGGCGCTGGTCCGGGCCGTGGCACAGGCCGGAGCGAATCACCCCGCCGTCGCGGCGTACCTGGCCAGCAACGAGATGCCGCTCTGGGGGGGCAAGGCCTCCCCCGAAACCATCGTCGCCTGGGCGCAGCGCCTCCGGAGCGCCCTGCGCAGCGTCGATCCGCATCGCCCGTTCAGCCTCGGCGACGGCGTGATGAACCTGAAGGGGGGCCAGAACGGTTTCGACGTGCCGAGCCTGCGGCCCATCGTGGACTTCTACGGGCCTCACACCTACGCCGCGGACTCGGACCCCCTCCGCCAAGCGGTGAACGCGGAGTACTGCCTGCGCAGTGTGAGCTACCAGGGCCTGCCGGTGATCTTCGAGGAGTTCGGTTGCTCGTCCTGCCAGGTTTCCGAGGAGAACCAGGCTCTCTACTACCGCGAGGTGCTCCACTCCTGCCTGAGCAGCGGCGCCGCGGGAGCCCTCGGCTGGTGCTTCTCGGACTTCGACCTCGCGGACGATCCGCCGTACACGCACCACGCCTTCGAACTCGGCTTCGGCATCACCCGCGCCGACGGCAGCGAGAAGCCCGTCTGCGGCGAGCTACGCTCCTTCGCGCGGCTCGTGGAGGCCATCGACTATCCGAGCCTCCGTCCCCCGCGGCCGAACGTGGCCATTCTCGTGCCGTCCTACTTCCACACCACCTACCCCTTCTCGTGGGAAGACCGCGACCGGATGCGCCGCACGCTCCTGCAGTCGTACCTCTTGTGCGTGGCGGCGGGCCTCGAGGCGGAGCTCGTCCCCGAGGAGGTCGACCTCGCGCCGTACAGGCTCGTCCTCCTCCCCTCCACGCAGAAGCTCCTCGCCTCCACCTGGCGCGCGCTCCTCGAGCACGCGCGACGCGGCCACACCGTCTACTGGTCCTACTTCGGCGGCGACTACAACTTCCATCAGGGGATGTGGTGCCAGAACTTCACCGAGCTCACCGGCTGCCGCCACACGCTCCGCTACGGCTGCGCGGATCAACCGAGCGACCCGGCGGTCCTCCGCGGCAACGGCCTCGAGCTGACGGCTCGCACGACGGCCTCGGGGCCGTTCCCGCGCGCGTTTCTCCCCGTCGAGGTTCTCGACGGCACCAGGATCCTCTGCAGCGACGATCGCGGCCGTCCGGCGCTGACCCGGAAGGCCCACGGAGAGGGGCAGGTCTACCTCTGCACCTACCCATGGGAGCACTATCTCGCCGAGCAGCCCGACGTGAACCGCGAGGACCCGGCGCACACGCTCTATCGCTTCCTCGCCGAGAACGCGGGCGTCTCGAGCCCCTACCCGAGCAGCCATCCATCGGTGCAGACCCGCCTCGTGGAGTCCGCGGGGGGGCCTCTGCTCTGGGTCACGAATCACGACTGGAGGCCGGTCCGGACCCGGCTCGACACGCCGGGGGCCAAGGCCCTGCACGGCACCGACGACGTCCTCCCCGAGGGACCGGGAGAGCTCTCGCTGCAGGCGAAGCAGGTGGCCGTCTTCCGCCTCGCGAGGCGAGGACCCTAAGCAGGCCCTCCCTATTCGAACGTGACCGCGCGCTCGAAGTCCTCGGGGTTCGAGGCGGCGCTCTTGCCCACCTCGAGCTTGAGGTGCCCGGCACGGTAGAGCTCGAGCAGGTGCTGATCGAAGGTCTGCATCGCGTAGAGATCCTTGCCCTGCTCCATCACCTTGTGAAGCTCGTCCAGCCGGTCTCCACGTCGCACGTACTCGCGCACCGTACGGGTGGCACGCAGCACCTCCACCGCGGGGATGAGCCCTAGCCCCGACTTGTTCACGAGCAGCCGGAGCGACACGATCGCGGTCAGGCAGTCCGCGAAGCGCACGCGGACCGAGTCCTGCATCTCCGACGGAAAGAGGCCCACGAACCGCTCGATGGTGCGAATCACGTCGGTCGTGTGGATCGCGCTCATGACCATGTGCCCCGTCTCGGCGGCCTTGAGACAGGTCTCGGCCGTCTCCTGCTCCCGCACCTCCCCCACCATGATCACGTCCGGGTCCTGGCGCAGAGCGGCTACCAGCGCATCCCGGTAGCTCCCCGTGTCGCTCCCCACCTCGCGCTGCGTGATGATGCACTTGCCGTGGCCGAACAGAAACTCGATCGGGTCCTCGATCGTCACGACGTGGGCGTGGCGGGTCTCGTTGATGTACTTGAGCATCGCCGCGATGGTGGTGGATTTGCCCATCCCCGTGGCGCCGGTGACGAGGATCAGGCCCCGCCGGCTGCTCGCGATATCCCCCAGCACGCGCGGGAGGTTCAGCACCTCGAAGCTGCGCACGTCGTAGGGGATGACGCGAATCACGATCCCCACCGAGCCGCGCTGCAGGAAGACGTGGACGCGAAAGCGCCCGATGCCGGGGATGCTGTACGAGAAGTCGCGCTCCCCGGACATTCTGGACGGCTCCCACGCCGGATCGTCGAAGAGCACGCGCGCGATGTCGATGGTGTCCTCGGGGGTCATCGGCGCGTACTTGGCCGCGAGGAGGTCGCCCTTGACCCGGTAGTGGGGCCGGTGTCCGACGGCGAAGTGGATGTCCGAGACGCCGCGCTGGATGCCGAACGTCAGGAGCTTGATGAGCTGGTCCTTGTCCACCCGGTCCTCCTGGGCCCGCCGTTGCCCCGGGGCCGACCTGGCCGCGCTACCCCGTGCCGCGCGCTTTCCGCCGAGATCGTCCTGATTTATCGAAGACCTAGCAGTGTAACAGAACCCTCGAGAGCCGCAAGCTTCGTGTCGCAAACGGCCCTGCTATACTACGCGGCCCATGGCGTCCTTCGAAGAATCCCTCGCACGCGGTACCCTCTGGGCCTTCGCCACGGCGTTCGGCTCCGGCGTGGCCACCAGCTTCACCGGCTGCGTCTATCCCATGATCCCGATCACCGTGAGCATCTTCGGCGCCAAGAGCGCGAGGAGCCGCGGCCAGGCGTTCCTCCTCGCCACGTGCTACGTGATGGGGATCGCCGTCATGTACGCGACCCTGGGGGTGCTAGCGGCGCTCGCGGGGTGGGCCGCGGGGAACCTCCTCGCCTCCCCCTGGGTGATCGTCCCGCTCTGCGGCCTCTTCGTGGCCCTCGCCGCCTCGATGCTGGGCCTCTGGGAGATCCGGCTCCCCGCCGCGCTCCAGAATCGGATGGCGCTGATCGGAGGGCACGGCTACCGCGGCGCCTTCGCGATGGGCCTCGTCGGAGGGATCCTGATCGCGCCCTGCGCGGGGGCGTGGCTGGGTGGGCTCCTCGGGTACGTGGCCGCCACGCGCAACGTCTTTCTCGGCGGCGGTCTCCTCTTCACGTACGCCCTCGGCATCGGTCTCCTCTTCTGGGTCATCGCGACCTCGGCAGTGTCTCTGCCGAAGAGCGGCGGCTGGATGGACTCCGTGAAGTCCGCGCTCGGCGTGGCGCTGCTCGTCGCGACGCTCTACTACCTACAAAACGTGCTGGCCCCGCTCGCGCGCTACACCTCCGGGAGTTGGCGCTTCGCTGGCCTCAACCTGGCCCTCGCCGTCGCGGGGATCGCCGTCGGGGGGCTTCACCTGACCTACCACGGGGCCGGCGCGCTCACGGCCCTGCGCAAGACAGTGGGCGTGCTCGCCCTCTCCGTGGGGCTCTTCGGCGTGGTCAACTTCGCCTTCACCTCGGACACCAAGCTTCCGTGGCTCTACGAGGAGTCCGTCGCGCTCGAGCGCGCCAAGCGCCATCAGAAGCCGCTCCTCATCGACGTCTGGGCACGGTGGTGTATTCCGTGCAAGGAGATGGAGAGCAAGGTCCTGGCCGACGCGGCGGTGCGGCGCGAGCTCGGTCGGTTCGTCATGTTCAAGGCCGACGTGACGGAGGACACCGCGGCAGTGCGCGCACTGCGACAGCGCTATCGCGCGGCGGAGATCCCGCTGCTGATCGCGCTCGATAGCGAGGGGCGCGAGCGGATGCGCGTAGGGAAGATCGACTCCGCCGACGAGCTGCTCACGCTGCTACGCCGGGTACCGTAGCGCTCGAGCGAGACGAGGATCGCTTGTCGCCACGCGGCCGGGGGCTATACTGAGAGCCAACATGTCGAGACCACGATGTTTTATCGTGATCTGCATCACGCTCGGCGCGTGTAGGCGCGACGCGCCTCCGACTCCCGATCACGTCACCTCGTCCTCCTTGCCACCCATCGTGATCAAGGCGGACCGGAAGCTCCTTTATACCTATGCGACGGGGCCCACGGGGGCCTTCGAGACGACGGCCAAGCTTGCCGACGTGGCGGAAGCGCAGCGTCACTGGGTGCGCGTCGTGGACCTCGCCATCTCCCCCGACCGTCGAAAGGACCACGAGCTCGTCTACGTGGCCGACCTGCGCGCGCCGCGGCCAGATGGTTCGTATCCGTATGTCGTGGTGTCGCGAACCGCCTTCGAGCAGGTGGCCCGGCGCGGCGAAGCCCCGCCCACCGCGGGGGGGACCGGCGGGCCGGCGCCTGACGCCAAGAACACGAAGGTGGTGCTCTACGGCACGAGCTGGTGCCCGGCCTGCAAGGCTGCCGCGAGCTACCTGCGCGAGCACCGGGTCCCCTTCGTCGAGAAGGACATCGAGAAGGATCCCCAGGCCGCAGCCGAGCTGATGCAGAAGGCTAGAGCGGCCGGGATCTCCCCGTCGGGGGTTCCGGTGCTGGACGTGCGCGGCACGCTGCTACAGGGCTTCGATCCGCAGCGTCTGACGGCGCTGCTGGGAGGGAAACCATGAAACGACTACTCCTCGCCGCTCTCACCGCCCTCATGATCACCTCGGTCGCCCCGCGCGCAGAGGCCAAGATCTTCGAAGTGTGGGGCTCGGGTCTCCTCGGCACCTCCTTCGGCAACGGAAAGACAGGCAAGGACTTCTTCTCCTGGGTCGGCGGGGGAGCCGCGGGGGCGGAGGTCGGGGTCAAGCTCCTCTTCCTCGGCGCGTACATCGACTATCTGCGCTTCTTCGGTGGAGACGCCGGCGCGAACCTCGTGAGCTTCAACCTCGGGGGAGACGGCACCGTGAACTTCGGCCCGCTCGCGCTGGTCTTTCGCCTCGCGGGGGCGTTCTACATCGGCACGCTTCCCGACGACGTGACCATCCTGCGGGACGGGGTCGCGATCAAAGGGAACAACGTGCACACCCGCGGCATCGGCGTGAGAGGCGGCCTCGGATTGCGCTACACCTTCCTCAAGATCTTCTCCGTGGGCTGCACGCCGCAGGTCGGTTACCATTACTTCTTCGGCGGCGCCGACGAGGACCCCCGGAACGAGAACTCCCACGGGTGGGACTTCCAGGCTCTGGGGTACTTCCGCGTCGGCCTTGGCTTCTAGACCGGCCGACGGTAGTGTTGGCCCGACTCTCCTCGGGAGCGGCGACCCGGATGTGCAGCTTTGTGAGCTCCTTGCGTGCCGTGCTCCTGATCTGCGCGATCCTTCACCTCCCCTTCTCTTCCGTCGCCGAGGCGCAGAGCAATCCGCACTTCGAACGCGGCATGAAGCTCCTCCGCGAAATGGACGAAGGGAAGGCGCTGAAGGAGTTTGCCAAGGCCCTCGGGTATCCGGGCACGACCTCCCAGCTCAAGGCCCGCATCCACATCTACCGGGGGGTGGCGTTCTTTCACCTCCTCGACAAGAAGTCCGCGCAGCAGGCCTTCCAGGCCGCGCTGACGCTCGATCCCCAGGTGCAGATCCCACGCACCGTCTCTCCCAAGATCCGCGTCTTCTTCGACCGCCTGAAGCAACAGCTCAGCCCCCCGGACGCCGAGGTGATCGGGGACGACGGGGGACGGAAGCCCTCGGGCGGCGGCTCCGCGAGCGGCAGAGGGCGCGGTGAAGACGACGACGATGACGATGACGACCGCGGGAGCCGCAGGGGCAGCGCCGGTTCCGGCAGTGGCGGCGGGGGCGACGAGCAGAGCCGCCCCGACCCGGACCCCGACCGGCCGCCAGCACGCACGCCCGACAGTCGCCCGGGCGCGAACTGGGCCGCCTGGACGAGCCTGGGGCTCGGCGGCCTGGCGCTCGCCATCGGCATCGGACTGGGCGTGGCCTCGCGCAAGGACCAGGCGCAGGCCGATGATCCCACGCTCCCGTACGACGACGCCTTCGCCTACGCGAACGCAGCCTCCAAGAAGGCCCTCGGCGCCAACATCCTCTTCGGCGTGGCGGGCGCCGGCGCGGTGGCTGCGGTGGTGCTCTTCATCGTGCGCCGCGGGCGTCCCAGGTCGAGGTCGGTCTCGATCGCGCCGCTCCGGGGAGGCGCTATGGTCCAGATGGTGGGCGTCACCTGGTGATGGCCCTCACTCCTCGAGCCGCGTCTTGACCTGTTCCACCTCCTGACGGTACGGCGGCGAGCAGCGTAGGAACTCCTGGTACTGATCGCGGGCCCGCGCCCGTTCCCCGACCTCCCACAGCAGATCTCCGAGGAGCTTCCGCGCCTCGGGACTGTTCGGCGCCGCGCTGACGGCACGCTGGGCCTGCTCCACTGCCGCCCGCCGCTGACCCGCTCCGGCGAGCCGCCGCGCGTGCGCGAACTGCGACTGCACCCATGCGTGGCGCGCCAGATCGGCCGAGCCGAGCAACGGGTCGGCAGGGAGGTTCTCGATGCGCCCGCCACTCGCGTTCGGCTCGCCGAGGAGCCGTTTGAGATCCACGGCCACGAACTCTCCGGCCAGGCGCGGTCCACGAGAGACCCAGAGCACCAAGTCCGTCAGATCCACCACCACCCCGTGCGTGGCGATCAGGGCGTCGATGGCGTTCCGGTGACCGATCGGGAGGGGTTGCTCGCCGGCGCCCTTGCGGTCACGCAGGATCTCCGCCGCCACCCGGGGGTCGATGCGCGTCGCATGTCGCGTGAGGAGCTGGTTCAGGCGCGTCAGACGCGCGTCGCTCGTGGAGTAGCGCCGCAGGCGGTCGTTGGCCGCGTCCGGCTTGAACTCGTCGGAGAGGAAGTGGTTGGTCACACCGATCACCCCCCCGGGAGCGCGCCGTACGGCGGTCTTCCGCGGAGAGAGCTCCACCACGACCGCGTCGGGGACCTTGCCGTCGGCGATGAGCAGCGCCTCGGGGACCATCACGCGGTGCTGCTTGACGACCTCGAGGGCCTCTTTGATCGACCCCGCGCGTTCCAGGATCTCGCGCATCAGAAACGTGACCGGGATCCCCGGCTGCGGCGGGTCATCGGTGCGCGCGGCGTTGAGCGAGACGTAGATCCGGCGGGCGTTCACGCCTGTCACTACGCCCATCATGCCGGGCCAGGCCACGGAGACGAAGGGGACGCGCCCGGCCGGATGGTAGGCCAGGACCGCCTTCTCGCGGTCGAAGATCCGTCCGCCCTCGAAGTCGAAGTTCCGAGCCACGATGAGGTGTCCGTTCGTCGACTGCTTCCCCCACGCGGCGAAGGCCGTGCAGCCGACGAGAGGGGAGCCCTCGAGCCGCTGGGTCATGTCGTAGAGCGCGTGGTAGTAGAAGATCCGCTGGAAGGGTTCCTCGTCGTAGACCTCGGCGTCGCTCACGGTGCGGCTGAAGGCGGCCAGCTCGACCAGGCGTTCGGGCGGCGTCTGTTCCGGCAGGTGCCGGTAGCGCCAGCGGACGACGTTCCCTACGGCCCAGCGTTGCCAGCGCCCCGGCAGGAGCTCCGCCTGGAGCTGCTTCAGGTGGCGGTCGAAACGGTCGGTGATGCGGGCCGCGAGGAGGCCGTGGGCGTGGCCGAGCTGACGCGCATCGCCGCGCAGCGCGACCCGCCAGATGCCGTCCTGGCGCTCCATCCAGCTCGTCCCGGAGACGAGGCGAACTCCGTGCGCCGCCGGCTCGACCTCGACGGTGGTCGGGATCGAGGGCCCGTCGTCGTCGGGCGGACGCATCCAGGTCCACCGACGGAAGGCCGTGTAGAGCAGCGTCAGACTCACTCCCGCGACCAGCGCCCCGAAGGCCGCCTTGCGCACCCAGGGGCGAAGGCGACCCTTGGGTCCCGTTCCGCCGAGCAGCGTCGCCATCACGCGCCCCGCTCGATGAGGATTGCGGCGCTCGTGCCTCCGCAGGCGTGCCCCACCACGAGCACGCGTTTCAGCGACGCGGCCGACATGGAGGTGACCAGCCCCGGGAGGTCGGGAAGGCCCCCGCAAGGCCCGACGCCAGCCGCCGCGAAGACCTCGCCTCTCGCGAGCGCCACGAGCGCCGCCGCCACGCGCAGAAGACCCGCCCCCATGTACGTTCCAACGACACCATGGGGGGTGGTGACCGGCACGGGCCGAGCCCCGAACGCCTCGCGCAACACGCTCGCATCCAGGGCGTCGAGCCCTCGGCTGCCGCACCCGCACCCGATGACGAGGTCCACCTCCTCCGGGCCCCGCCCGGCCTCCTCCAGCGCGGCGCGGATCGCCTCCACACCGGCGGCCACACTCGCCCCAGAGCCCCGCGGCGCCTCCCAACCCCGGAAGGAGCGGTCACCCGACGCCGAGCCGCACCCGACGACGCGGCCCAGGCTGGCGCGCCCTGCACCTCGCGCGAGCTCCTCGGGCTCCAGCCGGAGCGTCACGGCCCCCTCGCCGAGGAGTTGACCTCCGCGATCGACGGCATACGGGCGCGGGGGACCGTCGGCGAGCGCCCCGAAGCGGCGATAGGCATGATGCGCGGCCGGCGTCAGCTCGTCGACGGCGCCGACGAGCAGGGCCGGCGCATGCCCGAGTCGGAGCGCGTCGCGCGCCACGAGGAGCGCGAGCTCGCCGGACACCTCGCGGTGATTGACGGTCGTTTGATACCCCTGCAGACCTAGCTCCATCGAGAGCTGCGCCGCAACCACGTTCATCACGGAGGCAGGAAAGAGCGACGGACTCGCCACCGAAGGACCGCCATCGCCGAGCTGCCGCAGGAGCTCCGCCGTCTCCTCGAGCGCGCCGAGGCCCGTGCCGATCACGACCCCCGCGGCGTCCGAGGGCAGTGCGGCTCCCTCGGCCAGCGCGTCGTGCGCTGCCACGAGGGCCATCCTCGAGAGTCGCCCGATCCTCCGCAGGCGTTCGGGGGAAACCAGCCCCTCGAGCGGGACCTGCGTGACGCTGGCGCCGGCCTGCGGCTCTCCGCGCGCGGAATAGACCGGCGGCAGCTCGCGCCCCAGACACTCGCCCCGATAGAGGCGCTCCGCCAGCGCGTGCATTCCGCGCCCCGCCGGGGAGAGCACACCGACTCCGGTGATGACGACTCCTGTGGGGGCGCTTCTCATGGGGGGCAGCCGATCACGACGGGGCTTGGGGCTACAAGCCGGTCGAGCGGATCAGCTCCTGCAGCACGTCCACCCGGATACCGAAGTTGTAGCCGGCGAGCTGCTTGGCGACCTTGAGCTCGCTCGCACGGCCGGTCATCGGGTCCATGACCTGCATCGTGCCCGGTTCGACGTACCCGCCCGCGTTCACCGCTACCACCTTGCCGTGCTGGTTGAAGATGGGGCTGCCCGAGGTGCCTCCCGCCGTGAAGGCGCTGTGCTGCAAGAGCCGGTTCTCTCCGAAGGCCCCGGTCTCGCCATCCAGCTTGGTGACGCGCCCCACCACCCCCTGCACCAGCGTGGCGTTCGGGGAAGCGACGCTCGCCAGCCGCCCCGGGAAGCCGTAGGTATACATCACGTCGCCCGACTCCAGCTCCTTGAGGTCCGCCTCCCCCGCGAGCTCTACCGTCGACGGGACGTCCCCGCCCACCTGCAACAGGCCCACGTCCTCGCTGATCGTCCGCAGCGGCTTGTGGTACGCCGGGTGCCGCACCGCCCGCAGGATCTCGAGCTTCTGGCTCGGCTCGCGGTTCATCACCACGTAGCTCTTCATCCCCTGCGCCTGGAATTGCTCGAGCGCCGCCACGCAGTGCGCGTTCGTGGCGAGCACGCGCTTCGCCACCGCGAAGGCCGTGCAGTACCCCTTGGCCTCGCCCATCGGCGTGTTGAAGGCGATGAGAAAGACCGCCTTCATGTTCTTTCGCACGATGTCCTTGCCGGAGGAGCCCGACGGTCCTTGCGCCAGCCGCTGGTTGAGCTGCTCCAGGCGCTCCGCCAGCTTCTTCTTCTCCTCTGAGGTCGCCCCCTTCTGCTGCTCCATCAGCTGCGCCATCTCGCGACGGAGCTCCGCCTGCGCTCCCGTGGCTTCCTTCCGCTCGACGTGCCGCAGGAAGAGCAGCCCCCCGACGGCTCCGAGAAGCAGCGCTACTCCGAGAATCGCCACCACTTTGAAGCGGCGCGTGCTCTGCGTCACCGCCTGGTTCACCATCGAGCGGAAGAAGACAGTCGACTTGCCGACGGGCCCCACGTGCTGCTGCCGCGACTGCGAAAGGGCCTGGTCGATCATCATGGCCACGGTCCGCGAGCCCACCATGTGGCCCTGTCCGGCGGCGGGGGGCGGCCCACCTGCTGCTGGCGCTGCTGGCATCGCGGGTGACACCGGCATCATCGCGGGCGCTGCCGGGGCTACCGCCTGAGGCCGCGCTGCGAGCGCCGGAGATGGTGCCGCAGAAGCCGGCGGGGCGACGGCGGCGACGGCGCCCACGAACTTCACCTCCACGCGGGGACCGTTCGGGCCGAACGCAATCTGGTGCCCGCTCGCCAGGCGCAAGCGGTTGACGCGCGCCCCGTCGACGAACGTGCCGTTGGCGCTCCCCACGTCGTAGAGGTAGTGGCCGTCCGCCTCGCGGCGGATCTCCGCGTGATGACCGGACACGTCCAGGTCGCGCTGTGCGTCGAAGGGCACGTCGTTGTCGGGACGGCGACCGAGCCGCACCACCGGCAGGTCCCCGACTTCGATCGACTGCCCGGCTCGCGCGCCACTCACGAAGGTGAAGACCATTCCCATCTGCACGTCCTTCGAAGATCCCGTTCTGTCCGCCAGAACGCTAGCGTCGGCTGCGTCCGAGCAAGATGATCGCACCCGCCATGCCCGCCATCAATACTGCCGCGGCGACCACGAGCAGCCATTGCCGCCTTCGCATGCGTTGCCGCGCGGTTCGCAAGACCCGCAGCTCCACGCGTTCGACCGCCGGCGCGTCGTCCTCGCTCGCGGCCTCGGGGAGCGACTCCCCCTCCACGAGCGCCAGGAGCACGCTGATGTTGTCGTGCCCCCCGCGCGCCTTGGCGGTCTCTACCAGCGCCCGCGCGACGCGGCCCAGATCCTGCGCGTGCGCCACGATGGCCGTCTCGATCTCCGCGTGCGTCAGATGGTCGGTCAGACCGTCCGTACAGAGAAGTAGCAGGTCCCCTCGACGCAGCGTCACGCGTCCCGCCGTCGGCTCGAGCAGGTCGCCCACCCCCACCGCCTGCAGGATCACGTGCGGGTACCCGGTTCCCGCCGCCTGGTCCCTGGTCCCGAGGAGCTGCGAGAGGGACTGATCGCTGGTGAACTGCACGAGCTGCCCCCGCCGAAGCAGGTAACCGCGGCTGTCCCCGACGTGCACGAAGTGCAGCCGCCCGTCGAGAATCGCGCCCACAGTCAGCGTGGTGCCCATCCCGGCGCACGACGCATCTCGGCGACTTCGGCCCAGGATCTCTCGGTTGGCCTGCAGCGCCCCGCGCCCCAGCGTCTCGAGCAGGTCGGCCGTAGCGCCCGGCTGCCCGTCGCGTCCGAGGCGGCCCATCACGTCGGCCGCCATGCCGCTCGCCACGTGTCCCGAGGCGGCCCCCCCCATGCCGTCGAAGACTCCCAGCACGATGGCCGAGCTGTCAGCCGGACAACGGTGTACGAGGCCGTTCGGCAGGACCTCTTCCGAACGCAGCGACTTGGCCAGCAGGACGTCTTCGTTCCGCTGACGCACGAGGCCCACGTCGGAGAGCCCGAACAGCGTTACCTCGGTCGCGGCTGGCATCGGGAGGTCGATCGTGCCTCAGGGTAGCTCGAAACGCAGGAGCTGGTCCCCGATGCGGAGCATCTGCCCGGGTCGCAGTTCGAGCTGCTGTCGCACGCGCAGGAAGGTCCCGTTCGAGCTGCCGAGGTCCTGGGCCTGAACCGCGCTCCCCACCAGCGAGAGCGAGAGGTGCTGACGCGACATGAATTCGTCGTCGGGGAAGATGTAGTCCCCGTCCTCGCGACCGATCACGACGCGCGGTCGGTAGAGGTAATAGATGTCCCTGTGGATGCCGGCCACGGTGAGCTGGCGGAGCCGCCCCCACGGTGGCCGGAGGGGCGAACCGAAGATCAGCACGCCATCCTCCACCGCCGGAGCGACCGCGCGCTCCGCGTCGGAGACCTGATCGAAGCGAAAGACCTGCTTGCCGAGCAGAAGCATGTCCCCCTCGTGCAGGGTCGCCGGCTGGTCCACGCGCGCGAAGACCCCGTTACGCGACCCGAGGTCCTGCACCATCCAGTTGCCGTCGGCGATGTAGAAACGCGCATGCCGCTCGGAGAGGTACGGATCGTCGTTGAAGACGAGTTGCCCGTCGAGGCGCCCGAGGTCGAACGACTCCTCGGCGATGGGGTGCGTCTCGCCGTCCGTGCCGTCGCGGCGCACTGAAACGAGCCGCGCCAGCACCTGTCGCTCGAGGACGGGCTCCGAGGTGGCGCGTCGCGCGCCGGGCCCCATGGTGGAGGCCCCCACCGGCGCCCGCGCCGCCACGCTGCGCACGACGGCGGGCGGCTCCACGGCACGCATTCCGGCCGGCGGGGTCACGTCGCCCGGCCCCTCGGCGCGCAGGGCGCCCGGCGTCAGCAGCGTCGCCGCCTGGCCCTCCGACAAGGGGGGCAAACCTGCCAGCGCCCGCTCGCTGGTGAGGTCCATGAGCGTCTTCGCCACGTCCGGCGACGGGGCGTGCGCCGCAGGGTCGATGGGAGGGCGTGGCGCCGAAACTGCCGGCTGCGCGGGTTGCGTCGGTGCTTCGGGGGGAGCGGTCTGGACCTCCGATTGCGACCACGCGGGTGGAGGCGCGACCGGCGGGGCGGTCGCCCCGACGAGCGGAAGAGGCGTGCCGCAGTGCTGGCAGAACTTGTAGCCCAGCGGCGTCTGCCCTCCGCACGAGGGACAGCCGACCTTCTGCGGCGCACCGACGGCGAGCGGCGTACCGCAGTTCTTGCAGAACCGCATCCCCGGCGCATTCACGGTGCTGCACACCGTGCAGGTCGCGCTGGCGGACACCTCCTGCGAGGGCGGGCGCGGCGCGGCGGGACGAGCCGCTTGCACGTTGGTCGCCGGCACGGGCGCCAGCGGCGAGCCGCACGCCTGGCAAAAACGCGATCCGTCGCGATTGTCCTTGCCGCAGTTCACACAAGCTGGCATCGGTGGCTCCTCGAGAGCGGTCTAAGCGCGGAGTCGCAGCGCTCGCGCAGGCCCACTCCTCCGAACGAGCCTCCCCACCTGCCGCGAGGAACTGCTCATTTACATTCTGGGGGAGCTGGGCTATAGCGAATGCCACAACCTGTTGGAAGGAAACTATCAATTCGCCCCATGGCCGTCAACGCGCTCGACCGATTCCTCGCCAAGTGGCGGCCCCGGCCCCCGCTACTCACGCTGCCGCTGGCAGCCCTTCTCATCGGCGGCTGTGGTCCGCTGGTCAAGCCTGCCGGCTTCCGGCACCGCCCGGACTCGATCCGGCGCGGCTCGATGCTCGGCCCTTTCGATGGACGCGTGGTCGACGCCGACACGGGGCGACCGATCGAAGACGCGCTCGTGTGGTGCAGCTGGGCCTTCGACCGCGGGCTCGGGACTGCCGGACCTGAGGCGACCCGAACGGCCTCGGTGCGCACCGACCCCGACGGCGCGTACCGGCTGCCGCTCCTGCGGTGGTTCCCTCAAGGACTGAGCGCGCGACTCGCTCGCCTCTCGGTGATCATCTACCGTCGGGGGTACGTCGCGTACCGTCACGACCGCGTCTTCGGCCAGCGGGGACCCCGAATCGACTTCTCGCAGCGCGACAACGTGGTACGCCTCTCCCGCTGGAGCCCCGAGCTCTCCCACGCGCAGCACCTGCTCTTCGTCGGAGGCGGCCCCGAGCTCCAACAGGCCACCCATTGGGAGGCGGCCCTCGCGACGGCCGAGCTGGACGGCGGAGGGCGGCACGCCTCTTTTCTCACGCGCCCCTCGGGACCAGCTCCGTCGGGCCCGCGTCCCCGCCGGGCGCCGCAGGCCCGCCTCCTCCTCTCGTCGGACGAGCTCCGCGCGGTCACCGGCTATCAGGGTCCCCTGCAGGACGGCTCGCTCGCCGATCCAGGCGACGCCACCGACACAATCCATTTCCGCGCCACCGACCGTCCCGAACGCTACGACGTGGCGCTGCGCGTCTGGCGCACGACCAGCGAAGGGCTCGCGGCGCGCTACGAGTCCACGCTGCGCGCCCTACCGGGGAGCAAGCAATCGGACGAGTTCGCCGACCGGTCCTTCAGCGTGCTGCAGGGCGAGATCCTGGGCCTAGGTCTGATGGACCGCGCCACGTCGACGGTCGTGTTGATCACCTGCGGCCGCGGCCAGTGCGCCACGGACAAGGTGCTCCTCAAGCTCGCGCGACGGGTCGAGCAGAATCTCGCCCGTCTCCCTGCGCTCGGGGCTCCCGCCACGCAGCCGCAGCTCGCGCCGCCGTCCCCCGCCGAGGAAGGAACCGCCCCGTGAGGAGACGCCCCCGACGACGACGCGCAGGCGCTGCTGCCGCGTTCACGCTCCTGCTCGCCATCGTGGCGGCTCCCGGGAGGCCGCTTGCCTACGAGGCCGCGAGCACCCACGCGGGCCTCACGGGCCTGGCCGCGCTCCACAGCTCGCTGCATCGCTTTCTGCGCGCCATGGGCCTGCCGCTCGGGCTCTTTCAGCGCCTCACGCTGGACGCGCGGGCCCTCGACCGCCGCGAATACGTTCTGCTCGTCCGTAACCTCGAGAAGCTGGACGGAGCCGGCGGGTATCGCCCCGACGCCCGCCTGGGACAGCGGGCCGTGGGATGGCTGCTCGCGGGCGCCGTGCTGGCCGAGCTACCGGCCTCGCAGGATCGGCACCACTTCTATTCGCCCGCCCTCCGCGCGGGCCTCGACAACGCCGCCTCCGGGGCGGGAGGCATCTTCAGCGTCTTCTCGGCGCTGGAGGACGGCGACACCTTGCGGCAGTTCCTCACCGGGACGGCCTTCGATCTGACGGGCGTCTCGGCCCTGCGCTGGATCCGCCACGACGAGAACCCGCAGAGCGTCACGCGCGTGCTCGAGCACCTGGTTGCCGCCGTGCGGGCCCCCGAGGCCCACGCGCGCGAAACACACCTCGTGCTCGCGCTCGTCGGCGTGGGCGGCTTGCTGCACGTGCTGCAGGACATGGCCGCGCCCGGCCACGTGCGGAACGACTACCTGGAGGGACACCTCGAGCGACTCGGCGGAAGTCCCTTCGACCTCGGCTCGGCCTACGAACGCGTCGTCGCCGAGGCGTACGGACAGCACGGCCTGCCCCCCTACCGCGGATCACCCGTCCGGCGCCATCGCGTCGAGGAGTTCTTCAGTAACGCGCGATGGACCGGCCTCGCGGACGTGACGGCGAGGAGCCACTTCTCCGCCGGAACGGTCCCTCGCACCGTGCCCCTGCTCGTCGAGTCGGACCCTACCGAGCTTCGCCAACGACTGGCTGCGCAGCTCCCCCTCTCCGAGCCTCCGCTCGCCCCCTTCGATCTTTCCTGCGCGCGCCGGCGGGTCTGTTATCAGCAGGGCCGCCACGGTCCCCAGCTCGCGTACACCGTGCAGCCGAACGGCACCCTGCGCTTCGGCCTCGACCTGCGTTGCCTGATGGCCACCGCAAGGCACTTGCTTCCGCTCGCCGCTGGCTATTCGAGCGGGCTCATCGACCACCTGTTCCGTCGGGGCCTCGAGCTGGACCGCCGCGGCTCGGAGGTGCACGTGCGCCTGCAGGGGCTCCGCTGGACCCAGGCGCGACTCGAGCTCCTCTGGGAGGACGCCTCCGGCCGTCGCCGGCCCCTCCTGGGACGGAAGCTGCGCCACCCCTCCGGCCTACCACCCGAGCTCGCGACCTTCCCCTTGACGCTCCCCACGGGGGCTCGGCGGCTCGTCGCGCTCGCCGAAGGAATCGACCTCCACGGCGAGCGTTCCGTTCTCTCGGCCAGCGTCTGGGTCGCGAGCGCCGCCCCGGGCGCTGCGCCGCGCGCTACTCCCTGAAGAGACCGGCGTTCACGGGGACCCCTCGGCGCTGCTGCTCCTCGACGAAGCGTGGAGTCTTGCCGGCCGAGGCGAAACGCCCGCGCGGTCGCCCTTGGTCATCCGTGCCGTCCACCCGGAAGCTGAAGAGGTCCTGCAGGACCACGGCGTCCCCCTCTAGCCCCCCCACCTCGCAGATCTGCGTCACGCGCCGAGACCCGTCCGCATACCGCGTCACGTGCGCGATCACCTGGATCGCCGCCGCCGCCTGCTCCCGCACCGCTCTGCGCGTGTAGTCCATCCCGCCGAGCAGGGCCATCGTCTCGAGCCGCTCGAGCGCCTCCCGTGGACTGGCGGCGCTGACGCTGGCGAGGGAGCCATCCCGGCCGCTGTTCATGGCCTGCAGCAGGTCCAACGTCTCCGCGCCGCGGCACTCCCCGACGATCAAACGATCCGGCCGCATGCGCAGACTGTTCCTCACGAGCTCGCGCAGAGGGACGCCGCCGCTCCCCTCGAGATCCGGGGGCCGGCTCTCGAGCTGCACCCAGTGCTCGTGCTGGAGCTGGAGCTCCGTCGCATCCTCCACCGTGACGACCCGCTCGGCCTCGGAGATGAAGCTTCCGAGCACGCCCAGCAGGGTGGTCTTCCCCGCCCCGCTCCCGCCGCTCACGATGATGTTGCGGCGCGCGCCCACGCAGAGCTGCAGGAAGTCGAGCATCGGCTGGCTCAGACAGCCACCACGCACGAGCTCCTCGCCCGAGAAGGCCCGACGGCGAGACTTCGAGATGGTGAGGCAGGGTCCCTTCACGGCGAGGGGTGGAATCACGGCGTTGATCCGGCTGCCGTCCTTCATGCGCGTGTCCACGAGCGGGTTCGCGTCGTCGATGCGCCGCCCGAGAGGCATGACGATTCGCTCGATCACTCCGAGGAGCGTCTTGTCGCTCGAGAAACCGCGCACCGAGAGCTCGAGGCGCCCGCCCCGATCCACGTAGATGCGGTCGGCTCGGTTGACGAGGATCTGATCCACCGTCTCGTCGGCGAGGAGATCCTCGAGGGGCCCAAGGCCGAGGGCCTCGTGCAGCACGTCCTTGATGAGCTGATCCTGGTCCACGAAGCTCGGGATGCTGCCTTCGCTGTCGAGGCCTTCCACGACGTCGCAGATGGCGTTCTCGGCCTTCTCCCAGAGCTCCTCGTCGGCCAGCCGCTCGGCGTCCACCCGCCGCAGGTCCAGGATCTCCACCAGTCGCTCCTGGATCTCGCGCTGGAGCTCGAGCTGCTTCTCCCGTCGCGGATCTCGAGCCGGCGGCTCGACCACCGGCGCAGGCGCCGACCGTCGGGCGGGCGGCTCCACGGCGGGCGGCGGTACGGCGATGCGCCCGAGCGTGGGCTGAGGCGCCGTCTTCGGCCGTGGCGCCACGACCGGCTCGGGCTCGACGGAAGGCATCGCCGGCATACCTGACGCATCGCTCGTGTCCGGACCCACGGTGTCCCGTCCGAGCGAGCGTCGCACCGGCGATCCCGTCGGACGGAGCGCGGCCTGAGGCGCCGTAATCATCGGTCCGGGCGACGAGGGTCGGTCCAGGATCGGTCCCCCCGACGGGCGCGGCAGCTCGCGCGAAGGCGGCGCTGGCTCGTCCTCCTCGCTCGTGGGACGTGGCTTGCGTTTCGGCGGCGGGGGCGGCGGCGACATCGTCGGCCGGCGCCCCGGATCGCTCGCGGCTGGACTGCTCGCCGCCGGTGGTGGCAACGCCACGGCGGGGGTGGACGCGGCGACCGTCTCTTGCAGGGCCGCCCCCCCGGGCTCCTCGACGCTGATGATGAAGTCGCCGATGTAGATCTTGTCCGTGCCCTTGATGACGAGCGGACTCGTGATCTTTCGACCGTTCACGTACGTACCGTTCGTGCTCTTCAGGTCGACGATGATGAACTTCCCGTCCTTGAGCACGATCCGCGAGTGGCGCTTGGAGACGTTCCCCTTGGGCAGGATGATGTCGTTGCCCTGGACGCGCCCGATGTTCACCTCCGCCTTGTCGAAATCCTGGCGCCGCTGCTCGCCCCCTTTTTCGGTGATGACTACTGTGAACATGGCGCCTCCCAAGGGCGCGGCGCGGGTCCGTCCGCCGCTAGCTGGAGCTAAACTGCCGGGAAAAAGTTACAGAATCGCGGTTCTGGGGTCAAGTTTGGGGGGGCTGGGAGACCGCGCAAGTTTGACCGGGCAGCAAACCGCATGCTAACCGTGACCTATCAGCGAAAGGAAGACGGCGGTGTCGATGATCCGGAGGGTGCTCATCGTGGCCGGCCTCTGCGCGGCGGCGGTGGAGGCGCGGGGTGAGGCACGCCCACGCTTCTACCTGGAGGTGCGCGGCGTGCGCGACGCGTCCGCCGGTGTCTGCGGCAAGGAGGCGCAGCTTCGCGCGGCTCTGCTAGCCGAGCTCAAGAAGCGGCCCGAGGTCGTGACGGACCTCGGGAGCCCGCCACCCAAGGCCGAGGCTCTCGAAGGGGCGCTCAAGGAGCGGCGTCTCGTCGGCTACGCCCTGCTCCTGCGCGTCGTGCGTTGCGGCCACGAGGTGAAGCCTCCCGCCAAGGGGAAGGTTTACCGGACGCTCTCCGCCGACGTGGCGGTGGCCCTCGACGCGGAGAAGATCCCGTCCGGGCAGATGGCGCTCGCCGGCGACGGGGACGCGCAGGTCGCGACCGAGGTAGGCGAGGTGAAGGACAAGGAGCGCAAACAACTCCTCGCCGAGGCGCTCGCCGAGGCCACGAAGCAGGCGGTGACGAAGTCCGTGCAGACGCTCTCTTCCCCACCAAAGGGGGGAGCAAAGGGGCGAGGCAAGAAGGGGCGCAAGCGGTGACCCGAGGCGGCTCGCGACCCCGGCGCCGAGGCCGCCGAGCCCGCCGCCTCGGACCGCTCGGCGGAGCAGGTGCCCTCCTCGTCGCGCTCTGGGTCAGCAGCCCGCGAGCCGAACACCGAGCCGTCGTGGGCAGCGAAGCGACGGTTCGCGTCCGCGGGTCGGGGCGAAACGGGGCCACGCCCTCCCGGCCCTTCCTCCGAGGCATGGCCCTCGGGCACTACACCGACCTCCCGAGGGTCGAACTCGCGGCCAAGCTCCGAGAGCTGAAAGCCCTCGGAGCCAGCCACGTCTCGATCGTGGCCCAGTGGTCCACGCGGGACGTTCGCTCCACCTCCATCGCGCCGCGTCCCGATCACACCACGCCCGACGCGGTCCTCGAACGCATGATCGCACATGCACGGACGCAAGGGCTGAGCGTGCTGCTCTTCCCCATTCTCGACGTCCAGCGCCGCAAGCCCCTCGAATGGCGGGGCACCCTCAAGCCCACCGACTGGGATGCGTGGTGGCGCAGCTATCGCCGCTTCATCCTGCACTACGCCCGCCTGGCGGCGAGAACGCGCGCGGCCATCCTCTGCGTCGGATCCGAGCTGGTGACGACCGAGGGGATGCGAGAGCGCTGGGTGGAGCTCATCGCCGAGGTGCGCAAAGTGTATCGCGGTGCCCTGCTCTACTCCGCCAACTGGGATCACTTCGAGCCCGTCAGCTTCTGGGAACACGTAGATCTCGTGGGCGTCACCGCGTACCACAGCCTGGCCCAGAAGAACGACGCTCCCGAAGAGGAGATGTATCTGTCCTGGCTCCGGGTCCGAGACACTCTCGGCCGATGGTCGCGGCGCCTGGCCCGGCCGTTCATCTTCACCGAGGTCGGCTACCCCAGCCAGGACGGTGGCGCGGTCCACCCTTGGGATTACACTCAGGGGACAGCCGCGGATCCCGAGGAGCAGCGCCGTGCCTATCGGGCCTTCGTCCGCGCCTGGCACGGAGACAAGACCCTGGCCGGCGTCTTCTTCTGGGACTGGTACGGCTCCGGGGGGCTCATGGATACCCAGTACACCCCGCGGCACAAGCCTGCGGAGAGCGTGATCCGGCACTGGTTCCGGAGCCGGCGGTAGCGGGGCCGCATGCTGCCCTCCCCACGGGGCACTGGAGTCGCCGTACCCCAGCGGGTGGCCCCCACGCGCGGCCTGCGGGTGCAATTCCCGCTGGTTGAGTGGCGCGTCCTGCCGGCACGGGCATTGCTCCGCTCCCACGTCGTGGCCTCCCGTCTGCTCGTGCTCGCGCCCCTGCTCCTCGTCGCCGGGGTGGCCCGCGGCCAGACCCCCGAGATGGCTCCCGGCGAGATCATCGTCGGGTGGCGCGCGGGGAAGGCCCCCGCAGTCCTCGACGCCACGCAACTGCTTGGGAAAATGAGTCCCGCGTACCGGGTCCGCCAGCTGGACGCGGCCCACGAGCTCATCCGCCTCGTTGACCCGTCCCCCGACGCCACGCTGGCGGCAGTCGAGGCTCTTGGCCGGCACCCTGACGTGGCCTTCGCCCAACCGAACTACATCCGTCGGCCCTTCCTTCGCCCGAACGACCCGCACTACGCGCTGCAATGGCACCTGAAGGCCGTGGGGATGGAGCAGGCCTGGGAGCGGTCTCGCGGCGCGGTTTCCGTGGTGGTGGCGGTGGTGGACACCGGAATCCGAAGGGATCATCCGGATCTGGCCGGCCGGCTGCTGCCCGGCTACGACTTCATTGCCAACGCCACGAGCGCCGCCGACGGAGACGGCTGGGACGACGACCCGAATGATGCCGGAGACAACGCGGCCACCAGCTCCGCCTTCCACGGCACGCACGTGGCGGGGATCATCGGCGCCCTCTCCGACAACGGGATCGGCGTCGCGGGCGTCAACTGGGCCTGCAAGATCCTGCCGGTCCGGGCCCTCGGGGTGAACGAGGGCAAGGGTACCGATGCCGACATCGCGGCTGCGATTCGCTGGGCCGCGGGCCTCTCCGTCTCGGGAGCTCCGGCGAACCCCACGCCCGCCAAGGTCATCAACCTGAGCTTCGGCGGTCCGGGCGCGAGCCAGATCCTGAGCGAGGCCATCGGCGCGGCGCACCGCGCGGGGGCGATCGTGGTGGCCGCAGCGGGGAACCAGGGGATAGACGGCGCGAACATCTACCCCGCCGCCGTTCCGGAGGTGATCACGGTCGGCGCCACCGACTACGCCAGCAAGCGCGCGGGCTATTCGAACTACGGCAAGGTGGTGGATCTCGTCGCGCCCGGAGGCGACCTCGGATCCAAGCTGCCGATCCAGTACCAGAACAAGGACTGGCCCGCCGGGATCCTCTCCACCATCTACTACAAGTCGAGCAACACGTTCGACTACCACTTCTACGAGGGCACCTCGCAGGCGGCTCCGCTGGTGGCCGGCGTGGTCTCCCTCATGCTCACGGTGAACCCGTCGCTCACGCGCCAGCAGACGCTCTCCATCCTGCAGAACTCGGCCAACGGGGCGGGACGCTGCAACGAGGGGTGCGGCGCGGGCCTGCTGAACGCCGCCGGCGCCGTGCAGCAGGCCATCGATCCGAACAACCCCGGATCCGCGGTAGATCTCGAGTTCGGCGTGCAGTGCAAGGTGGATGGGCAGTGCAAGAACAAGATCTGCCGCGCTGTCGCCACGGGCGCGAAGATCTGCACGCAGTTCTGCAGCACCCAAGAGGGGTGCCCGAACGGCTCGAGCTGCGTTTCGGGGCTCTGCACGCCTCCTTACAAGCCGCCGAGCGGGACGGCCGGCACGGGCACCGCCGGCCCCGCGGGGGCGGTGATTGGAACCTGCGCCCTGCCCCCGACCACCGACGCCTCCGGGGCCGAGCCCTGGGCCGCCCCGATCCTTGGCTGGCTCCTCCTCGCGCTGCGCGGTCGGTCCCGCCGGAAGCGTAGACCCGCGTAGGGATCTCGCCTGCTAGGCCTTCTGTACTGGGGACAGGTGACCCAAGCGGCGGGGTCGCCTCGCCCTCGGGGAAAGGAATGTCGGCTCCCGCCGTAGGACGACGACGAGCGCGAACCGAGGAGGAACCGGGTGGAGCCTGAGACGCGGGTGTCGTTGCTTCGGCTGGGGGGGACGTTGCTGGTGGTGAACCTCATGCTCCTCGGGTGCGGACTGCTCCTCGTTCCGCACCTGGTGGGGCGCTGGAGGCGGGCGCGAAAACCACGGATCGATCCGGAACGCGCCCTCCGCGACGCCGCGCGCCACGAGGCCCTCCCGGCGAGCCCTGTCACCGCACGCGTCCCAAGTCCGTAGGCCCGCCTCGACCCGGGCCGCCGAGGCGGGGTATCTTCCGACAGCGGACGATTCCAGGCATGCCTCCATCCCTCCTCCCCGACCGCCGGCGCGCGGTCGTCACTGGCCTAGGTGTTGTGTCGGCGCTCGGCAGCGGTGCGAGCGCGCTCTCGCTCGCCCTGCGCGAGGCCCGGAGCGGCATCGGGCCGCTCACGCTCTTCGACCCGGCGCCTTACGGCGCTCGGGTAGCGGGTCAGGCCCCTGCCCCCGGCACGCGCTTCCTGGGTCGCACGCCGCGCAGTGCCAGTCGCGCCGACCGCTTCGCGCTGGATGCTGCGGCCGAGGCGCTCGCCGAGGCGCAGCTCCCCGAGGCCACGCTCGAGGCCTCCGCCGTGGTGCTCGGCACGGGGGCCGGAGGGGCCGAGCTCGCCGAGGGGTATCTCGCAGGCCTCCGCCTGCGCGGCGAGCGCCACACGCCCGTCTCGCAGCTCGCGCACCAGCCGCCCGCCTCGAGCACCGACCTCGTCGGGAACACCTTCGGCAGCCACGGTCCCCGTCTCTCGCTCATGACCGCCTGCTCCTCCAGCGCCACCGCAATCGGGGTCGCACTGGACTGGATCCGCGTAGGCCGCGCAGAGTGCGTGATCACCGGCGGCACGGACGCCCTCTGCGCGCTCACCTTCGGCGGGTTCACCACGCTCCGGGCGCTTGACCCGGAGGCCTGCCGCCCCTTCCACCGCCAGCGGAGGGGTCTCACCCTCGGCGAGGGAGCAGCGATCCTGGTGCTGGAGGAGGCGGAGGCGGCGCGCAAGCGGGGCGCGCGCACCCGCGGCGAGATCGCCGGATACGGCGTGTCCGCCGACGCGCATCACCTAACCGCTCCACACCCGGACGGGCGGGGCGCCGTTCACGCCATGCAGCGCGCGCTCGCAGACGCGGAACTGGAGGCCGCTGAGGTGGACTACGTCAACGCGCACGGTACGGGGACACCGCAGAACGACCTCGCCGAGGCGCGCGCGATCCGCGCTGTCTTCGGGGAGCTATCCTCCCGCGTCCCCGTCAGCTCCACGAAGGCCATGACGGGGCACCCCCTCGGCGCCGCGGGCGCCATCGAAGCGGTGGTGTGTCTGCTGGCTCTCGAGGAACAGCTGCTGCCCGCGACCCTGCGGCTCGACGACCCCGACCCGGCCTGCCCGCTCGATCTGGTGCCGCTCCAGCCAAGGTCCGCGTCGCTCGGCGTCGTCCTCTCCAACTCCTTCGCCTTCGGGGGGAACAACACCGCGCTCGTGCTACGCCGCTGGCCTGCGTGACG
Source organism: Deltaproteobacteria bacterium (assembly GCA_020848905.1). Classification (NCBI taxonomy): domain Bacteria; kingdom Pseudomonadati; phylum Myxococcota; class Myxococcia; species Deltaproteobacteria bacterium. The sequence continues at coordinate 162,620 of JADLHG010000042.1, forward strand.
GAGGCGCTCTGCCCTACCGCGCAGCGCCCCGGCAGTGCGCGACGAAATCGGTGAAGGCGGTCCGGTACTCCGGCGCGTTGGCCTCGAAGATGTCGTTATGACCCCCACGCGGAAAGAGCACGAGGCGGTGCAGCCGGTCGCCCGACCACTCGGCAAGCCGTTCCGCATGGTCCATCGGCACCACCGCGTCGGCGCGCGTGTGCAGCACCAGCACGGGGCACTGCAGGGCCCGCAGCTTCGCGCGATGGTCGAAGTCCCTTCTCACCGCCGTTCGCAGCGCGGCGACGTCGATCCCGAGGCCCGCGTAGTCCAACCCGCGAACATCGATGCGCTGCTGCAGGTCGGCTACTCCGCTGTCCAGCACCAGCCCGAGCACTCTGCGCGAGGCCGCCTGGAAAGCCGCGTCGAGGGCGAAGGTAGAGCCCGCCGAACGGCCGAAGAGGATCACCCCCGGGACCTCCGCGCGCGACCGTCCGAGCAGGTAGCGCAGAGCCACGTTGGCCGCCTCCCGGCAGCTCGAGAAGCTCGGCGTGCCCCCGCTGCCGCCGAAACCCGGGTAGTCCACCATGAGGAGGTTCAGCCCGGCCTGGTCGGCGCGTTGCCGCCACCCGGCGAGGCCGTCGGCCACGAGCCCGCGATTGCCGTAAAGGCAGAGGAGCGTCGGCGCTCCGGGCCGCGTTTTCGACCAGTACGCCCGCACGTGGTTCCCGTCGGCGAGGCCGAGGCGCAGCTCGGTCACGCCAGGCTGTGCAGCGGGCAGCACACCGGGGGTCGGGAAGAAGTAGGCTCCTCCGATGGCGGGATGGTCGTACGGAGCTCTCACGCCACCTCGTGGCCCACGCTCGGCGCGGACCTCGGACGCCGCGCCCGCGGCCAGCAGGGCGCAGCACGCCACCCCCCACCCAGCGCGAACTCGACTTCGGGTTCCCTCGCGACGCACGGGCACTCCTCCGAGGCCGGTACAGCAGCTGCCGTGCCGTGCGGCGTCATCCAGGATCTCGCCTCATTACACCGACTCCGGGGCATCGGGCCGGGACCGGGGTTGCCGAAATCCAGCGAGGTGCTGGATGGCCCCGCCACCCCCTTTTTGCCCGGGGCTCGTCCCGCATGGTACCCATGAGCCATGCAGCTCGACGAGGCGGTGGACCTGTTCCTCGTGCACCTCAAGGTCGAGCGCAACCTGAGCCCCAACACGGTGAGCGCCTACGCGAGCGACCTCGCGCAGTTCGCGCGCTTTTGCCAGGATCGCGGGCTTCGCGAGCTCGAGGCGGTGGACGGACAAGCGGTGCTGGACCACCTGATGCGGCTGTCTCGCGCCCGACGGGCGGTGCGCAGCCAAGCCCGCGGGCTCGTCGCGCTGCGCGGCTTCTTCAAGTATCTGCGCCGCGAAAAACACCTCTCGGTGGACCCTACCGCCGTCGTGGACCTGCCCAAGGTGGGCCGGAAGCTGCCCGAGGTGCTGTCGCTCGGGGACGTGGAACGCCTCCTCGCCGCACCGGATGCAAACCAGCCCCTCGGCCTGCGCGACGCCGCAATGCTCGAAGTGCTCTACGCCACGGGCCTGCGCGTCAGCGAACTCTGCGGCTTGAAGCTTGCCGACCTGGACCTCGAGCGCGGCTGTCTCCGCACTCTCGGAAAGGGGCGTAAGCAGCGGCTCGTACCTCTCGGCGAGGCGGCGGTGCTCATCCTCCGGCGGTACCTGGTGGAGGTCCGCCCCCCCCTGGACCGCTCGCAAGACGGCCATGTCTTTCTGAGTCGCCTCGGTGGCCCCCTCACGAGGCAGGCCTTCTGGAAGTCCATCAAGGCCTACGCGTTGAAGGCGGACATCACGCAGCGCATCACACCCCACAAGCTGCGGCACTCCTTCGCCACGCACCTCCTCGAGCGGGGAGCTGACCTCCGGGCAGTCCAAGCCATGTTAGGCCACGCCGACATCTCCACCACCCAGATCTACACCCACGTGAGCCGAGCGCACCTCCTCCAGGTCTACCGGCGCCACCACCCTCGGGCCTGACCCCTCCCAGCGGGCCCCGGCAACTACACGATCGCTGCGTTTTTCACGACTTAGGACGCCCCAAACGGCGTTTGACTTCGCTCCGACCGGCCAACATAATACCCCGTCCCGCCCCGCCCCGGCGGTCGAGGCAAGCCCCGGTGTTAAACCTGTCCCTCGAGCGGATCCGCGAAGCGGTCGTCTTCCTGATCGCGCTCATCCTCTCCATCGCCGTACACGAGTTCGGCCACGCCCTCGTGGCGGACAAGCTCGGGGACCGCACGCCGCGCTACCAGGGCCGCGTCACCCTCAACCCTCTCGCGCACGCGGACCTCTTCGGCACGATCATCTTTCCCCTCGTCGGGCTGCTCATGCAGGCCCCCATTCTCTTCGGCTGGGGAAAGCCCGTCCTGGTCAACCCAGCGGCCTTCACCCGCAAGCTCCGGCAGAAGATCGGCCATCTCCTCGTCGCGGCCGCCGGCCCGGCGATGAACGTCGTCCTCGCGCTCCTCGTCACGTTGATCTACTTCGTGGTCCTCGCCACGGGGATCGTCAAACCCTTCGGTGAGCTCGCCCGCGGGATCGAACACGTCATCGGGCTCAACTGGGTGCTGGTCTTCTTCAACCTCATCCCGTGCCCTCCCCTCGACGGCGGCGCGGTGCTGGCGGGCCTGCTTCCCGACCGCTACAACCACGTCAACGAGTTCCTCCGGCAGTACGGCTTCATCATCCTCATCGGGCTCCTCGTCACCGGCCTCACCTCCATCTTCGTGCGGCCCGCGCTCTACCTCACCACGGCGTCGATCCGCCTGGTCTACTCCCTGCTCGCCTGATCCCATGAGCGATCATCCCGAGGCGGACGAGTATCAGGTAGAGCTCCCGGAGTTCGAGGGGCCGCTGGATCTCTTGCTTCACCTGGTGAAGCGCCACGAGCTCAACATCGTGGAGATCCCCATCGCCTTCATCACCGAGAAGTACCTCGAGTACCTGGACCTGATGCGGCAGCTCAACCTGGACGTCGCTGGCGAGTACCTGCTCATGGCGGCGACGCTCGCCCACCTGAAGTCGCGCGAGCTGCTGCCCCGCCAGGACGACCTAGCTCCCGAAGAGAACGAAGACCCCGACGCTCCCGATCCGAAGCACGAGCTCATCCGGCGCTTGCTCGAGTACCAACGCTACAAGGACGCCGCCGAGCAGATCTCGAATCGCCCCACCCTAGGGCGCCAGGTCTTCCCGCGGGGCGTCGCCATGGAGCCGGTGGATCCCTCGGAGCTCCCGCTGCAGGAGGTAGGGACCTTCGCCCTCATCGCGGCGCTCAACGAGGTGCTACAACGCAGCCAGGTCAAGCTGAGCTACGACGTGGTCATCGACCACATCTCCATCAGCGACCGGATCAACTCCATCGTGGATCGGCTGGCAGTGAGCACCACGGTCCCCTTTCTCCAGTGCTTCGACCTGAAGGCCCCCGGGCCTCAACTGCGCCACGAAATCGTCGTGACCTTCCTCGCGATCCTCGAGATGGCGAAGCTGCGCATGGTGCGCATTCTGCAGAACGCGCAGGACGGCGAGATCCTGATCGCCCGCGCCGGCGAGCTCCGGTCCGTCGAGGCCGAGGTCGAGAAGCAATACAGCTAAAAGGGGTGGGGCCACCAGGCGCCGTCCGCTCGATAGAGGAAACGCATCATGCAGCTCAAGTCGATCCTGGAGGCCCTGATCTTCGCCGCCGACAAGCCGATCTCGGCGCGCCAGCTCAAGGAGCTCACGGGGGCCAAGCCGGCGGAGGTTAGCGAAACCCTCGAGCACATGGTGCACGAGTTCCAGAATTCGGGGATCCAGCTCGTGGAGCTGAGCGGGGGCTACCAGTTCCGCACCCACCCCGACTGCGGCACGTACGTGAAGCGTATGCTGGCCGGGCGGCCGGCGCGCCTCACCCGCCCGATGGTCGAGACCCTCGCCATCGTGGCCTACCGCCAGCCCATCACCCGACCCGAGATCGAGGAGATCCGCGGCGTGGACTGCGGCGGCACGATGCGCGTCCTGATGGAGCGCAATCTGGTTCGCGTGCTCGGCAAGAAGGAGGAGCCCGGCCGTCCCGTGCTCTTCGGCACCACCAAACACTTCCTCGAGTTCTTCAACTTGAAGGATCTGCGCGAGCTGCCGACGCTCAAAGAGTTCACCGAACTGTCGGAAGAGCACCAGGCGCAGTTCGACGACATGTATGGCGGCCGCTCGGCCGAGGACAAGGTCTCCGTCCCCGTCTCCGACGAGGTCGGGACCGCCGAGCCGGAATCCCTCGCGGACGGCGTGCCCCCCGACGGGGGAGCCGAAGTCGCCCAGGCGGCGGAGGCCTTCGACGCGGCGACGCCGGGCGACGCGTTCGCGGCGACGCCCGGGGCCGAGGAGCAGCTCTCCGAGCACGCGGTCCCCGAGTGCGCGCCAGCGAACGACGGAACGAGCGAGGACCCGGCGTTTGCTGGGGCCCAGGCCGCCGTCGACAGCGCGGTGAGCGCCGTGGAGGAGCTTGCCGCGGCCTCTACAGGAGAGCCGGCCCCTCTTCAGCCCGCCCCGCCGCCCGCGCGCCCCGCCTGGTCCGAGGAGGAAGACGACGAAGCGCTCGACGCGCTGGACCGGGCCATCGCGCGTGCCGAGGAGGTCCTTGCCACCTCGCAGCCCCCCCGCGCCGCCCAGACGCCGGCCGCTTCCGGCACCGGCCCGGACACGTCCGACCCACCGGCGGTGGACTAGTCCCCCATGTCCGAAGCGCGCCTCAGACTCCAGCATTTCCTCGCCCAGGCGGGCGTGGCCTCGCGCCGCAAGGCGGAGGAGCTCATCCTCGCCGGCCGCGTCGCGGTGAACGGGAAGGCCGTGACCGAGCTCGGCACGAAGGTCGACCCGACCGCCGACCGCGTGACGGTAGACCGCGAGCGCGTCCTCCCCGAAGCGCACGCCTGGATCGTCCTCAACAAGCCCCGCGGTGTGATGTGCACCACCCGCGACCCGGAAGGGCGAACCACGGTGATGGACCTCCTCGGCGAGACGGGGAGTCGCCTCTACCCCGTCGGGAGGCTGGACTACCTGACCGAGGGGGCACTGCTCGTCACGAACGACGGCGCTCTCGCCGAGGCGCTCATGCACCCGCGCAATCGCATCCCGCGGGTCTACCACGTCAAGGTTCACGGACTGATCTCGGTCGAGGCGCTCGAGCAGCTCCGCAAGGGGGTCCCCCTCGAGACCGGGGAGACGGTCGCCTCGGAGGTCTTCATCCTGACCACCACGGGCCAGCACAGCTGGCTGGAGATGACCATCCGGCAGGGCCTGAACCATCAGATCCACCGCATGATCGAAGCGGTGGGGACGCGCGTCCTCAAGTTGATACGCGTCGCCTTCGGCCCTCTGACCGTCGAGGGACTCCCCCCGGGCCGCTTCCGGCCCCTGGTACAGGCGGAGGTCGACGAGCTGCGGAAGGCCGTCGGGCTCAAGCGCGAGACGGTGCGGCCTCCCGCCGCGAGCGCCGAGCGTTACCGACGTCGGCCCCAGCCCCAGGAGGGACGCGCAAGAGAAGGCGACCGTGCCGCCACGGGCCTGCGCCGCAGGGACGCGTCGCGCCAGCGGCAACCGCTCCCTCGGTCACTCACCGACGAAAAGAAGCCGCCGCAGGAACGTCCGGCGCGTCAGACCGCCGCGCGACGGGCCGCCCCGGCCGACGCCAAGCGAGGCGCCGCTCTCCCGAAGGCCGCCGAGCGCCCTCGCTCCAAGGCGACCGCTGGACCGGGGGGCCACAAGCCGAGGAAGCCGACCGGCAAGGCGCCGCGCGCGCGCCGCCCGCCTCGCCGCGACTAAGTACTCCCCCCAGAGCCTACTTGGATTGACCACCCTGCGCGCGATGGTCTCTCCGCAGCCTGTCCAGCACCCCGTTCACGAAGCCAGCCGACTCGGTGCTCCCGAAGGCCTTCCCGAGCTCGATCGCCTCGTCGATCGCCACCTCCGCCGGGACCTCCGGGCACGCCATGATCTCGTACGCGGCGATCCGGAGGATGTTGCGGTCGATGCGGCTCATGCGGGCAAGCCGCCAGTTCTGAGACGCGGCCTCGATGGCACGATCGAGCTCGCGCAAACGATCCCGCACGCCGAGACACAGCTCGCCCGCGAAGTCGCGCACGTCTTGCTCGGCCTCGGGGTCCAGGTGCTCGAAGAAGTCGCGGACTCCCGCTTCCGCTCGAGAGAAATCGTCGACGGTGTCCAACTGGTAGAGGATCTTGAGGGCGGCCGCGCGGCCTGCCCGACGACTGCCCATGGCGTTCTCGCTATCTCGTGCCGCCAGCCCGGGCCGGCATCTGCTTCAGGAGGTTCGCCATCTCGATTGCGGCGACAGCGGCCTCGAAGCCCTTGTTCCCCGCCTTCGTGCCGGCGCGCTCGATCGCCTGCTCGAGCGTATCCGGGGTGAGCACCCCGTAGGCCACGGGCACGCCCGTCTGGAGCTGCACCTGCGCCATCCCCTTCGTGACCTCTGAGGCGATGTACTCGAAGTGCGGAGTCGCCCCGCGGATCACGGCCCCGAGGCAGATCACGGCGTCGAACTGCCCGCTCTCCGCCGCACGCTGGGCCGCGAGCGGGATCTCGTAAGCGCCGGGAGTTCTGAACACACTCGCGGCCTCGGCGTCACCTCCATGCCTGCGGACCGCATCCAGCGCTCCTTCGAGGAGCCGATCGGTGATGAAGGCGTTGAAGCGGCTCACCACGAGGGCAAACCGCAGCCCCGTCGCCGAGAGATGACCTTCTACTTCGCGTGCCATGACCTCACCTAGCTTGGGTTCAAGGAAACCTGTTCGACCACCTCCAGCCCGTACCCCTCGAGACCGACCAGACGCTTGGGGTTATCCGTCATGAGGCGGATCCGCTTCAACCCCAGAGACAGAAGAACCTGCGCCCCCAGGCCGAAATCGCGCAGCTCCGGGGGATGAGACTCCGCGGAACCACCGAGCGCCGCCGCGCCGCGCGCGATTCGCTCCACCTGCGCGACGAGATCCACCCGCCCCGGTACGACGTAGACGAAGACCCCCGCCCCCGCCTCTTCGATCTGGCGCAGCGCGCGCAGGTTCTTGCTCCCGCTGCCGCTCGCGCTCACCCCGAAGACATCCGCGGGGACCACCGCCCGGTGCATGCGCACGAGCGCCGGCGTCCCAGAGTCGACGGGCCCGCAAACCAGCGCGAGGTACTGAGCGTCGCTCACCTCGGTGCGATAGGCGATCAGCCGAAAGGGCCGCGTCAGTCCGGGCGGCACCACCTCGGCGCTCACTGCTTCGTGAATCAGGCGTTCGCGCTGAAGACGGTACTCGATGAGCTGCGCAATGGTGAGGATCCCGAGGCCGTGCTCCTGCGCGAACCTCTCGAGGTCCGGGCGTCTGGCCATCGTTCCATCGTCGTTCATGATCTCGCAGATCACGCCCGCCGGCTCGAGCCCCGCGAGTCGCGCCAGGTCCACGGAGCCCTCGGTTTGACCGGTGCGCACAAGAACGCCGCCCTCCATGGCGCAGATCGGGAAGACGTGCCCGGGCGACACGATGCTGTGGGGGCCCGCGTCCGAGGCCACCGCGGCGTGAATCGTCGTCGCGCGGTCGGCTGCCGAGATGCCCGTCGTCACGCCGTCCCGGGCCTCGATGCTGACGTGGAAGTTCGTTCCGAAACGCGACTCGTTGCGCTCGCTCATCTTCGGGAGCCCGAGCCGACGGACACGCTCCCGCGTCAGCGTCAGGCAGATGAGGCCCCGCCCGTGCCGGGCCATGAAGTTGATGTCCTCCGCGCGCGCCTTGGTGGCCGCCATGCAGAGGTCTCCCTCGTTCTCCCGATCCTCGTCATCGACGAGCACGATCTGCCGTCCGGCACGGATCTGCTCGAGAGCCATCTCGACAGTGAGCTTCGTCATTTCACGTACCCTTGCTCGCGGAGCCACGCCTCGGTGAGACGGCCGCCCTCCGGACGGCTCCACGCTCCCAGCAGGCGCTCGACGTACTTGGCCAGGAGGTCCACCTCGAGGTTCACGCGATCACCCGGAGCCCGTGCGCCCAGGGTCGTGACCTGCAGCGTGTGCGGCACCAGGGCCACGCGGAACCCCGCTGGCTCCAGCGCCGCCACCGTAAGGCTTACCCCGTCCACGGCGATAGACCCTTTCTCCACCACGTACCGGAGCAGCGCCTCCGGGGCCTCGAACGTCAGCTCGCGCGATTCGCCCTGCGGGACTACCGCCCGGAGGTGGCCCACGCCGTCCACGTGTCCCTGCACGAGGTGGCCCCCGAGCGGCTCCCCGAGTGACAGCGCCGGCTCGAGGTTCACGCGAGCCCCCGGCACGAGCTCGCCGAGCGTCGTCCGCGCCAGCGTCTCGGGCACCATCTCGACCTCCGCCACCCCTGGTTCACGCCGCACCACCGTCAGGCACACGCCATTCACGGCCAGGCTATCGCCCAGCTTCAGCCCCTCCGCCAGCTCCGTCCGAACGCGGAGCAGCGTCACCTTCCCGCGGGGGAGGCGCGCCGCCACTTCACCGACGCTGCGAACGAGTCCGGTGAACATATCTGGCCTAAACCTCCGCCCAGCTCGGCCGTCCGCCGATCATCAGATCGTCGCCCACGCGGCGCACGCGAAGCCTCTCGAGCCCTACCGCATCCTCCATCCGCTCGACAGCCCCCGCAGCCAGCAGCGGGAGGGCCCCGGGGTCCCCCAGCACCTTCGGCGCAACGAAGAGCACCACCTCGTCCACGAGCCTCCCGTCCCAGAACGCTCCGGCCAGCCGCGGCCCCCCCTCCAGGAGCACGCTCATGATCCGCAGCTCCCGGAGCGCGACGAGGAGCGCACGGATGCTCACGCGACCGGCCTCCTCTTTCACCTCGTGAACCTGCGCCCCCGCCGCCTCGAGGGCGCGCCGTCGGCTGACCGGTGCCCGCGCGGTCGCGAAGATCCACGTCGCCGCCCGCGAGCTGCGGGCCGCGACGACCGCTCTTGCCGTCGGAGGTGTCCGGAGGCGGCTGTCCACGATGACCCGCACCGGATCACGTCCCCCGGGCACATCGCGGCAGGTGAGCTCCGGATCGTCCGCCACGACGGTCCCCGATCCGACGACGATCGCCGCGTGTTCGTTCCGCAGGCGGTGCCCCATGCGGCGCGCGGCCTCCCCGGTGACCCACCGCGCGTGCCCCGTCCGCGTTGCCACCCGGCCGTCGAGCGTCGCCGCCGCCTTGAAGGTCACGAGCGGACGCCCCTGCTGCATGACCACGCGAAAGGCCCGGTTCAGCTCCAGGCACTCCGCCTCGAGGACCCCCGACCGAACCTCGATCCCCGCCCGGCGGAGGATCTGAAGCCCCTTGCCGTTCACGAGGGGGTTCGGGTCGATCATCCCGACCACCACACGCTTCACGCCCGCGTCGATGATCGCCTGCGTGCAGGGGGGGGTCAGACCGAAGTGACTGCAAGGCTCGAGGTTCACGTACAGCTCCGCCCCGCGCGCCGCCCTTCCCGCCGCACGTAGCGCCACCACCTCGGCGTGATCGGTTCCGGCGCGCCGGTGGTAGCCCTCACCGACGATCTCGCCGCGCTTCACGACCACCGCTCCCACCATCGGATTCGGGCTGGTCCTCCCGAGCCCGCGGCGTGCGAGGCGCAGCGCGCGACGAAGATACTGCTCCTCCACGTCGCGCTTCACCGTTCGTCCTCTCGCCCATGCAGCAGGTGCTTGAGCTCGTCCATGAACTCGTTCACGTCGCGGAAGGAGCGGTAGACCGAGGCGAAGCGCACGTAGGCCACCCCGTCCACGGCCTTGAGCTTCTCCATCACGCGCTCGCCGATGTAGCTCGAGGGCACCTCCTTCTCCCCCACCTCCTGGAGCTCGCGCTCGATCTCGTCGGCGATCCCTTCCACCGTCGCCACGGAGACGGGACGCTTCTCGCAGGCCTTCCGGATCCCGCTCAGCATCTTCGCCCGGTCGAACACGACGCGGCTGCCGTCCTTCTTCACCACCATCGGGAGGATCTCCTCCACGCGCTCGTAGGTGGTGAAGCGGCTACTGCACTCCTCGCACTCGCGGCGGCGCCGGATCACGGCGCCGTCCTTGGACAGGCGGGAATCGATGACCTTGTTCTCAAGGTGCTGACAGAACGGGCACTTCATGGCTTCTGCTCGGCGCTCTAGCGCCTAGATCGCTCGGCCTGTCGGATCTTGTCCAGACGACGCTGATGACGGCCACCCTCGAACGTCGTCTCGAGGAACTCCCGCAGGACCGCGCGTCCGACCTCGGGGCCTATCACTCGTCCCCCGAGACATAGGACGTTCGCATCGTTATGAGCCCGACACATGTGCGCGCTGTAGGGATCGTGACACAGCGCCGCGCGGACGCCCGCCACCTTGTTGGCCGCGATGGACATGCCGATGCCGGAACCGCAGATGAGCAACCCGAGCGGCACGCGCCCATCGGCCACGGACTGGGCTACGGCCAGGGCGAAGTCGGGGTAATCGACGGAGTCGGTGGCCGCGAGGACCCCCTTAGACTGATCGAAGCGCAGCCCGTGCGCTCCGTCGGCCGCCAGGGGGTGGCACCCGAGGTCCTCGACCGCCCAGCCCCACTTGTCCAGCGCTCCCAGTAGCTCGAACTTGAGCGCCAGCCCCGCGTGGTCGCAGCCCAGGGCAATCCGTCGCTCGTGCATGATCAACTCGCTGCGCTCTCCCCGGCCCGCGGCTCAGTCGCCTTGATAGCGCTGCACCACGAGACAGGCGTTCGTACCGCCGAAGCCGAAGCTATTGCTCACCGCCACGCGAACGGACTGCTCCCGCGCCTGGTTCGGCACGTAGTCCAGGTCGCATTCGGGGTCGGGTGTTTCGTAGTTGATCGTCGGAGGGATCACGCTGCGGAAGACGGTCATGGCCGCGACGGCGGTCTCAACCCCCCCCGCGGCGCCCAGCAGGTGCCCCGTCATGGACTTCGTCGAGCTCACCGCCAGCTTCGCCGCGTGATCGCCGAACACGCGTTTGATGGCCATGCTCTCGAGGGCGTCATTGAACCGTGTCGAGGTGCCGTGCGCGTTGATGTAGTCCACCTGCTCGGGGCTGATCTGCGCCGAGCGAAGCGCCATGCGCATGCAGCGCTGAGCTCCCTCCCCCTCGGGGGCCGGCGCGGTGATATGGTACGCGTCCCCGTTCAGGCCGTACCCGACGAGCTCGGCGTAGATGCGCGCGCCGCGTCGCTTCGCGCGCCCGAGCTCCTCGAGCACCAGGATCCCCGCCCCCTCTCCGACGACGAAGCCGTCCCGATTGGCGTCGAAGGGACGACTGGCGCGGGTCGGGTCCTCGTTGCGCTTCGAGAGGGCCTTGGCCGCGTTGAAGCCGCCGACGCACAGCGGGCTGATGGTGGCCTCCGTGCCGCCAGCGAACATCACGTCCGCGTCGTCCCGCTGGATGCACCGGTACGCGTCGCCGACCGCGTGGGCCCCGCTCGAACAGGCCGAGACCTGACACAGGTTCGGGCCCTTGCAGCCGAACCGGATGGAGATCTGGCCCGGCGCCATGTTGGGGATCATGGCGGGCACGAAGTAGGGCGACATCTTGCGCGGGCCCTTCTCGAGCAGGACCTTGTGGGTCTCCTCGATGGTGTGCACCCCCCCCATCCCGGAGCCGACAAAGACCCCGACCCGTTCCGCCTCGTCCTCGCCGAATTCGAGACCAGCATCCTGCTTGGCCAGCTCGGCCGCGACGACACCGAAGGCGACGAAGCGATCGACCGTCCGGGCGAGGCGGTTGTCCATCCACCGCGTCGGGTCGAAGTTCTTCACCTCGCACGCGAACGTCGTCGGAAACCCCGTCGGGTCGAACTGCGAGATAGGACCCGCCCCCGACCGACCGGCCAGCAACGCAGCCCAGGTCTCGTCGACCCCAACGCCGATCGGGGTCACCAGTCCTATTCCGGTAACGACCACCCGTCGCGTCACGGCTCGTCCTATTTGGCGTGGTTCTGGATGTAGGTGATGGCGTCCTGCACGGTCCGGATCTTCTCGGTGTCCTCGTCCGGGATCTCGATCCCGAAGGCCTCCTCGAGCGCCAGCACCAGCTCCACGACCGCAAGCGAATCGGCCTGCAGGTCGTCCGTAAAGGACGCCTCGGGCTTGATCTTGTCGGCGTCGTGGTCGAGCTGCCGGCTGATGATCTCAATTACCTTCTTGGCGATTTCGTTCTGGCTCATCACTCGCTCCGCTGGGAGGCCCCTCGGCCCCCCTCGTCAATAAAGGGGCCTCGGCCCGCTCTAGAGATACAGTCCACCGTTGACTCGGATTACCTGCCCCGTGACGTACGCCGCCCGGGACGAACACAAGAACTCCACCGCATCGGCCACCTCGTGCGCCGTACCCATGCGCCCGAGCGGGATCGCCGCGAGCAGCTTCTCCCGCGCCTCGCCGACCACGTGATCGTCGGTCATCTGCGTGGCAATGAACCCCGGCGCGATGGCATTCACCGTCACGCCCCGGGGCGCCAGCTCGAGGGCCAGGCTGCGCGTCAGCCCCAGCAGCCCCGCCTTCGAAGCAGCGTACGAGACCTGCCCGGCGTTGCCGCGTTCCCCGACCACCGAGGAGATGTTCACGATGCGGCCCAGCTCCTTGGCCTTGAGGAGGTGCCGCGCCGCCGCCTTGCAGAAATTGAACGCCCCGGTGAGGTTCACGCCGAGGACCTTATCCCATTCCTCCGGCTTGGTGCGCAGAAGGAGCCCGTCCACGGCGATCCCCGCATTGTTCACGAGGATGTGCAGCCCCCCGAAGTCGGCCACCACGCGAGCCACGGTGGCGTCGACGGCCTCGCGGTCGGTCACGTCGCAGCGGAAATACGCCGCCCCCTCGCCGCAGAGCGACACGGCCTCGTCCGCGCTCTCCTGGCGGTCGCAGAGCGCCACCCGAGCCCCGCGGCCCGCGAGCGTCTGCGCGATGGCGCGCCCGATCCCCTGCGCGGCCCCCGTGACCAGGGCTGCTCGTCCGCTCAGTGTCTGCTCGATCACGACCCCTCCTCGGTCTTCGTGGCGCCCGACGCCGCTGAGGCCAGGGCCTCTACGTTCTCGGGGGTCTCTACGTTCCCCAGCTCGAGCCGCCCCGCAATGCGCTTGATCAAGCCCGTCAGCACTTTTCCGGGGCCAACCTCCAGCGCCCGGGTCACCCCGAGCGCCTCCAGCGCCAGGACCGAGGTCTCCCAGCGCACCGGCGCAGTAACCTGCCGCACCAGCAGGTCGGGGATCCGAGCGGCGTCCTGATTCGGCGCTCCCTCGACGTTGCTCACCACGGGTATGCGCAAGGAGGCGAGCGTGACCCGCGCGAGCTCGGGCGCCAGACGGTCGGCTGCCGGGGCCATCAGCGCGCAATGGAAGGGGGCGCTCACCTGAAGGCGCACCGACCGCCCCCCCCTCTCCTTCACCAGCGGCAGCAGTCTCTCCACGGCGCCCGCGTGCCCGGCGACGACGACCTGGCCTCCGCCGTTGAAGTTCGCCGGCGCCACGACCTCTCCCTGGGCGGCCTGGTCGCACGCCGCGGCGACCTCGTCCTCCGCGAGGCCCATGACCGCGGCCATCGCACCTTGGCCGAGGGGAACCGCCTCTTGCATGAACCTTCCGCGCAGGTGCACGAGCCGCACGGCGTCGGCGAAGGAGAGCGCCCCCGCGCACACGAGGGCGCTGTATTCCCCGAGACTGTGCCCGGCCGCCACCGCCGCGCGAAGGCCCGTCTGCTCCTCGAGCGCTCGGAGGGCCGCGATGCTGACCGTCAGAATGGCCGGCTGGCTGTGTGCCGTGAGCTTGAGCGCCTCCTCGGGCCCGTCGAAGCAGATCGCGGACAGGGAGAATCCGAGCGCATCGTCCGCCTCTTCGAAGGTCCGCCGGGCCACGGCGTAGCGGTCAGCTAGGCCACGGCCCATGCCTACCTTCTGCGAGCCCTGACCTGGAAAGACGAATGCCAGCATCCGCAGATCCTTCTCCTTACCAGCGCACCAGAGCCGCACCCCACGACACGCCCGCCCCAAGCGCCGTCAGCAACAGGAGATCCCCCTGCTGAATGCGTCCCTGCTCGAAGGCCTCGCTCATGGCGATGGGGATCGAGGCGGATGAGGTGTTGCCGTACCGTTCGATGTTGTTGAAGAAGCGCTCCGAAGGCAGTCCCACGCGCTGCGCGACGCCGTCGAGGATGCGAAGGTTGGCCTGGTGCGCGAACACCGTGGTCACGTCCCCGGCCGCGTACCCGCACCGCTCGAGGACCGTCGTGCAGGCCGCCGACATGTTCCGCACGGCCAGCGAGAAGATCTGCCGCCCGTTCATGTGAACGTAGTGCAGCTTCTTCTCCACCGTGTCACCGTTCGTCGGGTTCACCGTGCCGCCGCCGGGGATCGTGAGGTGACACGCCTGCGCACCATCCGAATGGATCTCGCAGCCGAGGAGCCCGCTCGGACCATCCCCCGGCACCAGCACCGCCGCGCCGGCACCGTCGCCGAAAAGCACGCAGGTCCCGCGGTCCTTCCAGTCGAGGAAACGGGACAGGATCTCCACCCCGATCACGAGGATGCGCTTCGCACTGCCGATCCGGATCAGGGCGTCGCCGAGCGTGAGGCCGTAGATGAAGCCCGCGCAGGCCGCCGACAGATCGAACGCGGGACAGTGCCCGGCCCCCAGCTTGGCCTGTACCCAGGTGGCCGTGGCCGGCATGGCCATGTCGGGCGTGACGGTGCCCACCATGATGGCGTCCAGCTCGCTCGGCTCGACGCCGGCGAGCTTGCAGGCTCGTCGCCCCGCCTCGGCCGCTAGGTCCGAGGTGCACAGTCCTTCAGCAAGGATGTGCCGCTGACGGATCCCGGTGCGCTCGACGATCCATTCGTCCGTCGTGTCGACCATCTTCTCCAGCTCGGAGTTGGTCAGCACACGCTCGGGAACCGCCCGCGCCACTGCGGCTATCTTGGCTCGCATCATCGCCCTGTTGTCCTTGTCGCGACCCTGTTCCGCCACCCCCGGGGTCGCCGGAGCTCGCGCCCTGGCCACGGGCCGCCGTGAAGAGCGGCCGGTGAGCGTCCATCGCGTCACCGATCGCGCCCGGCAGATTCAGATCCGCATGTCGCCCAGCCGCCAGCAACGCGTTCTTGATGGCCTTGGCGTTCGATCCGCCGTGGCAGATCATGGCCGTGGCGCGCACGCCCAGGAGCGGCGCCCCCCCCCACTCCGCGTAGTCGATGCGTCGCTTCAGCTGGCGAAAGGCGGGCAGCAGGGCCAGGCTGAGCAGCTTGCCCGTCCAGGTCGCCGTCAACGTCTCCTTGGCGATGGCCGCGATAGCGTCCGCCACCCCCTCGCTGACCTTGAGGACCAAGTTGCCGCTGAAGCCGTCGCACACCACGACGTCCACGTTCCCGGAGAAGACGTCCCGCCCCTCGACGTAACCGACGTAGTCGAAGCCGACGGGATTCTCCCGCAGCAGCCGATGTGACTCGCGCGTCAGCTCCGTCCCCTTGTGCTCTTCCGAGCCGTTGGAGAGCACGCCCACCTTCGGCTGCGCCCGTCCGAGCACGTGCCGCGCGTAGGTGGCGCCGAGGACCGCGTACTGCACGAGATTGAGCGGCCGGCACTCCACGTTGGCGCCCATGTCCAGAAGCACGGCCTGCTGTCGCTTCGTGGGAACCGTGATGGCGATCCCCGGCCGGTCGAGCTGGGGCACACGCTTCAGCACGAACAGCGCGCACGCCATCATCGCGCCGGAGTTGCCCGCGGATACCACCGCGTCGGCCTCGCCCCCTGCCACGAGGTCGGCCGCGATCCGCATCGATGCCTGCCGCTTGCGACGCACCGCCTGACCGGGGTGGTCGTGCATCGTGATGACGTCGCTCGCGGCCCGTACCTCGATCGGCAACCCGGCGCTTCCCCGGGCCGCCAGCTCGCGCCGCAGCCTGGCCTCATCTCCGACGAGCAGGACGCGCACGAGCCCCGTCCTCGCCGCGGCGACGGCGCCTTCCACCTCCACCACGGGAGCGTGGTCACCGCCCATCGCATCAAGGGCGATGGTCTTCATCTGCGGGCGCTCACTCCTCCCCAACGTCGAGGATCTTCTGTCCGTCGTACTGTCCGCAGCTCTTGCACACGCGGTGCGAGAGCTTCGGCTCCGAGCAGTTCGGACAGAGGACCACCGCAGGCGCCGGGACCTTCATGTGATTCGCCCGGCGCTGGTTCCGCTTCGTCTTGGACATTCGTTTCTTCGGGACCGCCATCGTCGCTTTCCTTTCCCGGATTCGCATCCGGAGGCTGACGCGCAGGACCGCGTGGTCCGCGCCTCGCCCGGGCCGCCTACTTGGGTAGAGCGCCCCGCAACTTCCCTAGAGCAACCGCCAACTTCGACACCTCGGCGGACGCCTTCTCGCTACAGGTACACGCCTCGCGGTTCAACTCGGCCCCGCAGCCGGTGCAGAGGCCTCGGCAGTCCGGCCGGCAGAGCGGCGCGATCGGAATCGCCAGAACCAGCTGTTCCCGAACCATCGGCTCCAGGTCCAGAGTCACACCGTCATGGACGTAGGTCCCCACGTCCTCGAGCGCCTCGCTCTCCTCGCCCTCCTCGCCCGCCGCCTCCGCGGCCGAAGGCAAGTACGTCAACGTCAGCTCCGGCTCGTCCACCGAAATGGTCGCCGGGGCTAGACACCGGCTGCACTCCAGCTGGAACGACGCGGAGAAGGAACCCCTCGCCAGAATGGTGGTTTCCAGCGAATCGACCTGCAGCGCCAGGGTGGCCCAGGCTTCCCGATCCTCGGGGGCCCCGGGCACCTCTCCCAGCAGGGCGCGCACTACCTCCGCGCCGAACCGGCGCTCCACGCGAACGCCTTCGGGACCAATGTCCTTGATATTTAACTTCAAATCCAGCATTGCCCCGGTACGCTCCCGAGGGACCGGGGTACTATAGGGAAGCCCACCCCCCTGTCAAGGATAAAAACCCCCGGGAAGAGGAGCGATCCCGCGACGTAGAAGTGCACCGGGCCCAAGGTTGCGGCCCCGATGCGACAGCGCGGGCCGGGGTGCCACTTCTTCTACCGGAGGACGGAGAGAAGAGCCCGCGGCCCCTTCCGAGCGCCGGGGCCTGAGCGTCCCAAGCGGACAGAACTGGAAGAGTCGTGAGCAGCTTCACTTATCTCCACCACTGCGTCTATCCCTACCTCGAACCCAGGGAGCGGATCGAAGCCGTGCGCCCCCTCTGCCGCCCCGAGGATCATCCGGTCTGGCACCCCCTCGTGGATGACCTCGGCGTCGTGTACGTGCTCCACGAGGGGGAGCAGCGCACCACCCTGCGCGTGCGGGACCTGGAGCGCCTCGGCGTCGCCGATCCGGTCCTGAGGCTCCTGGCCCAGGAGAACCTGGCCCAGTTCGACGCCGTGGCGGAGGCCCAGATTATGAACGAGGCGGGCGGTCCACTCCTGCTCTTCCACCACCCCCAGCTCCCGGTGGCTGCCGCGTTGGACAACGCCGCCTTCCGCCAGAGTCTGAAGGCCCTGCTGGCGGGCCCGGCGCTCGTCAGCGTCCCCCGCCGCAACGTCATTCTCGCGCTCGGGCTCCACAACGAGGAGGGCCTCGAGACCTTCCTCTCCGAGACGCAGAAGCTCTACGCCCTGGCCTCCCATCCGCTCTGGCCCACCGCGATCGTCGTGGACGGGGCCAACCTGTCTCCGTTCGGTCCCGTCTCGGGCGGCGGTGGTGCCAAGGCCGAGTCCGGCCTCATCACCCTCGCCGCCTGACCCCGCCCGGGGCCCGGCGCCCCGCGACCCTACTTCGCGCCGGTGCTCCCCGTCAGTGCGCTCCCCCCGAAGAGCAGCAACTGCTTCAGGTCGTCGTCGTTGAACCGGATCTGCCCGCCGAGGAAGAAATCCCGCCCGCCGCCGGTGCCGTCCTCCGGCCGTCGGTTGAAGGCGTCGTCGATTCCCCCGACCACGTAGAGCCGCTTGAAGAACTCCCACGCGGCGAGGGCCTTCAGCCGCGGGTAGATGTTGGCCTGAAAGTCGAAGAGGTCGGTCTGGATCTGGATGCGGTCGCGGAGCAGGCGCACGTCCGCTCCGATCCCCCCCGTGCTCTCTTTGATGCCGAACCGGAAGGTGAAGGGGCCGATGCGCTTGGCGAACTGGAACGTCATGCGGAAGGCGTCCGAGATCTCGATCCGCTCCTCGCGCGTCAGGAGCGGACGGGACGGGTCGTCGGAGCGAGAGATGACGGTGCGGTTCGTGCGCCGGCCCCGCGGGTCGTCCACGAGCTCGATCAAGTAATACTTGTCGGGCCGCGGCTGCAGTTCGAGCGTGACGTAGGTCTTGATGCTGCCGGCCTGGAAGTTGTACTCGCTGCGCAGCCCGACGATCGTCTGGAGCCCCGTCACCTGCTTGACGAAGCTGCTGGCGTCCCGCACTACCCCTTCCACCTCGTTGACCAGCGTGTCGTCCTTCAGCAGCCTGCCGATCGTCCCCTTGCCGTCCTTCACGTCGGTACTGACCTCTTCGACGTTGGCCAGCGCCGTGTCCAGCTTGTCGATCGCCGAGGAGAGCTTCCCGAGTCCGTCCTTGAGCTTGTTACCGTACTGATCGGTCTTCGCCTCGCCCACGATGCTCCGGATCTGCGAGGTGATGACCTTCACGTCGTCGATGATCTGCCGCACGTCCTTGTCGGCCCCCGCGGTGACCTTCCGCAGGTCCCGCGTCAACACGTCCACGTTGCCGAGGATGTCCTTCACCGCTTGCCGGTTCTCGTTGATCCCCTCGTTGATGTTCTTGCTCATGCTCGCGAGAGGCCCGCGAATGAAGGACCGCACGTCCTGGGCGAGGTCTCTGAGCACCGGCACCACGTCCGAGAGTTGCTGCACGAGCCCCGACGCGGTGGCTGCCTCGCCGACGAAGCGAACCTCGGCACCGTCCTTCAGCGTCTCTCCGACGTGCACCTGGCCGTTGTCATCGACCCACTGGTACGTCCCGGGGTCCACCTCGAGGTAGAACTCCCCGAGCAGAGACGCCGACCGCTTGTGAATCACGGCATTGCTGTAGAGCGTGACCCCCTTGTTCAGGGAGACCGAGATCTTGGCGAAGCGCTTGTCCCGGATGAGCTCCACGCGCGGCGGTCGAACGTTGAGCTCGCGGGAGACGATGTGTCCGACGGTCAGACCCGCGATCTGAACGCGAGATTTCTCGACGAGAAGGGTGGCGTCCTTGAAGTAGGCGTGGACCCGCAGTTCCTCGGGCTTCGTGCCGCAGCCCCCCTTCGCGAGCATCATGAAGGACCAGTAGCCCGCGACAGCGGCGACCACGAAGGTCAGTCCCACCTTGACCGCCGGCCCGAGGTTCCTCACGCTGACTCTCGTCCTCGCTTCGTCGGGAGCGATATTGCCGCCGAAGTGGTCACGAATTCGTGGAGCGCCGGGTGTGGGTCCTCGAGGATCTCCTCCGGCCGGCCGCTCGCGATAATTCGCCCCTTGTATAGCATCGACACGCGGTGCCCGATGCGAAAAGTTGAAGCCATGTCGTGGCTGATGACCACCGAGGTGACGCCCAGCGTCTCCGCGATCTCGGCGATCATCTCATCCACGTTCTTCGTCGCCACCGGGTCGAGTCCCGTCGTCGGCTCGTCGTAGAACAGGATGGCGGGTTCGAGCACGATGGCGCGCGCCAGCCCCACGCGCTTGCGCATGCCCCCCGAGAGCTCGGCGGGATACTTCTGCTCGACGTTGTAGAGACCGAGCGCGTTCAGCTTGTCCCGAACGAGAGCACGCATCTCCGTCCGCGACATCGTGCCGCGGCGATGCTCGAGCAGCGGGAAGATGACGTTCTCCTCCACGGTCATCGAGTCGAAGAGGGCCGCGTACTGGAAGAGCATGCCGAACTTCTGCCGCACCCGGTTGAGCTGGAAGTCGTTCATCGGCACGAGGTCTTCGCCGTCGACGTAGATCTGCCCGCTGTCCGGCTTGAGCAATCCGATGAGGTGCTTCATGAGGACCGACTTGCCGGCCCCCGACCCGCCGATCACGACGTTGATCCGGCCACGCTCGATATCCAGGTCCACCCCGCGCAGGACCGGCTGGTCACCGAAGCTCTTGCGCAGCCCCCTCACCCGGATCTGGTGCCGCTCGGACCGCGGAGCGGGGTCCTCGTCCGGCATGCGTACCGCGGTGGACTCGTCGTCGCCGATCAGCATCAGAGGCCCAACGTGATCAGAACGTCCGTCAGGATGAAGTCCAGCACGAGGATCGACACCGACGAGATGACGACCGTCCGCATGGTGGCGAGGCCGACGCCCTTGGCTCCCCCGGAGGCGTGATACCCCTGGTGGCACCCGACGAGGGCCACCACGAGGCCGAAGACCGTCGCCTTGATGAGACCCATCGACAGGTCCTCGAGGTCGGTGAACCACCGGACGTTGTAGATGAAGATGCCGCGGTCCACCCCCTTGATGAGCACCACGAAGATGTACGCGCCGAGCATGCCCATCACGTTGAAGATGAGCGTGAGGGCCGGCATCATGATCGTGGACGCCAGCAGCCGAGGCACGACCAGGTACTGGATGGGGTTCACCGCCAGCGTCGCGAGCGCGTCGATCTGCTCGGTGATGCGCATGGACCCGATCTCGGTGGCCATGGCGGAGCCCGCGCGGCCCGCGACCATCAGCGCGGTGATGACGGGGGCGATCTCGCGGGTCAGCGTCAGCGAGACCGCGGTGCCCACGTAGGCCTCGGCGTTGAAGATACGGAACGCCTCCACGCTCTGCAGCCCGAAGACCCCGCCGGTGAAGAGACTCACCAGGGCGATGATGCTGATCGATCCGACCCCGATGAAGTCCATGGCCTGCAGCAGGAGGCCGAAGCGGTAGGGGGGGCGAACGCCCCAAAGGCTCGCCCGCCCGAGGAGGAGCAGCATCTCGCCGAGGGCGCGGACGAAGCGCAGCGGGACGGACCAGATCCGGTCCACGGCCCAGCTCGTGCGCTCGAGGATCCCGTCCATGGACTAGGGCGCTTCCCGGGCTGCGCCGGGGGCGCCCCCCTCCCCCTCGAGTCCCGGGTAGGTCCGCGGAACCCGACGCGAGATCCCCGAGAGGATCTCGTACGGGATGGTGTCCGCCCACGCCGCGAGGTCGTCCACGGTGATCGCCGACGCTCCCTGACCCCCGAGGAGGGTGACGCGATCCCCGACCGCCACCGCCGGCACGTCGGTCACCTCCACCATGCAGAGGTCCATGCACACCATCCCCACGACCCGGCACCTCACGCCTCGCACGAGGACCTCCGCGCGATTCGAGAGGGCGCGCGGGTAGCCGTCGGCGTACCCGACGGGAACGGTCGCCACGCGCGAAGACCGGGAGGTGACGTAGGTCCCGCAGTAGCTCACGGGCGTGCCGGGAGGTACCTCGCGAAGCGCGTTGATGCGACTTTGTAGCCCCATCACCGGGCGGAGGCCCAGGTCGGGCACCTCCTGGCTCGGCCGCGCCCCGTACAGCACGAGCCCTGGCCGCACGAGGTCGAAGCGCGTGTGCGGGAAACGCAACGCTGCCGCGGAGTTTGCGGCGTGCACGAGCTGCGGGTCCGCTCCCATGCGACGGGCTTGCTCCAAGCACCCGCGGAACGAGGCCAGCTGCTCCTCGGTCCGCGTAGCGTCGGGGATCTCCGCGCAGGCGAAGTGCGTGGCCAGCCCGTCCACGCGAATCGACGGGTGCGCGGCGCAGCCTCGGAGGAACTCCGCGAAGTGCTCGGCCCGCACGCCGAGCCGGGTCATGCCGGTATCGATCTTCACGTGGATTCCGAAGCGCACCCGACCTGCCGCGCTGGCCGCCTTGGCAAAGTGCTCCACGTCTCCCGGGTCCCCCACCACGGGGCACAGATCGTGGTCGATCACGGCGCGATGATCCCTGCCGAAGGCCGCGCCCATGACGAGCACGGGGGCGCGGACCCCCCCGACCCGGAGTTCGACCCCCTCCTCGACGGTCGCGACGCCGAAGGCTCGCACGCCGAGTCCCTCGAGGAGGCGCGCCACCGGCAAGGCTCCGTGCCCGTAGGCGTCGGCCTTCACCACGGCCACGACGCCGACTTCGGACCCGATGACCTGTCGCAGCCGGCGCAGGTTGTGCGTCAGCGCGCTCAGGTCGACCGTCGCCACGGTGGGACGAATGGGGCCGGCCGCGATGACTCGGCTGCTCACGCCTCTAGCCTCTCGGCCCGCTCGAATGGAGGATGGGTGACGGGACCGACGGAGTCTTAATCCGGGGCCGATACGCTGTCAATCGCGGCGCAGGCACCAGAGCGGCGCCCGCACGTCGGCGCAAGCCCCCCTCACGCGGCCTGTTTCGTCGCCCCGAGCAACGCGGGTCGCAGGACGATGTGCCGGCCCCGGGAGATGACGAGCCCCTGCCGGGCCAGCGACGTAAGCGCTCTAGACACCGTCTCGCGGCAGGTCCCCACCATGTTGGCCAGGTCCTGCTGCGTGGGGCGATTGCGGATCGTCCACCCCTCGTCGCTCTGCTCCCCCTGTTCGCGGGCCAGGCTGATCAGCGTGCGCGTCAGCCGAGCCGAGACGTCGTGCAGCGCGAGGCTCCCGATCAGCTCGTCCGCGCGCCGCAGGCGTCCCGCCATCACCTGCAGCAGGCTCAGGGCCGTCTGCGGATGGGCCCGAAGGTGCGCGACGAACGCCTCGCGATCGAGGACCAGGAAGACCGAGTCTTCTGCGGCGACGACGTTCGCCGAGCGCGGCTTCCCGTCGATCAGCGACACGTCACCGAAGAAATCTCCGGCTCGGAGGACGGACAGCGTGATCTCGCGTCCGTTCTCGCCAAAGAGCACGACCCGCGCCTGACCGTGGTAGACCACGAACAGGGAGTTGCCCGCCTCGTGCTGCCCGACGACCAGGGCGGTGGCCTGCCATCGCTTGATGACCATGCGACGCGCCAGATCGGAGAGCGCCGCTTCCTCCAGGTGGCGAAAGATCGGAACCCGACGCAGGAGCTCCATCTGGGGGTTGAGTCGAATGATATGGTCAAGCTGCTTATCGGAAATCATGCCTGGCCTCCGGTTCGCTTGCGTCCGTAGAGAGCAAGCCGGGTGCCATGCGCTAAGGAGCTTGAATCGCGAGACTCTGCGCCGCAGACGGGCCGAGACGTGAGGCGGCGTTCACAGGGGAGTGTGGTGTGACGGATACACGCTGCCGTGCGCGGCTTGGTCACTCGGCGTGAACGGGGGGAGGCCTGCAGGAGGCGCCGTAGACGCCTCCCTTGACGCAGCCGTCGAAGCCCATCTTCCGGCAGTCGATGCGTTTCCGGTAGCCGTCGATGCACACCACCAGGTTGTCCCCGTCGCAGTTGTCGAAGTCGGAATCCACCGAGCACTCCTTGCCCGACGGAACGCAGAGCGCCGACTCGCGCGCGCAGGTCTTGTGACCGAAGACCTTGCTGCAATCGGTCTTGGAGACGTAGCCCTCGGTACACTTCACGACGGTGCTTCCCTGGCACTCGGACGCGAACTCCTGACAGCTGACGCCCGTCCCCTCGCAGACGGCGGACTTCCCGTCCCGGCACTGCAGCCCGGCCTCGGGGCAATCGCTGATCTGGATGGCCCCGCCCACGCACTCGAAGCGCTTCGAGTCGCGACACTCGGCCTTGCTCTTGGCCGGATCGCAGGCTCCCCCCCCGCAGATGGCTGCCTTGCCGGAGCTGTTGGTGCTTACGCCGCACTTCAGCCCGCCCTTCGCGCAGTCGATGGCCTGCTCGGCCCGCGCGATGAGGTCGCAGTTGCGTGCCACCTCCCCGTCGCAGCGCGCGACGTAGGTGGCATCGCACGGGGCCGAACGCGCCGCGTAGCCCGCGCAGGGCCTGATCTTCGTGCAATCCGCTCCCGCCTGGTTGGCGCACCGGTACGCGTTCTCGTAGAGGCGTCGCTGCCCGAAGAGGATGTACCGCTTGTGAAAGTCGTTGATGCAGTCCCCGAGGCGCGCGGTGCGCTGCACCCCGCAGGCGTTCAGGCGGATGCAGGCCTCGATCGCCTCTTGCGAGCTGAAAGGCACCGCGACGGCATCGGTGCCACCGTCGTTGCCGGTGCCACCGCCGTTCCCCGAGCACCCGAGGAGGAGCAGCGAGCAAGCCAGCGCGAGAACCGAGGAGAGGCGCGCGGAGCGCCAGGAAATCGGCGTCATGGGGCTCGATGCTTACAACGCGATTCGCCTTTTCGCTAGCGACAAAATCGAGCTACGTTCGACCGATGAAACGCGTCGCCGCGGTGTCGCTGATCCTCTGCATCTGCGTCGCGCTGATGCTGAAGTTCTGGGTCGTCGAGCTCCCGCAGGTGACCGGCCAGGACATGGCTCCCACGATCATGCGCGGAGACCGACTGTGGGTGTATCGGCTGGACCGGAAGCCCGTGCGAGGGGCGCTGGTGCTTCTCGAGCACCCCTCTGGGCCGCAGCTTCTCATCCGGCGGGTGGTCGGACTGCCCGGAGAATCCGTCGCCGTGACCCGCGAGACACCGGTGGTGGGAGGCACGCCCGCCCAGCGCGCGGTGGTGGGCGACCTCGAGCTCCAGGACGAAGGGGCCGGACAAGCCGTCCACGTGAAGCTGCGACGCGTAAGGGAGACGGTCGGTGACACCACCTACGAAGTAGCCAAGGATCCGCGACGCCGCTCCGTGGACGTGAAGGCCGTGACCTTGCGCGGAAGCTACTTCGTCCTGGCAGACAATCGGAATCACGGGACCGACAGTCGAACCTTCGGCCCAGTGCCCGAGGCCAAGATCCTAGGGATCGTCACCCGCCGGGTGAGCGCAGGCGCTCCGAGCGCCCCCGGAGAGGCCCCGAGGGCCGGCTGCGCCCCTCTGTCCCCGTGAGTCGACGGTCCTCGCCCTCAGGTCGCGCGACGAAGGTACTCTTCGAGGGGAGCGCGGGAATCGGGGGGGAGATCCAGAAACCGCACGCCTGCCCCGCGGCTGCCGCGCCATACCAGGAGCCCCTCCACGAGGCACATGCGCACCCGACGCGGGTCGAGCAGCGGGACCGGGACGAAGAGCTTGAGGCTCCCACAGGTCGGGACCGGGTGGTCCCCCCGCAGGCGTAAGCCCCCCGCGCTGATTTCCTCGACGACGTCGTTATGGACGCGGCCACCGTGCAGGTACTGAATCGGACGTCCCAACGAGACGCGTCGCGTGCGACGGCGTTCAGCCTCGCGAGCGGGCACGGAGGGGAGGTTCTCTGCGACAGACATGGGGCAGCGCTCCAAAGATTGCAGACGCCCCACGGGCTCGGTCAGCATGGAGCTGCAGTGCGTCAGCGAGCGCCTATACCCGACCTCGAACCTATTGTCCACCTGCAATGATTCCGCGCCACGTCGCGCGTGGTTGACAGGGTCCCGTCGCGTGCGGTATGGGCTTCTCCGTCGCCGATAGCGGCGCGCCACCCTAGCTCAGTCGGTAGAGCAACGGTTTCGTAAACCGTAGGTCACCGGTTCAAGTCCGGTGGGTGGCTCCACCCCCCGTCGAGCGTTCCCACGGCTGGCCACAGCCTCAGCGTTGCCTCGTCCTGATACCTGCCCGCTCCGCGGAAGAGCCCGTCCGTCGGGAAATTCGCGCGGCTGTCTCCTGACTGCTAGCATCGGGTCGCGATGCGACGCCTCCCGCTTCCCGGTTGGGTTCTGGCCGGCTCGGTGACGGTATTCGCCCTGAGCTGGCTCCTCGCCCCGGGCCACACGCTCTCCGGCCTCCGCAGGGTCACAGGGGCCCCCGCCACGCCGCGCTCCCCCCGGGTGCCTCCGGTCGTCCGGTACGCGCCCCCGCCGAGCGCCAGCGCGGAAGATCCTGCACCCCAGGAAGCGCGGATCTATGGGTTTCTCCGCACCCACCGGGTCGCTCTCACCTTCGACGACGGGCCCCACCCTGTCCAGACGACTCGCCTGCTCGGGATCCTCGAGCGCTTCGGTGCCACGGGGGCGTTCTTCGTCAACGGCTACTGGCTGGAGCAAGGACGGCCCGACGCCGAGGCCAGCCGAGCCGTCCTGCAGAGGGCCCACGCGGCCGGCCACGTGATCGGGAACCACACCTACAGCCACGTCCCCCTGCACCGCCTCTCCCCGGACGAGCAGACCTGGCAGATCGTGGCCAACGAGGTGCTCATCAGCAGCATCATCGGCGAGCGTCCCACACTCTTCCGTCCCCCCTACGGAAGCATGACCCGCCACGCGACACGCGTGCTCGCCCAGTACGGCTACGTGGATGCCCGCTGGAACGCGGCGGCAGTCGACGAGGAGGTGCGCAGTGCACGTTCCATCGCCGACACGCTCCTCGCCTGGCTCCGGGCCAACCGCGGTGGAATCGTCCTGCTCCACGATCGGCTCCCGCACTCCGTGGGTGCAGTCGAACTCCTCCTTCGCGCCCTGGACGACGAGAACTGCGCCCGACTGTCCCGCTCCGAGCCCACCTTCCAGGTCGTCTCCCTTGACTCCTTCCGTCGCGGAGCCGCACAATCGCTCGCCCTGGCTGACCAGGCGGCCACGGAGCGGCAGCGACACGGCGAGCGACTGAGAAAGCTCTGCCCCCGCTGAATTGCGCCGCTTCCCGGATTCGCTGGGCTGCCTTGGCCACCGGAGAGGGCTGCGTTCGAGAGAGGGCGTTCGAGGTCGATGGTTCGTCACGGACCGCTGGAGATGGGAGACACCGACCCCGAGCTGCGCAAGCCACCCGAGCTTGCCGACGGTGCGGGGCTGCACGCCTTGCGCGCTCGGTTCGTCGGGCGTGGGGACGCCTTGCACCAGCTTCGCCAGCTCTTCGCCCTCACCCGGGAGGCCCGCAAGCTGAGCTTCGTCACCCTGGTCGGGGAACCGGGCGCGGGCAAGTCCCGGCTCGCCGACGAGTTCGCTCGCTCGATCCGAGCCAGCGTGCCCGATGCCCGCGTGCTGGCCGGCGCCGCCGACAGTCCCGCAGGCCCCAGCTACGAGGCAGTGATCGGCCTGCTCGCCGCTCGCTTCGGCCTCGCGCAGGACGAGCCTCCCGAGGACGCGCGCCGCAAGATCCAATCCGCCGTGGAGGAGCGAGTGCCCGCCCGCCTCCACCCCGAGGTCACCCAGCTCCTCGCGCACCTCCTCGGCTTGCCCCTAGACGAGAGCCCCGTCGTGGAGAGGTTGGCGCAGCTCCCGGGTCAGCTCGAGGTGCGAACCTTCGTGGCCGTCCGACGCTTCTTCGAGTGCGACGCGCAACACGGACCGCTCGTCCTCTACGTAGACGGCATGGAACGCGCCGGCACCGAGACCGTGAACCTGGTCCACTACCTGGCGGACGGGCTCGGCGACTGTCCGGTGATGATCCTGGCCACCGCGCGCCCGACCTTGTTCCGGCGCCACCCGCACTGGGGCCAGGGCGATTTCCCGCACCACCGCGTGGAGCTCGAGCCCCTGCGACCGATGGAGGCGCAGGCCCTCTTCTGCGAGCTGGTTCCCCTCGGGTCGCTGCCAGAAGAGCTGCTCCAGGTGGCGCGCGATCGCCTGCGCGGCAGCCCGCGCGCCATTTACGAATTTGCGCACTATTTGATCGAGGGCGGGGTCCTGGTCCCCGGCCGCGAATGGACGCTCGCCCCGGCACGGCTCGCGGGCATCTCGCTACCCCGAAGCCACGAGGAGATCCTCCGCGCGCGCCTGCAGGCCCTGCCGGAACGGCACCGCGCGGCCCTGGAGAAGGCCGCCGCCGTCGGCGAGGTCTTCTGGCTCGACGCGGTAGTGGCGCTCGTACGCGCCGCGGCGCTCACCCCCTCGGCCCCCGACGGCCCCTCCCTGGAGGAGATCGCCGCCGCCGGGGACCGGAGCCGCGCCGAGGTCGCCGACCTGCTGGGCGACCTCTGCGAGCGCGGCCTGCTCTCCCCCTGTGGCCAGAGCAGCATCGCGGGCGAAACAGAATACCGATTCGCATATCCCCCCATCTGGGACCTGGCCTACGAGCTCCTGCAGGAGCCTGATCGACGGCGCTACCACCGCCTCGTGGCCCAGTGGCTCGAGCTCCGCCCCGAGGGGCGGGAGGAAGCGCGCCAGGAGCTCGTGGGGCGCCACCTGCAACGGGCCGGCGACGGGCCCAGCGCCGCTGCGCGCTACCGCCGCGCCGCCGACGCCGCTCGCAAACGCTACTTCAATCACAAAGCGATCCGGCTCTACGAGCGCGCCCTCGCCTGCGCGGGCGAAGGGGACGTGGCCAGCCGGCTGCACCTCTGGCACGACCTCGGCAGCGTCTACCAGCTGAAGGGGGACGTCGACGGAGCCCTCGACGCGTTCGAACGCATGATGCGGCTGAGCTGGGTCGTCGCCAGCCGCTCGAAGGCCGCCGTGGCGTTCAACAAGATCGGTCGGCTATGGCGTCAAAAGGGCAATCTAGAACTGTCGCTCCAATATCTAGAGCGCGGCCTCGAGATGTTTCGCCAGGCGGAGGATCACCGGGGCGTGGCCACCAGCCTCGATGACATCGGGCAGGTCTATTGGCTGCTCGGACGCTACGAGGACGCGCTGGATCGGAGCGCGAAGTCGCTCGAGATGCGCCGCCAGCTTGGCGACCGCCGCTCCATCGCGGTCTCGCTCTCCAATATCGGCAACATCGAAAAGAACCGTGGGCTCCTCGACGAGGCGAACTCCTGCTACCAGGAGGCGCTGCGCCTGCAGCAGGAAGTGGGCGATCGCTACGGCCAGGTCGTATCGCTCAACAACCTGGGGGCGCTGGCCTTCGAGAAGGGACGCCTCGAGGAGGCGCGGGACAAGTGGGAAGACGCGCTCGCCGAGGCCGAGCAGATCGGCGCCCTCCCCCTGCAGGTCATCCTGCTCAACAACCTCGGCGAGACCGCCATGCGCCTCGGCAAGCTGCCCGACGCGCGGCAGCGCTTGCAGAAGGCCGTGTCGCTCGCGGCCGAGACGGAGGAACAGCGGGTCTACATCGAAGTGCTGCGCAACCTGGGCATGGTCGAACTCCAGGAGGGGAACCGGGAGAAGGCCAAGAAGTATTGCGAGGAGTGCCTGACCATGGCCAACAACGCGCAACTCCCGGAGCTGATCGGAAAGGCGCACCTCGCGCTCGGCGAGGTTCACGCGGCCACGCTCTTCGACGCGTCAGTACCGAGCAGCGACGCCAGCAGCGCCGACGTGTACTTCCTCCGCGCCGTCGGCGTCTTTCGAGAGATGCGAAACGAGGGGGAGCTGGCCAAGGCGCTCAAGCGACTCGGAGAGTACCTCGTCGAGCGCGGCCAGATCCCCGAGGCCCGAACGACGCTCGCCGAGGCGGCCGAGCTGCTCGAGAAACTGGGGCTGGCCGAGGGCGCGAGCGTGCGAAAGATGGTAGGCGAGCTCGCCCCGTAGGGGATGCGGGAACGCGGTCGAGCCGACCGTACGATCAGCTCCCGTTGAGGATCGCCTCCAGGGCGAGGCGCGCTGCCCCCTGCTCGGCTTCCTTCTTCGAATGCCCCTCGGCACGCGCCACCATTTGGTCCCCCACGAACACCCCGACGGTGAAGACCTTGGCGTGGTCCGGGCCCCGCTCCTCCAGAACCTCGTAGCGCGGGACCTGCTGGACCTGCCCTTGCGCCACCTCTTGAAGCCGCGTCTTGTGGTCTCCGTCGAGCTCGCCGCCTACGGCACGCTCGATCAGGTGGCCGAGGAGCGCCCGCACCACCCGCGCCGCCACCTCGAAGCCTCCGTCGAGGTGCACGGCGCCGACCACCGCTTCGAAGGCATCCGCCAGAATCGAGGTCTTTCGGCGGCCCCCCGTCTGCTCTTCGCCGCGCCCCAGACGGAGGTAGTCACCGACAGCCAGAGCCTCGGCCGCACGGGCCAGGCTCGCTTCGCTCACCACCATGGCGCGCAACTTCGAGAGCTGCCCCTCGCGCGCCGTAGGCAGGTGCTCCATCAGGAACTGGCCGACCACCAGATCCACCACCGCGTCGCCGAGGAATTCGAGGCGTTCGTTGTGGGCGTCGCGCGTCCCGGTCCCTTCATTCACGTGAGACCGGTGCGTCAGCGCCTGCTCGAGGAGCGCTGGATCACGGAAGACGTAGCCGAGCCGCTCTTCGAGCGGGCCGAGACGACGTAGGACATCGTCGGTCATCGCGCGCCCGGCGGCCGAGGGGGCTCCACAACACGACAACTCATGATAAAGTGAGCTGTTCTTGCACGTTCCTGGCCATGGTGACTCAGATCAAGACGCTCGGCAAGTACCACATCCTCGAGCGACTCGTCACGAGTCCGCTGGCGGAGGTCTACAAGGTCAAGACCGTCGGTATCGCGGGCTTCGAGAAGCTGCAGGTCCTCAAGCGGGTCACGCCTCGCTACTGCGCCCAGCCGGAGTTCGTCCGCGCCTTCATCGACGAAGCGAAGATCTCGTTCACGCTCAACCATCGCAATATAGAACAGGTGTTCGAATTCGGGCGCCTGGAGAACGAGCTGTTCGTCGCCACGGAATACATCCCGGGGGTCAACCTGGAGGAGGTCCTCCACCAGGCGCAGGAGCAGCGCTGGACCGCCCCGGTCGGCCTCGTCTGCTACCTGATGGGGGAGGTGGCCGCCGGACTCGACTACGCCCACCGCAAGACGGATCAAGGGGGGCGCGCCGTAGGTCTCATTCACTGCGACCTCGGCCCGCACAACATCGCCTGCTCGTTCGAGGGTTCGGTGAAGATCCTCGAGTTCGGCAGCGCGCGCGCCGCGTGGCAGACCGTGCCCGCCGCCGACCGGCCGCGCACCCTCCCTCGGTATCTCTCCCCCGAGCAGGTGCGAGGGGAACCGCTGACGCCCGCCACGGACATTTTCAGCTTCGGGGTCATCCTCTGGGAGGCTCTGACC
Organism: Deltaproteobacteria bacterium; assembly: GCA_020848905.1. Taxonomy (NCBI): domain Bacteria; kingdom Pseudomonadati; phylum Myxococcota; class Myxococcia; species Deltaproteobacteria bacterium. The sequence goes on from JADLHG010000042.1 coordinate 193,435, forward strand.
GGGCGACCGCTCTTCGACGGCGACACGATCGAGACCGTGCTCCAGAACGTGCTGTACGCCTCGATCCCTCCGCCGGACGCGGTCAACGAGGAGGTGCCCCCTCCGCTCACCGAGCTGACCGTGGCGTGCCTCGAGCGACGGGTCGAGCGGCGGCCCGCGAGCGCGAACGAGCTGCAGCTCAAACTGCATCGAATCCAGCGCGACGTCGGCGCGGTGATCGGCTCGCGCGCGCTGTCGTCCTTCTTGCAGCAGCTCTTCCCCGAGCACAACGAGACGCGCGACGTGCGGCAGGTCTCCGCGCGCCGACGTAGCGCGCCGCCGCGGCCGCCGCCGCCGAGCTCGCGGGTCCCCGACCTCCTCGACGCCGCGGCCGAGCTCGCCCAACCGCCGAATCCCCCGCCCCTGCCCGTGAGCGACCGTCTGACTCCGGAGGCGACGCAGCGCCCGCGGGGACGGAGCGAAGCGGCCGTGCAGGCCCGCCGGCGGCGCACGACGGAGGAGGCTCGGGTCGCGGGGCTCCTTCGATCCACGCGGTACCCAGACGACGACCCAGCACCGGCGCGCAGCGGCGGCGGCCGCCCGGCGAGCCGCGGTGCCAGCGAAGGACCCCGACCCGGATCCGCAGCGTCGAGCCAGGAGAAGACACCGAGCATCTTCCCGCCCGAAGGCTCGGTGAGTCACGACGTCTCGCTCACCGGACTCGACGGGCCACGGACGGGCTCCAGCTCCCGCCTCGAGGGCTCGCGCACCGGGTCGCGAACTGGACTCGACGCTCCCCCCACGGCAAGCGAGCCGGCTCTCGCTGCGGAACCGTCCGAAGCCCCCGCGACGCTTGACGGTCCCCGGACAGACGGAGGGCGCTCCTCGCGCGAAGACCTGGAGGCTCTCGCCAAGGCCACGCAACCGGATGCCCCCCCCGTCTCCGGCGCCTCGCCGCCCGCGCCGGACCCCCTCGGCACGCCTAGCCCCACCCTGCTCGCGCAGCCGCTCGGCGAGAAGAAGCGCTTCATTGCGGTGGCTCTCCGCTTCGACGGCCTCACGGCCCCCTCGTCCGAGGCGCTTCAGCTGATCGCGGACATCGCCTACAAGCTCGAGGGCCTCCTCCACGACCACGACGGACAATGGGTCGTTGCGCTCTTCGGCCTCCCCGTGGCCGACGAGCACGACATCGTGGCGGCGGTACGGTTCGTCCACGACGTCCGGGACGCGCTGGAACACCTCTACCAGGCGGGCAACGACACCTGGCCGGGACAGGACGCGGGCGGCCACTCCCACCCCGCCGTACGCGCCGCATTGCGAGCGGGCACGGCGCGCATCACCTCCGGCACCGACGGGGGTAGCTACCAGGTCCTCGGCAACACGATCGAGGACACCCTCGCTCTGGCGGAGCACGCGGCGCGTAGCGCCATCTACCTGACCGGTGCCGCCGCGCGCCTCGCTGCGCAGCACTACCGCGTCGGCGAGGCCCCGTCCTTCGAGCGGCGGGGAAAGTCGACCCGATGCCATCGACTGCTCGGGCCCCGAAGCGGAGCCTCCGAGAAGCGACAGGCTAGCGACGCGCTCGTCGGTCGCGAGATGGAGATCAAAGCCATCCGGGGAGCGTGGCGCGAGTGCGCGGTGCAGCACGATCAACGGACCGTGCTCGTAGTCGGCGAACCCGGGGTGGGCAAGACCAGCCTCGTCGACGACTTCCTCCAGCGCCACGTCGGTGAGGCCCGCGTACTCTATGCGGCAGGACGCCCGCACCGACGGGCCTCGCCGTACGCCCTCGTCATCGATCTCCTCGGAAGCCTGACCGGCACCCCGAATGCGAGCAGCACTCGCGGGAAGGCACGCGCGCTCGACGGCCTGCGGGGCCTGCTGAGCGGCGAGGACGAGCGGCTGCGCGACGAGACGCTCGAGATCCTGTCGGCGGTGCTGCAGCCCGGTGCCGGGACCGTCGCGGACTCCGGCATCGGCTTCAGCGGCCGGCGGGTCTACGAGGCCGTGCGCCTGGTCCTGAATCGCGTCGCGCGCCTCGCACCCCTCGTGGTCGCCATCGAAGACCTGCACTGGGCCGACGGGTCGAGCCTCGACTGCGTCCGTTCACTGGTCGAGCGGGGGGAGGATGCGACGGGGCAGCTACTCTTTCTCGTCTCGGCACGACCGGAAGAGGGGTTCGATCACGCGGCGTGGAACGGCTTCCCGCAGCTCTCCACGGTGGTATTGCACGAGCTGGACCAGGGCGACCGGCAACGCCTGATCGGTGACGAACTCGGAGAAGGCGTCGGGGACAAGCTGCGCCAGGAGGTCGAGCGGCGCGCCGGAGGCAATCCCTTCTACATCCGCGAGCTGTGCCGCGCGCTCGCCGAGTCGCCACCTGCGGGGGCAGCCGAGATCCCGGCGACGATTCGCGGCGTGATCGCGAGTCGGGTCGACCGGCTGCCGAGCGACGTCAAACTCGTGCTGCAACACGCGACGGTAATCGGACCCAGCTTTCGCGAGGGGATCCTCACCCAACTCCTCGCGCGCAATCCCGCCCGCGCGCTCGGGCTGCTCCGCAACCGGCGCATCCTCGCGCCGGGCGTGAGCGCCGTCGGTGCGCCCGCGGTGGGGCTCGGGGTCAGCGAGCAATTCGAGCGCACCTGGACCTTCCGACACGTTCTCGTGCAGGAAGTGGTTTACGACTCGCTCAGCAGCGTAGACCGCCGCGCCCTGCACCAGCGGGTCTCCGAGATCCTTCGACGACGCGCCAGCCGCGGCTTCGTCGACCCCCCGCTCGAGCTCGCGCGGCACCTGGAGCTGGCGGGGCTAGCGCGCGAGGCCGGCGAGCACTACCTCCGCGCGGCGCACGAGGCCGCGGCCACCTACGCCCACGAGGAGGCCCTCGAGCTCTTCGGGCGGGCGCTGCGCCTGGCCGAGGGGAACCCAGCGCTCCAGTTCGAGGCCCTCGCGGGGCGCGAGCGGATCCACGGCCGTCTGGCCCAGCACGACCAGCAAGCCCTGGACCTCGACGCCCTCCGGCGCCTCTGCGGCGACGACCCGGCACGGGTGAGCGAGGTGCGCACGCGCGAGGCGGTGTTCCTCCTGCGCGGCGGCGAGCTCTACCGGGCGCTCGAGTGCGCCGAACGTGCCGAGGAGGCTGCCGGTCGCGCCGGCGACGAGCTGCTGCGCGGCGAGGCCTTGCGCCTGCGGGGCGAGGCCTACGGCCGACTGAACGACCACGGGCGCGCCATCGACGCCGCATCGCGCGCCCTGGCCATCTTCGAAGGCGCGAACGCGCCCGCGCATCAGGTTCGGGCCCGCTTGGGCCTCGGACGCATCTGCCTGATGCAGGCGCGGTACGACGACGCCCTGCAGCACTACGACCCCGCGCTCGAGCTCATCAAGCAGACGGGGGACCGCTGGCAGGAGCACCTCCTGCGCAACAACCTGGCCGTGGTCTACGCCTGTCGGGGGGACTTCTCGCGCGCCATAGACGAAGCGATGTACAGCCTCCGGCTCTGTCAGCAGTTCGGCGACCGGGCGCGGGAGGGAGACAACGCCTCCGTGCTCGGCATCGTCCACCTGGCCATCGGCATGCACGAGAGCGCGAGGCAGTACCTCGAGGACGCGCTCGCCATCCATCGAGAGACGGCGTCCCCCTGGGGCGAGGCGGACACTCTGGTCTACGCCGGCCTGCTCGAGACGGCCGAAGGGAACTACTCGAGGGCGCTCGAGCTCCTCGAGCAGGCACGAGGCCTCGCCGAGCCGATGGGGGCCCGCTACATCACCGTCGCGGCCCGCAACGCCATCGCCTGGACCTTGTGCGATCGCAATCAACCCGGTGACGCCGCCAAGGCGGTAGACGAGGCCACCGAGGCCTTCGAGACGGCGCGCCAGGCGCAGATCGTCGTGGGCGAAATCCCGGGACTCAGCCGGGCGGCGCGCGGCACGGCGCTCCTCGGCAACCTGGAGGCCGCGCGGGCGCTCTCGCGGCGGGCGGTGGAGCTCCTCGACGAGCAGCGGTTGATCGAGGGCGCCGAGGAAGAGATCCACTACACGCACTACCGGATCCTGCGGGCCCTCGGCGAGGCGGGCGCCGGCGAGTGGCTCGAACGGGCGCACTCCACCTATCTGACGAAGATGGCGGCGCTCGAGGACCCGGAGGCTCGCCAGGCCTTCAGCGAGCGGGTGCGGCTCAACGTGGCCATCCGGCGCGACTACTTGAAGAACTGGGAGACGCTGACCGGCAGCACGATCGACCGCACCGAGGAGCGGGTCGTCTGACCGGCACCTCGACGTCGATGCCTCATCGCGCGTCCTCTCCACCGCTCTCGAGGAAGGAGACGATGGCCGTCTTGATCGCGCCGAGTTGCTTCTGCGTCAGGCCGCACTCCTCGAACTGGCCGGCCGAGAAGAGCGCCAGCACCTCGCGCTCCACGAGGGCAACGATCCCGTCCCCGGCTGCACGAGGAGTGCTCGCCGCGCGCTCCACGCGGTTGGCGATCATCACGACGGCCGCCTCTACGCTCTGCGGCTTCGGTCCAGGGTAGCGGAAGAGGGCCGGGTCGACGACGGCGCCGCGGGAGGCTGCCTCCGCCTCCGCTACGTCCCGCTCCGCGGCCAGCTCGAGCGTGCCGTGATGCTGCGTGATGAAGGCCCGCACGTCCGGCGGGAGGCGATGCTCCGTGGCCAGGCGCAGGCCCCCCACGACGTGCGATAGCTCAGCGCGCGCCACCCCGGCCGCCGCCTCCGCCGCCGCCACGGCACCCCCAGGTTCGAGCCGTCCAATGTCGTGGTAGAGAGCCCCCACGCGCACCAGAGCGCGGTCGGCGAAGATGGCCTCCGCGGCGCGGTCGGCGAGATTGACCACCCGAAGGGTGTGCGCGAACGTCTCGGGCGCTTTTTCGCGCAGGCGCCGAAGCAGCGGCCGGTCGTAATCCGCGAGCGCGCGCAACGCTCCTCTCGAGCTCTGCCCGAGCCAACGCTGGACGAAGGGCAGCGCGAGCAAGGCCACCACGCCCGAAAGGAGGCCGCCCGCGAAGGCCTGCGCGGCAGACCAGTGCTCCGCGTACGTCGAGCCGCCAGCCGTCATGGCGGAGGTCGCCTCGAAGGCGGCCATCTGCGCGAGACCCACCAGCACCCCGGCCGCCAGCGTCGCGCTTCGACGCCGACGCCGCACCACCAGCGCCCCCGCGAGTCCCCCCGAGGCAGCGACCACCATCGTCGTGAGGTCGAAGACGTGGGTAACCGCGAGGCCAACAGCCATGGTGATGGCCACCACCATGGCAGGAAGCCGACCCACCACCGCGGCGATGATGAGCGGCAGGGCGGCCTGCGGAACCATCGCCGCGTGCACCGGCGCGTAGGCGAGCAAGACGGTCCCGGCGGAGCTCAGCAGGAGCAGCCCCGCATAGGTCAACGTCTCGGCGCGGTAGCCCTCGAAGGGGGGTGGGAAGACCTCCCGCGCGGCGACGGCGAAGACGAGCAGCAGCGCGCCCAGGAGGGCGACCCGCGCGAGCACGGCCCGTCGCTCCGCTACCGCGCCCCCCGAAGCGGCCGCGAGTGCGCGCAGCCCGTAGAAGGCCCGGCTGTCCACCACGGCACCGCGCCGAACGAGCACCTCGCCCCGCCGGATGAGGACGACCTTCAGGCCCGTGACCTGCGAGATGTCGACGATGAACTTCTCGTTCTCGCGGGCGTAGGTCAGATTCGGGGGGAGGCGCTGGAGAATGAAGTCCAGCATCTCCTTGCGCGGTCGCTCGGCGATCTTGAAGAAGAACTGCCGGCCGCTGCGCTCTAGCGCCGGCCGTAACACGGAGAATCGGTGCAGCCCGGACACGGGCCGCGTGACGTAGAGCCCCGACCAGAAGATGCGAATTTCGTCCTTCTCGTTGGGGAACTCCGTGTCGGCCACCACGCCCGCCTTGAAATAGGGCTCGAGCAGGTCGAAGAAGCCTCTCAACATGGCTTCGAGCTCGCGGCGACGCTCCGCCTGGGTCCGGGTGGCTGACTCTTCCTCCGCTTCGTCAGCGCCTTCGCCCTCCCCGGCCACCGGCGCGACGGCTCCGCGCTCCGCACCGGCATCCGTCGAGGGCTGCCCCTCCTCCGCTCCCCCTTCGGCCGCTGCGGGGGGCCACCGCCAGCTCGAGAGCGGACGCGTCAGAGCGGCCGCGATGATGCGTTCTCGTGCCTGGTACAGGAGCTGGTTGTCCTTGTTGTAGATCGGGACGTAGCTCTCCTTGGCGGCTTGGGCCTCCTTCTCGTAGCTCTCGTGGAGATCGAAAACAGCGTCGGTAGACGCCCGGACCACGTAGCGCGCGACGCTCCCCTTCTCGAGCGCGCGCGGCGCGTAGACGCGATCGAGGAGCCAATCTCCTCCGGCGATCGTGGCAGCCGCCACGAGCGGAAGGAGCCAGCGCACGAGCGACATGAGCGGCGCGCCGAGACGTCGATCTGACCGAGGACTCCAGGGGATCATGGGGCGACTGCGCGCGGACGCGCTCCACCGCGCCCCACGCCGCCCGCACGGCCTTGCGCGGAAAGCGAGGCGCGGGGACCTAGAACCTCATCCCGTGGCGCGCGCGGAACTTCAGCCAGTCCCACGCAGCCCAGCCGGAGAGCCCGACGCCGATGAGTCCGATCGGCCACGCCCCCACGGCCACCAGCGCCACGCCTGCGGCAGCCGTGCCCGCCGCTACTGCGCCCTTCCGTCGTGCCTTCTTCTGCACCGGGGTCGTCGCGCTCATGGTGTCTCTCTCCTGCTCGAATCATGACACGCGACCCGTGGGGGCGCGAGACTCCGGGCCGCCCTTCGGTCCGCGCGACGCGCCTCACTACCGCCCGCTCTGGAAATGGAACGTCCGCTGCACCGTCAGCGAGTCTGTCTGCACGCCTGGGACGTGCAACCCCCGCAGCACGTTGGTTACACAGCTCCGCGCCCCGTCGGAGAGCCCCTCGGCGTCGGCATCCATGACGTACCCGCTGCGGTGCACGCGGAGGCGCACCGTCGCCGCCCCACTCGTCGTCGCTCCACTCCGGTCGTAGCAGTCCTTGAGCTTGGGCTGCGCACCGTTCAACGCGGCGGAGACGCTCCGCTCCGTTTCCGCGCGGAGCCGCGCTTCACGCGCCTCCGCCGTCTCGCCGTCGGCGCCGGCATCGGCCGACCTGGGACTCGCGCCACGGTCGGGGACCCCGGCGTCCCCCCGAGGAACGCGAGCGACCGGACGCCCGGCCACACGAACCTGCGGCGCAGCTCCAGCGGGAGGTGTCGTCGGCAGCTCCTGCGCCGGCGGAAGGTTCGCGGCGCTCGTCGCATCACGGCGCGAGCAGCCCGCAGCGACCCCGAGGAGGGAAGCGCAGCCGAGGAGCAGGTACGAGTGAGCCGTGCGCATCTGCAGGGCATGGTACCGTCGGCTGAGTCTTTCGTCAACGTGCCGTGGTTGCAGGGGAAATCCCATCTCATGGCTTGCCTATTCTCCCTGCCCTGTGGTATCTGAAGCTGGAAGTCGGTCGACCCGCGGTACGCCGTGCGGCGATCGGGACGAGGCGGCGCGGGCCTCCACCGTCGGATCGGGCGGGCAAGCCAAGGCGACTCGCCGCAGGGCTAACGGAGCGTGGGAATCGACACCGAACTCCAACGGCTGGTCGAGGCCGTCCGGCGCCAGCCCGGATCCCGAGCGTTCGCCCTCCTGGCGGAGCACTACCTCGACATCGGCCGCCCACAAGACGCGCGCCAGGTCTGCCAGGACGGCTTCACGGCCAACCCCTCCTACGAGCGGGGTGCGATCGTCTTCTTGCGGGTTCTCGGTGAACTCGGTGACGTAGGCACCGCCGGCCAGATCTACAGCCAGTCGATTGCGCGGCACCCGCGCTCGGCCAAGCTCCGCACGGCCTGGGCGCAGGCCCTGCTGCACGCCGGACATCGCACCGAGGCGAGGATTCGGCTGCTCGAGGCCATCGACCTCGACCCATCGGATCGCGAGGCGCACGACCAGCTCGCGGCCCTCGAAGGCGACGCGGCCGGAGCGCAGACCACGCGGCCCGTACGCAGGGACCCCGGGGCGGGGCGCGAGAGCGAGGAACTCCTCTCTCAGGGACTCGCGGCGCAGCTGCGGCCCCGCGTGGACCCGAACGGCGTCGCCGTGCCGGCTCACGTCCGCTTCGATCTCACTCCAGCTCCGGTGCGGGTCCGTCTGGACACCCTTACTGGTGGTCCGCGGGTGACCCCTTCGCCCTTCGACGTCACTCCGATGCCGCTCGACCCAGTGCTCACACCCTCACCGTTGCCCACGGTCGAAGACACGCAGACGGCGCGCGCGGAGCTAGATCTGCCTCCCCTGCGTCCTTCGGTGGAGACGGAGGTCGAACCCGAGGTCGAGGCCGCGCCCGCTCCACAGCTCCCCCCCTCGGGGGGACCCGACCTCCTCGAGCAGCTCCCCGGCTTCGCCGAGCAGCCTCCCGTACTGGAGCTCGAGCGCCCGACCTCGCCGGCTCGGCTCGCCCCCCAGTCGAGGGGAGCCCGACTGGCGGCTGCTCCCACGTCGCGCCGGCGCCGGGGCTGGATCTGGCTCACCGTCGCCGTCGTGGCGCTGGGAACCGGGGGCGTGATCGGCTACCGCGCGTACCGCGACCACGTCATTCGGCGCGAGGTGGCGCGGGCCTTCGCCCTCTCGATTCCCGACCTTGCGAGCAGCTACCGCGAGGCGCTCGGCGTCCTCGACCGGCTCTTGAAGCGGCACCCTCGCGACGGCCGTCTGCTCGGAGCGAGTGCGCTGCTGCAGGCCCACCTCTCGGCCCGACTCCACGTCGACCCGGGTGGAAGGGAGCGGAGCGCGCGCTGGGCCTCTGAAGCTCTGGCCCGCCCCACGACCGGTGGCGCCGCGCACGCGCGCCTGACCCAAGCCCTCCTCGCTCTCGGGCAGGGCGACGTCTCGCGCGCCTCGAGCGCCGTGCAGGCGCTGCAGCCCGCCGAGCCGCTCTGGCACCACCGCGTGACGCTGGCCCAAGTCTCGATCGCGCAAGGACAGGCCGAGCCGGCGCAGGCCCAGCTCGACGGGGCGGCCGCCGGCCCCGCGTTTCCCGCGCTCCTCCTCGAGGCAGGCCGGCTGGCGCGGCTGCGCGGGGACCTTGGAAGAGCCGAGAGCCTTCTCCAGCGGGGACTCGACGCGAGCCCTGCCCATCCCGGCCTGCTCGTGGAGCGTGCCCGCGCCCGCTTGGCAGCCGGCACGCCTCCCGATGTGGCGGAGGTCGATCGCCTCGCCGACGCTGTGGCGTCCACGCCGGGGTTCGCGGCGAACCTCTCCCTCTTGAAGGGCGAGCTGGCCGCGGCTGCCGGTCAGCGCGCGGCAGCCCGAGAGCATGCGGCCGACGCCCAGCGCGCGCGTCCCACCGACCCCGAAGCACGCTGGCTCGCGGCCAGGTGGATGCTCGGGCCGGGAGGAAAGGTCTCCGCGGCGCTCGCGGGTCTGGAACGGGACGAGCCGTGGCGTGCCAGCTTCGACCCCGCGGCGCGGCTCCTCCGCGCCCGCGCCCTGATCCTCGCGGGGAGGCCGCACGACGCGACCGACGCCCTGGCGCGCCTCGAGACGCGCAACCTGACACCGAGCGATCGGCGTGCCGCACAGGCGCTCCAGGTCCAGGCCGCGCACCTCGCCGACGACGGGGCTCGCGTAGAGGGGCTATGCGCAGCTCCGGGGTTTGCCGAGGACCCGGCCGTCGCGCGCGCCTGCGGCGAGGCGCTCCTCGAGCGGTCCGCGCTCGGTACCGCGAACAAGCTGCTCGCCACGCTGCCCAAGAGCCCCGCCGAACGCTACCTTCGCGGCCTGCGCGCCTTCACCCTCGGAGACCATGCGACCGCGGTTCGCGTCCTCTCCGCCCTTCGCCCCCAAGAGGCAGACGAGGAACCCGCCCTGCCCCTTCTCGCGCTGGGGCGCGCTCTGGTACGGCAGCATTCCCTCACGGAGGCCGTACGCGTGCTGCGCGCGGCCGTGACCCAGGACGGCCGCTCGGCGCGCGCGCGACTGGCGCTCGCCGTCGCACTGGCTGCCGCAGGACACGATTCCGAGGCGGGCTCTCTCCTCGACGAGCTGGTCGCCGACCGGCCCACGGCCCCCTCGCTCCTCGCCGCGGCAGGCCAGGTCTTCCTGGCCCTCGGCAACGTGCAGCGCGCCGACGGCCTCGTGCGAGCTGCGTCGCAGCGAAGCCCCGAAGCGACCGCCCTGATGCTCCTCGCCGGCAGGGTGGCGCAGGCGGAAGGGCAACTCGACCGTGCCCGCTCCCTCTTCAAGAAGGTGCTCAATCGCGACCCGCGCCAGGCAGAGGCTCTCATCGATCTCGGGCGGGCCGAGCTCGAGGCGAAGCACGTCCCGAAGGCGACGCAGCACTTCGCCGCGGCGGTACGCCTGCGCCCCAAGGACCCCGAACTGCTCCTCCTGCAGGCCGAGGCGTACGCCAAGGCAGGGCAGTACCGCCAGGCCCTCAAGCCCGGGCTTCAGGCGATCCAGGCCTACGTCCGGAGCGAACAGCGCGGTCGAGCCGTCGAGGCGATGGTGACGCTCGGCCGCGCGATGCGCCAGGGGGATGCGTGGGCCCGGACGCGCGCGCAGCAGCTCCTCTTCGAAGCCACCCGGCAGACGCAAGCCCCAGCGACGGCCTTCCTGGAGCTGGGACGCGTCCACCGCCAGAACCGCAACGCCACGCGGGCGCTCGTGGCGTTCCGCCAGGCCATCGCCCACGACCCCCAACTCGCGTCGGCACACCTCGAGCTCGGGCTGACCCTTCGCACCCGTCCCGCGTGGCGGAACCAGGCCAAGAAGGCCCTCCGCGACTACCTGCGCCTCCGCCCCAAAGGCGACGAGGCAGTGCGTGTCCGGGCCCTGCTCGCCCGCATGAAATGACCGAGCTGTTTCAATCCAAGGCATGGACACCTTGACGGTTTTCTCACATCGGGGGGTGGGCTTTGCCGTTGCGCCTCCCAGGCCCATCCGCTAGCATGAGGGGCCGTGGCCCGGGCCCCCTCGGATGAGCTCTACGGCCGGAGATTGACGCGTCCGACAGGTACGAACGCCGATGAACGACTATGGGGCAGGGATGGAATCGGGAGCGAGGATGAGCGCAGCGGCGAGCGTACCCCCAGGTACCGAGATTGGTGGCCGCTTCCTCCTCGACGCCTACCTCGGGACCGGCGCTCTCGGTGAGCTCTACCGCGCCACGGACCAGAAGACGCAGAAGGTAGTCGCCATCCGCCTTCTGGCGAGCGATCTCACCCGAAGCGAGGCGGTCCTCGAAGAGCTGCGGGAGCAGGTCAAGGCCGCCTCGACCCTGACGCACAAGAACGTGGTCAAGGTCTTCGGGATGGGCAAGGAGGGCTCGCTCCGCTACATCGCAATGGAACACGTGGATGGGCAGAGCCTTCGGGCGCTGCTCGACCGCAAGCGGCAGGGGGGCAAGACCTTCTCGCTGAAGGGGGCCTACAACGTCGTGGCGCACATCTGCAACGCGCTCGACTACGCCCACGCGACCATGATCCACGGGCTCGTCGGTCCCGGAACCGTGCTCATCAACCGGGCGGGGCGGGTGAAGGTCGCCGAGTTCGGCCTCGCCTGTGCCCTCGCCCCCGGCTCCGCCGCCGTGGCCCGCTTGACCGACGCCTACTGCATGGCGCCCGAGATGATCCACGACCCCTCGTCGGCGGGACCCGCGGCGGACATCTACTCTCTCGGGGCCATCCTCTACGAGCTCCTCACGAGCCACCCTCCCGGTGAGCCGCTCGAACCGATGCACGCCCTCGTGGCAGGGGTTCCCGCCCCCGCCGAGGACGTCGTCTGGCGCTGTCTTTCGCCGAACCCGGCTGACCGCTTCGCCGACGCGCAGCAGGTCAAGGCCGCCTTCTACGCTGCCGTGCAGGCCAGCGGGGATCTGGCAGACGCCGACTTCCCTGCCGCCCATTCGGAGGCCCACGTGTCGTCGCACAAATCCTCGGCTCCTCCGGCGCCGCAGCCGCCGGTCGCAGCTCCCCCCGTGCGCGCCCCGGCCCCGAGGGCCGCCGCTCCCGCACCGCAGGCCCCCCAGCCTCAGCCCCAACCGCGCATCGACCCCGAAGTCCGGCTCCAGCAGCTCCTGGCGGATCCTTGCGGCGACAACTCGGAGCGCTGGCTCGTCCATAAGAACCGCCTGGACTTCGGGCCGTTCAGCATGCTGGACCTCAAGCGGCAGCTCTATCGCGGAGACTTCTCGGGGGACGATCAGCTTCTCGATCAGGAGACCGGCCAGCGCGCCATCGCCCGCCAGCATCCGCTCCTGCAGGAATTCGTGGCCCTGGTGGAGCGGCTGCACCAGTCTCACCGCCACCAGAAGGCGGAGCTCGAGGATCGGCACAAGGCACGCAAGCACCGCACCGTGATCGTCGTGACGGTGCTCATCGTGCTGGCCATCCTGGGCGCGGGAGGCGCGGTGACCTTCTACGTGCTGCGCCGCCAGCCCGAGGTCCGCGAGAAGATCGTCTACAAGGACAAGACCGGCGAGGCCGTCCCCAACCTGAAGGGGATCGAGGTCTCGTGGCAAGCCGAGCCCCCCGAGCAAGCCAAGGCGCGCAAGCTTCGCAAGCCGAAGAAGAAGAAGGCCGGCGGCGCGGCGGGCGACGACTCGACCAACCTGGGCGACGCGACGCAGGGGGGGGGCGACGAGCTGCTCTCGCAAAAGGTGGTGCAGCAGGTGATGCAGGCGAACCTCGCGCGCCTCACCCCGTGCGTGCTCCAGGAGGCGCGACGAGACGGCTCGTTGCGCCGCGTAGAGATCGACTTCGGCGTGAAAGGCACGGGCAAGGTGAGCTCGGTCAAGGTGAACGGTCAGAGCGCCAGTCCCTTCCAGGTTTGCGTGGCAGGGCGCATGAAGGCGATCCAGTTTCCCACCTTCGACGGGCAGCTCACCCGAGCTAGCTTCTCGATGAACCTGAAGTACTAACCCGTCGAGCTCATCCCAATTGAACATGATCCGCAGGCGTAGACGGGCCGGCCTTGGCGCCACGGTCCTCCTCGGCCTGCTCCTTGGAGCCCTCGCGCTGGCGCTTGCCGTCAGCGACCTGATCCTCGTTCCCGACCTACCCGGGACGGGCCCGCTGCCGCTCACCCTGCGAACCTCCGCCCTGTCCAGGCCGGACGGCGCCTCGACCGCCGCGTCCCCCTCAGGTCCGCACCGCATCACCATCCCTCGCGGCGACCGCCCGGATCCGCGCCTTCTACCCGCGGTGCGAGCGGCCGAAGCGGGTCGTCGTCCGCTTCGCCCGGAGGTCGCCGTCGGCTGGGGCGCCGCCTTCGCGCTCGTGTTCTGGCTCTTCAGCGCCTATCTGCGGATCCTCGGCGGGGCCGCGGCCCTGCTGCGGACGCAGGTGATCCTGGGGCTGGCGCTCGTGCTCCTCCTGCTCGCCGCAAAGGCCCTGCTGCTCGGCACCGCGGCGGCGCCCTACTGGATCCCCCTCGGCGCGCTCACGCTGGCGGCGGGCGTTCGCCTCGGGCGGCGCGTGGCCGGCGCCACGGCGGTGGCCGGCGCCACAGCGGTCGGGCTGCTCCTCCCTTCCGATCCGATGCTCACCCTCGTGCTGCTGGCCCAGGGGATCGGCTCTGCGGCGCTCGCGCGCCGCGCAGCACGGCCCGCGCGCTTCCTGGCCTCGGCCCTCGTCGGCGGGGTCGCTGCCGTCACCGCGCACCTGGCCTTCGGGATCCTGCTGCACGGCCTCGATCCGGGGCAGGCCCTGGACCCGAGTCTCCTGCGATCCGCCACCGCCCTCTCCCGGGCCGAGGGGTGGTCGGCCCTGGGAGGCGGCCTGCTGGGCGGCGTCGCGGCCCTCGCGCTCTCGCCGCTGCTCGGACGCCTGCTCGGGCAGCTCTCCAAGACGCGCCTGCTCGCGCTGGCGGATTTCGAGCATCCGCTCCTCCAGCAGCTGGCCACCGACGCCCCGGGCACCTGGGCGCACAGCCTGGCCCTCGCCAACCTGGCCGAGATCGCGGCGCAGTCCGTGGGGGCCAATGGGCTCCTCGTGCGCGTCGGGGCGTACTTCCACGACGTGGGCAAGGCGCTGCACCCGGCCTATTTTGTGGAAAACCAGGCGGGAGAGAACCCCCACGACGCCCTGGCCCCGGAGGTCTCGGCCGACGCCATCATCTCGCACGTCACCGACGGGGTGCGGCTCGCGCAGCGCTCCGGCCTCCCTCCGGCCGTGACCGAGTTCATCTACACGCATCATGCGCAGGAGCTCGTGCAGTACTTCTGGCAGAAGGCGCTCAAGAGCACCGGCTCCGGCTCGCCGCGCGAAGAGGACTTCCGCTACCCCGGCGTCCCGCCGAGCACCCGCGAGACGGGGATCCTCGCCATCTGCGACGCCGCGGAGGCCGCTTCGCGTACCCTGGCCGACCCGAGCGGTGAACGCGTCGAGCAGCTCGTGCGGCAGATCCTGTTCACCAAGCTGGCCGCGGGGACCCTCGACGAGTGCGGGCTCACCGTGGAGGACCTTCGCACCGTCGCCGCCGCGATCACGGAGGCGCTACGCGGATCCCTCCACGGGCGGATCAAGTACCCGTGGCAGCGAGGGGCCACGGGGGAACATCGGACGGGATCTACTTCGGAACGAAGCCTGCCCCCTCGGTCACCGCGCGGACCTTGAGCCCGAGGACCGCCGTCGGATCCACGAAGTAGAGCTCCCCTCGGGCGTTGCGCACCTGCAGGGAGCCGCTCGAGAGGTCCACCTCGCGAACCCGGTCGACGGTCAGGAGCGCTCCTTGCCCCGCGATGAAAACCGTCGCCTCCTGCCGCTCCTCGAAGGTGAACTGCGCTCCCTTGCCTGCGGCGCCGCTGGCTCGGCCGAACAGCTCGAGCAATGCATCCTTCGTCATCGTGATCTCCCGTCCGTTGAGGTGGCTTGCTGGTCGCTAACCTAACGGAGACCGCGCACGCGTTCAACGTCGGTGGCGGCCTCCGCCGATGAGAAAGCGACGGGCACCCATTTCGCCCCCTTCCCGGGTCTCGCCCGCGGCCGACACTTCCGACCGGGCAGCCAGGGTCTCTTCGGCGCGTACCACGAGGAGGCGTCGTGGCAGAGGAAGTGGTACGTTTGCCGAGGAACCCGTGATGACTCTCGCCCCCCTCCGCGCAGGCCTCCTCGGGCTGCTCCTACCGCTCGCAGGCTTTGACTGGGCCGGCAAGGTCCAGACCGACATCCAGGACCTCCGGAGTCCCAACGCCACCCTTCGCCGCCAGGCCGTGGAGCGCCTCGCGGCGTACAGCGGGAACGAGGTGAAGCGACACCTTCTGACCGCCCTTCGGGACACCGAGCCGGGGATCCAGAAGCTGGCCGCCCGCGCAGTAGCCGACCGCGGCTACCGGGAGGCGGTCCCCGAGCTCAGGCGCTGGCTCTCCCACTGGGACGAGGAGGTCCGCGCCGCTGCGGCCGACGCCCTCGGGCGGCTCGGAGGGAACGAGTCGCGCCAGCACCTGGTGCGAACGCTGCGCGATCCCGAGCCGGTGGTGCGGCAGAAGGTAGTCGAGGCGCTCGGCCGCGCGCCCGGGCCCGACCTGATCATCCCTCTCCTCGCCCGTCTCCAGGACGCGAACTCCGGAGTTCGCCGCGCTGCCGTGGAGGTCTTGTGCCGCCTCCGGGAGGGACGCGTGGTGGTCCCCGTTCTAGGGCGCCTGACGGATCCCGCGCGGGAGGTTCGGCTGGTGGCGGTCCAGGGCCTGGGACAGCTCGGTGACCCCCGCGCGGCCCCCGCGCTCGCCCGCGCGCTCAAGGACGGCTCGCCGGAGATCGTGGAGGCCGCGCTCCAGGCCCTCGGCAAGCTGCGGGCCGAAGGAGCGGCAGAGCCACTCATCGATCTCTTCCTGAACGGACCGCTTCGACACCGCGAGAAGGCCGCGCTCGCCCTCGGGACGCTCGGCACGAATCCGGCCATCCGCGTGCTCGTGGCCGCGCTCGACGTGCCTGCCACTCGGGCCGCCGCGCGCCGTGCGCTCGTCGCCGCGGGCCCCCGCGCGGGGACCCAGGTAGCGGCGCTGCTGCTGGATCCGCGCACCTCGCGCGCCACCGCGCAGGAGGCCGTGGAGATCTCCCGGGAGGCACGGCTCGTGGCCTGCGTGCCCGCCCTGCTGCAGGCGCTCCGGAACCACAAGCTGCCACGCATCCCCCTGGTGGAGGCCCTGGGGCAGATCCGGGATGTTCGGGCCCAACGACCGCTCCTCGATCTTCTGGAGGACGCGAGCGCGGAGGTCCGCTGGGCCGCCCTCATCGCCCTGGATCCGATCCTGGACGAACGTGCGGCCGAGGCGCTCCTGCCGGTGCTGCACGACGCGACGGAGGCCGCCCGGTTGCGGGCCACCGAGCTGCTCGGACGCCTCGGATCGCGCATCGCCACCCTCCCCCTCCTGCGACTGGTGCGCGGACGCGACCGGACGCTGGCGCGCGCAGCGGCGGTGGCCGTGGCGCAGCTCGGAGATCCGCGGGCGCTGGAGCCGCTCGTCGGGCTCCTCTCCCACTCCGACCGGCAGCTCCGCCGTATTGGCGTGCACGGCCTCGCCCGCCTGCGCGACCCCCGAGCCGTGCCGGCGCTCGTGCGCCTGTATGCCGAGCACGAGGATCCCGCCGTGCGGGCCGTCGCGCTTCAGGGGCTCGGAGGCACCTTGCGCGGCACGTCCGAACCGCGCGCCCTGGCGCTCCTGGGCGCGGTCCTGGCCCGGCGGGATCGCACGACCGGGCTGGCCGCCCTCGACGCGCTCGCGGCCATGCGTGATCCCGGCATCTCGGCGCTGCTCCTCGAGCGCTTCGCCGGCCTGGATCGCGCGCTGCGTCGCCCCGCCGCGGAAGCCCTCGGCAATCAGGCCCCGCAGCCCGCCACCCTCACCCTCCTGCGAGGCCTCCTGTCCGACAGCGATGCCTCCACGGCCGCAGCGGCGGCCTGGGCTCTCGGAAAGCTCGGCGACCGCGCCGCCGAGGAGCGGCTCGCCCAGGCGGCTCAGCACCCTCGCTGGCCCCTGCGCGTCAACGCCACCGCCGCCCTCGCCCGTCTCGGCACGAGCACAGCCCTCGCCCGCCTTCGCGTGGCGCTGCAAGATGCGGATCCCTACGTGCGGGCGAACGCGGTCGCGGGACTCGCCCGGCAACGCAGCGAGGGTCTCGTGCCCGTCCTGGCCGAACGCCTGCACGGTGACCGCAGCCCTTGGGTCCGCATCAACGCTCTGCGCGCTCTGTCCCTCTGGCAGCCGCGCAAGGTGACGCTCCCGGAAGGGAAGACCTTCAGCTCGGTCAAGGACCTCACCCAGACCGTCTCCGAGGGAGATCCCGATCCCCGCGTTCGAGGTCTGGCCGAGGAGCTCCTGCTTCGACCGCCGGTCAGCCAGCGCGAGACCTGGATCGGTCTCTATCTTCTGGACCGTGAGCAGCAACCTCTCCGCAACACCTGGTTTGCACTCGTCACGCCGGGCGGCCTGGTGAAGGCCGCGCAGAGCGACGGCCGGGCTGAGGCCTGGGAAGAGAACCTGTCCCCCGGGCGGTGCTTCGTGGAGCTCGCGCCGACAGAGGAATCGCGCCCCTGAGTGCCGAGGGTGCAACCGAGTTGGCACAACCTCCCCAGGATCCTGCGCCTCGCCGCGGCACGGTCGACAGAAACCTGACGACGAAACTCTTTGAACAATCGCGGCGTTTTCCGTCGTGTAGGTGCAAGGCCGAGTTCCGCCCCCTGACAAACGTGTCGTAGCCCCCGGCGCCGGGCGGCCCCCCGGGCGGCGCGCCGCAAGCCACCGCGCGGGATTGGCCGCTTCTTGCGTTCTGGCACGCGCCTTGTAGTGCACTTGGGGGATGCCGCAGTCGAAGCCTCGGGACACCTTTCAGCAAGTCGCTCTGGGCCACAAGGGCGAGCTCTACGCGACCGCGTTGCGCTACGCCCGGAACCACGGGGATGCCGAGGATCTCGTGCAGGAGACGCTCCTCCGCGCCTTCTCCGCCTGGGACCGTTTTCGCGAGGGCAGCAACTGCCGCGCCTGGCTCTTTCGCATCCTGACCAACAGCTTCATCAACGAGTACCGCCGCGTGGTGAAAGAACGACGCCTCGCGGGGCGCCGCGACGAGGAGGCCGTGTACTGCCCCGTGCGGAGAGCGGCCGCGCGCGACCCCGAGGGGACGCTGCTCGCGCGCACCTTGGGCGACGAGGTCCTGGAAGCGCTCGAGTCGCTCCCCGAGGAGTTCCGACGGGTGGTGCTCCTCGCGGACGTGGATGGGCTGAGCTACCGCGATGTCGCGGATCGCCTCGGCTGCCCGCTGGGCACCGTGATGTCGCGACTCCACCGAGGGCGACGCCTCCTCGAGGCGACGCTTGGGGACTACGCCCGCTCCGAGGGGATCCTGCGGGCGGACGAGATCCCGGTCGCGGCGTAAGCGTCTGCCGCGCCCTGAGCCCCCGCGGCGCGCCCTAGGCCTCGAGGTCCTTGAGCACCCGCCCCACCTCCACGAGCAGGTCCCCGGCCAGCATCCCGCGCCCGCCGAGCCGAGCTGCCGCGCGGTCGCCCGCGAGGCCGTGCACGTAGACCCCCACGAGGAGCGCATCCAGGGGGTCGTTCTTCTGCGCCACGAGCCCTCCGACGAGGCCGGTCAGCACGTCGCCCGTCCCCGCGCTTCCAAGGCCCGCGTTCCCGGTCGGGTTGATGAACGCGCGCCCGTCGGGGCTCGCGACGATGGTACGCGCCCCCTTCAGCGCGAGGTAGACGCCGTGCTGCTGCGCGAACGCCGTTGCCACCCCGAGACGGTCCGCCTGGATCCGATCCACGCTCGAGCCGGTGAGCGTGGCCATCTCGCCCGGGTGCGGGGTGAGGAGCACGGGAACCCGCGCCTCGGCGAGCACCGGGAGCTGAGGGGCCAGCTCGTTCAACCCGTCCGCGTCGATGACCAGCGGCACGGGGCTCTCGCGGACGAGCCGCGCGATCAGCCGCGCCATCCCCTCCCCGCGCGGAATCCCCGGCCCCAGCGCCACCGCCGCCTTGCCCGCGACCTGGGCCAAAAGGTGCGCGAACACATCGTCGCTGTCGCTCGGCTCGGCTCCCTCGGGGAGGAGCGGCGTCAGCATGAGCTCGCGGGTCTTGCACTCGAGGGCCGCGAGAGCGGGAGCCGGGGCGGCGATGGTACAGAGACCCGCCCCCGACCGAAGGACCGCTTCCCCGCAGAGCAACGCGGCGCCCGTTTTTCCCGGCGACCCGGCCACGACCAGGAGGTGCCCGTGCGTCCCCTTGTGCCCCCACGCCGGCCGCGCGGCGAGGCGCGGCGCCACCCCGGCCTCCTCGAGCAGCTCCGCGGCGAAGGTCGCCCGCTCCTCGAGCTGCCGCGGGATACCGATGTCCACCACCTGCAGGCGCCCCACGCGCTCGCAACCCGGGTGACTCACCAGGGCCACCTTCGGGTACCCGAAGGTCACCGTGTGATCGGCCGCGAAGGCCACCCCGAGGACCGCGCCGGTGTCCGCATCCAGGCCGCTCGGGATGTCCACCGCGACCCGCAGGGCCCGGCAGCGGTTCGCGCGCTCGATCGTGCGCCGCGCCGGGTCGCGCACCTCGCTGCGCAGCCCCGTGCCGAGGAGCGCGTCCACGATCACCGTGGCGGAGGCGAAGATCGTCTCCTCCGCGTCGAGCTCCTCCGGCGCCGCGATGGTGCGCAGGTCCGCACCCAGGCGCTCGAGGATCTGCAGGTTGACGCGCGCGTCGGGGGTGAGCCCGTCGGCGCTGCCCACGAGGTAGGTCGTGACCTGCGCCCCGGCGCTCGCCAGGTGCCGCGCCGCGACGAACCCATCTCCCCCGTTGTTCCCCGCCCCGCACAGCACGACCACGCGCTGGCCCGAGGCCCCACGTTCCCGCCGGATGAGGTCCGCCACACCGCGCCCGGCGCACTCCATCAAGACCAGCGACGGGACGCCGTACTCCTCGATGGTTCGCCGGTCCAGCTCCCGCATCTGCGCCGCCGTGCAGACCCGCATGCGCCTCACCCCTCCGCCACGACCATTGCCGCGGCCAGGTCCCGCTCGTGCGTCAGGGTGAGCAGGATCGAGGTCACGCCCAGGTCGCGCGCCGCCACCGCCGCCTGACCGTGCAGGTGGACCTCCGGCCGGCCGTCGGGCGCGCTCCGCACCTCGAGCTCGTGCCAGCGCAGCCCCTTGGGCACCGAGAGCGCCTTCAGGATGGCCTCCTTGGCCGCGAAGCGCGCGGCGTAGTGCTGGGCCGCCAGCCGGTGGCGGTCGCAGTGGGCCCGCTCGAGCGGGGTGAAGATCTTGTCCAGGAAGCCGTCGCCGAACCGACCGATGAGACGTTCGATGCGCGAGATCGTGACGAGGTCTAGTCCGAGGCCCCGAACCATCGCCGGGCTAGCCGTTCATCGTGGCCAACATGTCGCGGACCGCGCGATCCAAGCCGACGAAGATCGCCCGCCCGATGATGGCGTGTCCGATGTTCAGCTCCTCGATCTCCGGGATCGCCGCCACCGGCCGCACGTTCGGGTAATCGAGCCCGTGCCCCGCCGCTACGCGAAGGCCGAGGGCCGCGGCCACCGCCGCGCTCCCCGCCAGCCGCTGGAGCTGGAGGTCCCGCTCGGTACCGCGCGCTTCGCAGTAGTCCCCCGTGTGCAGCTCCACGATCGTCGCTCCGAGCTCGGCCGCCGGCTTCAGGCGGTCGCGGTCGGGATCCACGAAGAGGCTGACCTCGATCCCGCCCTCGCGGAGACGGCGAATCGCGTCGGGCAAACCGGGCGTCCGCAGGTCAAGCCCCCCCTCCGTGGTGCGCTCCTCGCGTCGTTCCGGCACGAGCGTAACCAGGTCGGGGCGGACGTCGAGCGCGATGGCCACCATCTCGGGGGTGGCAGCCATCTCCAGGTTCAGCACGGAGCGTACCGTCTGCCGCAGCAGTCGGATGTCCCGATCCTGGATGTGTCGTCGATCCTCGCGCAGGTGGGCGGTGATGCCGTGCGCGCCAGCGAGCTCGGACACAGTCGCGGCCCACACCGGATCGGGATACGTCGTGCCGCGCGCCTGTCGAACGGTCGCGCAGTGGTCGATGTTCACGTGGAGGCGTTTCATCGCTCTTCGTTTCTAGTTCTGGCAAGCCGATTGGAGTTCTGCGGCGATATGCTCGGCGAGCTGACGGATCGCGCCCTCGTCGGTCCCTTCCACCATCACGCGCGCTTTGGACTCGGTCCCCGAGTAGCGCACGAGCACCCGACCCTCTCCCGCGAGCCGCCGTTCGGCGTCCACGATCATCTTCTGGACCGACGGCAGCTCTTCGAGCGGCCGCTTGCGACCCACTTTGACGTTCACGAGCACCTGCGGGTAGCGCGTCATCACGGCGGCCAGCTCGGAGACCGGCCTCCCTTCGAGCACCATCGCCGCCAGCACCTGCAGCGCACCGACCACCCCGTCCCCGGTCGTCATGTAGTCCAGGAAGACGAGGTGCCCGGACTGCTCGCCCCCCAGGTTGAACCCGCCCCGGCGCATCTCGTCCACCACGTACCGGTCACCCACCGCCGTGCGGACGATCTTCCCCTTGTTCGCCAGGACGCACCGCTCGAGGCCGATGTTGCTCATGACCGTCACCACCAGCGTGCGCTGACGGAGGGTGTCCGCCTTGAGCATGCGCGTCGCGATGAGCGCCATGATCGCGTCGCCGTCCACGACCTGCCCCTTCTCGTCGACCATGATCACGCGGTCGGCATCCCCATCGAGCGCGATCCCGAGGTGGGCCCCCTTCTCCACCACCGCCTGCTGGAGCGCCTCGGGGTGTAGCGCCCCGCACTGGTCGTTGATGTTCGTCCCGTTCGGCTGCACGCCGAGCATCGTGACGCTGGCTCCGAGCTCCTCGAAGACCGTCGGGGCCACGCGATAGGCGGCCCCGTTGGCACAGTCCACCACGACCTTGAGCCCCTCGAGCGTCAGATGGTGGGGGAAGATGCTCTTCAGGAAGGCGACGTACCGCCCATCCACGCCCGCGATGCGCGTGACGCGGCCCACCTGCTCGGCCGGGGGACGCGCGTCGTCGAGCGCCCCCGAGCTCATGAGCTGCTCGATCTCCGCCTCCGTCTCGTCGGGCAGCTTGAACCCGTCGCTGGCGAAGACCTTTATGCCGTTGTCCTGAAACGGGTTGTGGCTCGCGCTGATCACGACGCCCGCATCTGCGCGCATGCTGGAGGTCAGGTGCGCCACACCGGGCGTGGGCATCGGCCCGCAGAGCCAGCAGTCAGCTCCCATCGAGCAGATGCCCGCCGCCAGCGCGTTCTCGAACATGTAGCAGGAGAGCCGCGTGTCCTTGCCCACCACGATGCGCCGTTTGTGCTGCCCGCGACGGAAATAGTAGGCCACCGCGCGCCCCAGGTTGAGCGCGACCTCGACGGTCATCGGGTGGATGTTGGCCACCCCGCGGATGCCGTCCGTACCAAAGAGCTGGCGCTCGCCCATGGTTCCTCCCGAGTTTCGACGCGCTAGACCACGCAACAATTCAGTACTTGGAATCTTCCTGTCAAGGGGACTCTCGCCGCGGAGCGGCCGCCCCGCTCCGGCGCTGCACCTTCACCCGCGAGGGCCGGAGTTCCTTCACGCGCACCCCCTCCGGCAGACCGACGACGCGCGGGACCACCTCTGCCCCATCCGTCGCGTCGGAGACGCGCACGCTGACCACCACCTCCTCGCGCACGAGCGTGGCCAGGCGCTCTGGCGAGCCCTCGAGGGTCACCTCGAGCACCTCCGGCGACAACGCGACGCGCCTCGCCGCCCCCCCCGCGACCCGCACGGGGACTCCCGAGAGCGTGACCGAGTTCATGATCGGGGCGACGTGGACGCTCACCTCCACCCTCGCCGGCGAAGGCCCCGCCACGCGCGGCGGGAGCGGCAGCCAGCCGGTACGCGCCACTACGGTTCCATCCGCGCCCTCCACCGAGACGGGCTGGGTCTGCAGCGGTCCGAGCGCGCTCACGACCTCCTGCGGACCGCTCACCGTGGCGCGAGAAGGCCTTGCGACCCACCGCACGACCCTAAATCCCGTCGCCACTTGCCCTGCGAGGGTGACTTCGATCGGTAGCTCGCGCTGCGCGAGTGGCGCGAAGCGGACGTTGAACCCCTCCGGGGTCATGGAGCTGACCCGGATCCCGGGAGGGAGGTGAAGGGCCTCCTCGGTGATCCGCACGTAGCCCCCGGGAACGCTCGTGAGGTCCACCGTGACCTCCGCCAGCTCGTCAAACCGGAAGCGCGCCAGGCGTCCGGCCGCTCCGACCACCCCGACGCGAATCACGCTCGGGACGTCCGCCACCAGCACCTTTCCCGGCGGCAGGACCAGCGCCAGCTTCACCTCGCCCTGCGCCATGGACTGCTTCTCGGCGCGCACGACGAAGAAGAGCAGCACGGCCAGGACCAGGGAGACCCCCTTGAGGAAGAGGTTCTCCGCGATCAGGCTAGTGACCGGCTTTCGCATTCCCCGTAGCCTCCCGAGCGTCCTTCTCCGCGGTCTCGTCTCCCGGCGCTGCCAACGCAAGCCCCTCGCCCGGAGGCACCTCCGCGGGCTTCGTCGCTTCGTCCACCGCGCGCTGCGTGCCCATGGCTCGCCCGAGTCGACGAACCCACCGTGCGAACCACGTCTCTGCGGGTCGAGCGCCTTCCCCGGCGAGTCGAGCCCGGAGCTCCCTCCGGAGCTCGGGACGCGAGAGGTCGAGGCGCAAGGCCCCCCCCTGGCAGAGACTCACCACCCCCCGCTGCTCGCTCA
Organism: Deltaproteobacteria bacterium; assembly: GCA_020848905.1. Classification (NCBI taxonomy): domain Bacteria; kingdom Pseudomonadati; phylum Myxococcota; class Myxococcia; species Deltaproteobacteria bacterium. The sequence continues at coordinate 217,159 of JADLHG010000042.1, forward strand.
CCACGACGGAGATGGCGTCCGTCTCCTCGGTCACCCCGAGGCCGGCGCGGTGGCGGGTGCCGAACGACTTGTCCAGCCGCTGACTCGACGAAAGAGGCAGCAGCGCCCCAGCACGCTTGAGGCGCGATCCCTGAATCAGCACAGCCCCGTCGTGCAGGGCGTTGTCGGCCTGCGGGGCGAAGATGGCGAGCAAGAGCTCCTTGCTCACCACCGCGTCCAGCTCGGTTCCGGCCTGCGTCAGCTCGCGCAGATCCACCTCGCGCTCGAACACGATCAGCGCCCCGATCCTCCGCGCGGCCATCGCCTCGCACGCCGCCGCGACCTCCTCGAGCACCGTGGAGTCCTCGTCCGCCCGGGCGGCGGAGAAGACCTTTCGCCCCATACGCATGAGCCCCCGCCGTATGTCCGCCTGGAACACGATGATGAGGATCAGCAGCAGGTAGTTCAGCACGTGGTCGAGAAGCCAGGTCAGCGTGACGAGCGAGAGCTGACGCGCCGCGAGGACGATCCCCGCCACGGCCAGTAGCCCGACGAGCACGTGCGCGCCGCGCGACCCGCGCAGAAGGAGCAGCACGCGATAGACGATCACCGCGACCACGAGCACGTCGAGCACCGCCAGGGCCGCGCCGCCCAGATCGAGGTCGCGAAAAAAGGCCAGGAGCTCCGTCATGAACGGGTCGCTCGAGCGCCGCGCACCGCGTCGGCCACCCGAACCGCGGGGAGGAGCGCGCCCACGTCGTGCACGCGCACCGCGTTCGCCCCCGCCAGGATGCCCGCGGTGACGGCGGCCGCCGTCGCCATCACCCGATCGCCCACGTTCTGCCCGGTGTGAACGCCGAGGAAAGACTTCCGCGAGGGTCCCACCATCAGCGGAACGCCAAGGGCCTCGCGGATCTCCCCCGTCGCGGCCAACAGCGCCGTGGTTTGCGTGGCTGTCTTGCCGAACCCCAGACCGGGGTCGGCCCAGATGCGCTCGGCGCGGATCCCCGCCCGCACGGCTGTGCGGATGGCTGCCTTCAGCTCGTCGATGACCTCCGCCACGACGTCCTCGAACGCGATCCCGTCTTGCATGGTCGCAGGGCGCCCCCGCAGGTGCCCCAGGATCACCGTCGCGTCGGCGCGGGCGACGACCTCCGCCATGGCGGGGTCCAGCCGGAAGCCGCTCACGTCGTTCACGATCGAGGCCCCTGCCGCGAGCGCCTGCCGCGCCACCTCGGCCTTGGTGGTGTCGATCGAGAGCGGCACCTGCGTCCGCGGCGCGAGGGCGCGCACGACCGGCAGGACCCGCTCGAGCTCCACGTCGACCGCCACGGGCTCCGACCCGGGTCGCGTGGATTCGCCCCCTACGTCCAGCGCGTCCGCTCCCTCGTTCACGAGCGTCAGTCCGTGTTGGACGGCAACCTCCGCCTCCAGAAAGAGCCCCCCGTCGGAGAAGGAGTCGGGAGTCACGTTCACGACGCCGATGACGTAGCAGCGGTGGCCGTCCCACCGGGCGGCTCCCACCTGAACGGGCGCGAAGACAAAAGGCATCGCCGTGGCCCCTTCTTCAACTGGCGCGTGGGACGAGCCGAGAGGGGGGCCCCGACCAACCTCTCGACGTGAGGTCGACGAGGCTAGGCTTTTTCAGGGTCCTCGTTGAGGCTCGGCAGCGAGGGCGAGCCGAAGATCGGCTTGCTCTTCCGCTCCCGCTCCTCCTTCACCCGCGCGTCGTCCCCAGCGCCCGAGGCGCTCGCTCGATTCGACACCGGCACCGGTCGCCCGTCGAGCACTGCGTCGATCTGCACGCCGTCGAGGGACTCGTGTTCGAGCAGCGCCTCTGCCAGTCGCGCGAGCTGCTCGCGTCGGCCCTCGAGGAGCTCGCGGGCGTGCTGGTAGTTCTCCTCGACGATCCGGCGCACCTCGTCGTCGATGCGCTCGGCCGTGCGCTCGCTGTAGTTCCGCGTGCGGTTAATCTCGCGACCGAGGAAGATCTGCTCCTCGCGCTTGCCGAACGCGAGCGGCCCGAGGACCTTGCTCATCCCCCACTCGCAGACCATCTTGTGGGCGATGTCCGTCGCGCGTTCGATGTCGTTCCCGGCGCCCGTGGTCAGCTCGCCGAACGTCACCTCCTCGGCGACGCGCCCACCCATGAGGATGGCGATGGTGTCGCGAGCGAACCGCTCGCTCATGCTCAGGCGGTCCTCCTCGGGAAGCTGCTGCGTGAGGCCCAGCATCGACTGCCCGCGGGGGATGATGGTCACCTTGTGCACCGGGTCGGTGCCCTTGATGGACTTGGCGACGATTACGTGTCCCGCCTCGTGGTACGCGGTGTTCCGACGTTCTTTCTCGGGAATGATCAGCGAGCGCCGCTCGCTTCCCATGAGCACCTTGTCCTTGGCGTACTCGAAGTCCCCCATGTCGACCCGGTCCTTGTTGCGGCGGGCCGCCGTGAGCGCGGCTTCGTTCACCAGGTTCTCGAGGTCGGCTCCGGAAAAGCCCGGCGTCCCGCGCGCGATGATCGCCAGCGCCACGTCCTCGCTGAGGGGGGTACGCCGTGTATGGACCTTGAGGATCTCTTCCCGTCCCCGTACATCGGGACGCGGCACGACGATGCGGCGGTCGAAACGGCCCGGGCGAAGCAGCGCCGGATCCAGCACGTCCGGACGATTGGTGGCGGCGATCAGAATCACCCCCTCGTTGCTCTCGAAACCGTCCATCTCCACGAGCAGCTGATTCAGGGTCTGTTCCCGCTCGTCGTGCCCTCCCCCGAGGCCCGCCCCACGGTGGCGCCCCACCGCGTCGATCTCGTCGATGAACACGATGCACGGGGCGTTCTTCTTGCCCTGCTCGAAGAGGTCGCGCACGCGGGACGCGCCCACACCCACGAACATCTCCACGAAGTCCGAACCCGAGATCGAGAAGAAGGGGACCCCCGCCTCCCCGGCGATGGCCCGCGCCAGGAGGGTCTTCCCCGTCCCAGGCCCACCCATGAGCAGCACGCCCTTGGGGATGCGCCCCCCTAGCCGCGTGAACTTCTTCGGGTCCTTCAGGAACTCGACGATCTCCTCCACCTCCTCCTTGGATTCCTGAATCCCCGCCACGTCGTCGAAGGTGACCTTGTTCTGGTGGTCGGACATCAGCTTGGCCCGGGACTTCCCGAAGCTCATGGCCTTTCCGCCGCCGGCCTGCAGCTGCCGCATGAAGAAGAAGAAGATCACGAAGAGGAAAATCATCGGCAGCCACGAGATGAGGACCGACTGCCAGAACGAGCTCTCCTCGGGCTCCTCGATGGCGTACGGAACCGCTGCCTTATCCAGCTTCTCGCGCAGCTTGCTGTCGAGCGCCTGCCCGGTGGTCCGCACCTTCCGATCGGAGTACTCGATCGCGTAGCGGCTGCCCTTGATCGTCACCTTCTTGATCTTCTCGGGCGTCTTCTCCACGTCCTGGACGAACTGGTAGAAATCGAGCTTTCCCTCCTCCTTCGCCGGCGTCGCGAACAGGTTGTAGATGCTCACGAACATCAGGATCAGGAGGACCCAGAGCAGAATAGTCTTATGCGATTGTTTCAAAGGAGGCCTCCACCTCTCATTATTGAATGAACCCCCTGCGTCGTCAACCGGACCCCCGAATGTCTAAGGGCGTTTCGCGCGGTCGATCACGACGGCCGCTCGAGCAGCCGCACGCGCCAGGCGCTCTCTCCCGGGGCCGGCAAGCGGCCGTGCCCCGTCCGGTGACCGGGGACCAGCGCGACCTCCTCACCGGCGACGAGGATCGGCACCGAGCTCCGCTCCCGCCTCGGCACCCGCGCCTCCATCAGGAGCCGCGCCACCTTCTTCCGTCCCTGCTCGCCCAAGCGCAGGCGGTCGCCGAGACGCGGGCCGCGGAGCTCATAGACCTCGCCTCGCCCCGGGGCGCGCACCCACTCTCCCGAGAGAGGCGCGGCCGGGGCCGGAGCGCGCACGACCTCCAGCTCGCGGCCGGACCACTCGAAGCGCCCCTCCTGGAGCCGCCTCGCGACCGACGCGTCCGGCTGAGGGCCGGGGTCGGGCTCGCTCCGCTCGAGGCGAAGCGCTCCGTAGGTCCGGACCGCCCGCACCCCCGGCAAGTCGACCACCGCGCTCCCGTCGGAGCAGGCGGCGAGCCGCGCCAGGGCCTCCACGTGCCGCCGCGACAGCCCCCGCGCACTGCCCCGCGCCCGCGCATAGGCCCTTCGCAGCGCGCGATGCAAGACCCCGGTCGGCCACCGCCCGAGCTCCTCCACCGAGAGCGCCCCATCGTGATCTGCCCGCCGCAAGGCACGCCGCGCCTCCGCCTCCAGCGCCCGATCCTCTTCTCTCGAGGTTCGCGCCAGGCGGCACAGCGCCTCCACGACGCGCGGGTTCTCTTCGGCGAGCAGGGGAAGGATCCGACGGCGCACGCGATTTCGCAGGTAGGCGTCGCTCTCGTTCGTCGGCTCCCGCACGGGAACAAGCTCGTGGTGAGCCAGGTACTGCTCGACCGTGGCACGATCGACTCCGAGGAGGGGCCGGATCCACGGCCCGCTCTGCCAGGCCATCCCTCGTAGCCCCCGGAGTCCCGTGCCCCGGAGCACGCGCATGAGCACCGTCTCGGCCTGATCGCTCGCCGTGTGGCCGAGCGCGATCCACTCCGCCTCGAGCTCCGAGGCAAGCTGCAGCAGCGTCGCGCGCCTCGCCTCGCGCGCCCGCTCCTGGAGGTTGCCTCGGTCGGCCTCCAGCGCCACGCGCCGGTTCACGAAGCGCAGGCCCAGCCTCTCGGCGAGCGAGCTCGCCATCGCAGCCTCGACGGCGGACTCCGCGCGCAGGCCGTGGTCGACGTGCGCCGCCACGAGGTCCCATCCGCGGGCCGCCGCGAGGCCGGCCAGGCAGTGCGCGAGGCAGAGCGAGTCCGGCCCGCCGGAAAGGGCCACGACACCGCGGCTACCGGGCAGCACCCGGATCGGGCCCTGGAACGCCTCGCTCACCCGGCGAGGCATCGGGAGGTCGTTCATCTGTGGAGCTCCATCCAGGACGCCTGCCTACCACAGGTCAGGAGCGAGGCGCACAATGTTGACATCCTCCAGGCGGGGCCTCAACCTGATGCCCCATGGCCCGGAAACGTCTCGGTGAGCTGCTCGTCGAAGCCGGTGTCATCGATGAACTCCAGCTCCGCTCCGCGCTCGCCGAGCAGCGCAAGTTCGGGCGCCCCCTTGGACGGGTGTTGGTGGAGATGCGGATGGTCTCCGAGGACGCGATGGTGAACGTCCTCAGCCACCAGCTCAACATCCCCGCCGTGAAGCTGGATAGCCGCCCGCTCGAACCAGCGGCCCTGCGCCTGCTGGATCTCGAGTTCTGCCAGCGCTACGCCTGCGTGCCCTTCGCCTATCAGGAACGCGGCAAGTTCCTCGACGTGGCGATGGCCGACCCCACCAATCAGGAGATCTTCGACCAGGTCCGCGTCCGCACGCGGTGCAACGTGCGGCCCTACCTCTCGGGCGTCATGTCCATAGACACCGCGCTCAAACGCGCCTACCCCTCCAGCGTGACGCCAACCGAGCCCCCCGAGTCCTGGATGGGCGTCCGCACCGACGAGCCGATGTTCGAGCTGGATGGCCGACGCGGGACGCCCCCGAGCCGAGAGGTCCCGGCGATCGCGACGGGACGCTCCTCGGTGGAGATCGACCTCGACCAGGACCCGCCAGCTCCGAGCGTATCGGTGCGCGTCACTCCGTCAGGGGCGACTCCTCCGGCAGGAACGGCCTCTGACCCGCAGCTGGACGAGGTCCTGGCACAGGTGTCCCAGATGAAGGCGCTCATCGACCGGGACGAGAAGGTCCTTCGCCGCCTGCTCGGGCTCCTCATCGAAAAAGGGATCTTCAGCCGCGACGAGCTGCTGGCGCGGCTGCGCGAGGACTGAGCCGTGACCCACGGAGTCATCCGTCGCACCGGGTTCCGCACCGGCCCCCGCGAGCAAGCTCCCGCCGCCCGTGTCGTCGACGCCCTCGTCAGCGCCCCGGACTCGCGCGGTCAGGTCCGACAGCTCCCGAGCATCGTGCTCCATCGGCTGGTGGCGGAGATAGGGCTCGGCGATGCGGTGGACCTCGTCGCGCTCGCCAGCCCCGACCAGATCCGCGGCGTGCTCGACCTGCAGGTCTGGCAGGGCGACCGGCTCGACAGCGACGAGCTGCTCGACTGGCTCTACACCCTCGCCGCGCTCCCCGAGGACGCCCGGCGCCGCAACCTCAACGCCCTCGACGTGGAGCTCGTCGGCTGGCTCTTCGCCGCCCGGACGCGCATCTATCTGCTCGCCGAGCAGGAGCCACCCGACGAACCCGAAGGCCCGATCTATCGCACCCCCGACGGCTGGTTCGCCCTCGAGATCCTGGAGGCGGACGAGGCGTCTTTCGAGCGGCTCGTGCAACTGCTCGAGACGATGTACGGCGACGACGCCGATGCGGCGCGCCGACTGCTGCAGACCCTGACCTGGGAGCTCCCCTCCGAGCTCGAGGAGATGGCGCTGCGCTGGCGCAACGGCCGGCTCGAGGATCTCGGCTTCGTGGATCCGCTGACCGCCCTCAGCCTCTACACCTACCTCGACCCGGGCAGCGTGACACTCGACGAGCGCACCTTCGACCGCGCCGACCCGAGCTCCACCACCGCTCCGTCGCTGGAGCTCGTCCCGCTGCTGCAGGTGGAGGGGAGCACCTTCCTCGGCCGCGCCCTCGCAGCGCTAACGGATCCTGCCGAACGCGCCCGCCTGGGCCACGCCCTGCTGACGCTCAGCAACTGGGCTCTCGCGGCGGACCGCGTCGCGCCGACCGACGTCGAAGGCGCGCGGACAAGTCTTGTCGCGCTGCACCACCGGCTGAGTCTCGCCCTCGAGGTCCTCGCCCACGGCGAGCCGGCCCGCGGCGCGGAGTTCCTCGGCCGCGTCGCCGTCCTGCGGCTCGCCCGCGTCGGACACAGCTTGACGCTCGCCCTGCGCGAGCGTCTGCGTCCCCTCGCCCGGCAGGGCCTCCTCGGCCGCACCCCGCGGGCGGTGGACCTCCTCGACGAGCCGCTCGGCAGCCGGATCGCGGGACTGCTGGCGCTGCGCCCCTACTTCGTCGACGCACGCGAGGGACCGCGCCCCTTCCTGACGCGCGCGGACCTCGCCGAGGCGGCGGGCTGGGTCGAAGAGGCGGCGATGGCCACGGCGCTGGTGCCGAAGGGCACCTGGCCGAGCCCCCTCCCCGACGAGCTCACCCTCGGAGACCTCTTTCGCACCGCCCTCGCGCGCCAGGTCGCAGGGGGCGAGGGCCCGCTCGCACAGCCGGAGCTCGCGCGCTTCCTGGCCCAGGTGCTCCCCCTCGAGACCCGCGGAGCGGAGCTGCGAACTGCGGCCCTCCGCCTGGCGGAGGCGCGCCTCGGGGTTGCCCCCGGCCCGGTCGCCACCCGGGTGGTAGAGGGCTGGCTCGACGGCCTGGCGGCGGCCGTGCAGGCCCTTCGCGTAGACGACCTGGACCTGCGCTTCGTCTCCGGCTTCCACCTGCGCCGGGCGGGCGGCGCCCCGAATTAACGCTGAGATCACCGAGCACTCGACGAAGACCGGCCGGCGCGCCGGGCTTGACATCGCGGCCGCGGTGCGAGTAGAGACTCACCGGGAATACCTGGAGGGCTCCCGCGGTTCTGAGGCCGGCGAGTCCTAACGCCTCGGCGCTCCTTCCGGGGGCTGGATCCGTGGAGAGCTCAGCATGACAGGCAACGGCAGCGCTGTGCCGCGCAGAACCATGATCGAGGTCCAGAACCTCGCCAAGGACTACGGCAGCTACCACGCCGTGCGCGGCATCTCCTTCGACGTGCACGGCGGCGAGGTGGTGGGGTTCCTCGGGCCCAACGGCGCCGGGAAATCCACCACGATGAAGATGCTCACCTGCTACCTCGCGCCCACCGCGGGCATCGCACGCGTGGGTGGCGTGGACGTGGGCGCCGACCCGCTCGCGGTCAGGCAGCAGCTCGGTTACCTCCCCGAGGACACGCCGATCTACCCCGAGATGACGACCCTCGAGTTCCTCGAGTTCGTCGCCGCCATGCGGCGAATCCCCACCGACCGGCGCCGAAAGCGCATCCGCGACGTGGCCGAGGTCTGCGGCCTCTTCTCGGTGATGGGCAAGCTCGTCGGCGAGCTCTCCAAGGGCTACCGGCAGCGGGCGGGGCTCGCGCAGGCGCTCGTGCACGACCCGGCGATCCTGATCCTCGACGAGCCCACGAGCGGCCTCGACCCGAACCAGATCGTCGAGATCCGGCAGCTCATCCGCGAGATCGGCCGCGAGAAGACGGTGATCCTCTCGACCCACATCCTGCCCGAGGTCCAGGCCACCTGCAGCCGCGTGATCATCATTCACGAGGGGCGGCTGGTGGCCGACGGCACCCCCGGCGAGCTCTCCGCGCAGGAGGGGGAACACGCGTACCGCCTGCTCGTCGAGGCGGTGGGGCTCTCGCGGGAGCAGGTCACGGAGAAGCTTCAGGCGATCCAGGGGGTGAAGAGCGTCTCCGAGGTCGACGGGGACGATGGGGCCCTCGGCCTGATGGTGGCGGGGGAGAGCTCGCGCGACCTGCGGCGCGACCTCTTCGCCTGCGCACGCGACAACGGCTGGATCCTCCTCGAGCTCAAGCGCCAGACGCTGAGCCTCGAAGACGTGTTCCGCAAGCTGACCCGGGAGTAGGGGCGCCATGCACAACGTCCTCACCATCTGTCGCCGCGAGCTCGGCGCCTACTTCAACTCGCCGGTGGCCTACATCGTCGTCACGGTCTTCCTGCTGGCCAGCGGCTACCTGTTCTTCTCCCAGGTCTTCCTGGTGGGCGAGGCCACGCTCCGCGACTTCTTCGGCATCAGCCCGCTCATCTTCATCTTCTTCGCCCCGGCGGTCACGATGCGCCTCATCGCCGAGGAGAAGCGCTCCGGCACGATGGAGCTGCTCATCACCCTCCCCGTGAAAGACTGGGAGGTCGTGGTCGGCAAGTTCCTCGCCTCGCTCGGGCTGCTCGGCACGGCCATCCTGCTCACGCTCACCTACCCCCTCAGTCTCAGCACCATGGGCAAGCTGGACTGGGGCGCGGTGACCGGCGGCTATCTCGGCTTGCTTCTCCTCGGCAGCACGTACCTCGCTATCGGCCTGATGGCCTCGAGCTGGACGCGAAATCAGGTGGTGGCCTTCATCATCTCCTTCGCCATCACCTTCGCCCTCTACCTCTCGGGCAAGCTGCTCCCGCTGATGCCGCCGAGCCTCGCCCCGATCATCGAGTACGTGAGCCTCGACTCGCACTTCAACAACATCGCGCGCGGGGTCATCGACACCCGGGACCTCGTCTACTACCTCTCGCTCGTGGGGGCGTGCCTCTTCGTCGCCACCCAGTCCCTCGAGAGCCGTCGCTGGAGATAAGACCATGGCCAACGACAAGCTCAGCCGCGGCGGCAACGCCGTCCTCTACAGCGTCCTCACGGTGGGCATCCTGGTGCTCGTGAACGTCATCGCCAGTCGCACCTTCGGGCGGCTGGACCTGACGCAGGAGCGCATCTACACCATCAGCGAGGCCTCGAAGAAGCTGGTCGCCGGGCTTCCCGATCGTCTCACCATCAAGGCCTTCATCAGCGCCGACCTCCCGCCGCAGGTCCGCTCGCTGGCGCGCTACGTGCGAGACATGCTCGACGAGTACGCCACGTACTCGAAGGGCAAGGTGAGCTGGGAGGCTCTCGACCCGACGAGCGACGAGAAGGTGAAGGACGAGGCGCGGCGCCTGAAGGTCCAGCCGGCGCAGCTCTCGGTCTACGAGAAGACCAAGGCCTCGGTGAGCCAGTCCTACCTCGGCGTGGCCTTCCAGTACGGCGGCAAGGTCGAGTCGCTCCCCTTCGTCTCCCGCATGGACGACCTGGAGTACGAGATCTCCTCCGCCATCCGGCGCCTCAGCACGAAGAAGCGGAAGATCGGCTTCACCAGCGGACACGGAGAGGCCAGCTTCCAGCAGGGGCTCCAGGCCGCCAAGGAGGCGCTGAAGGACCACGAGGTCACCGCCGTGGACCTCACCGAGGGGAAGACCCCCATCCCCTCCGACGTGGACGCGCTGGTCGTCGTGGGGCCCACCCAGCCCTTCGCCGAGCGGGCGAAGTACGAGCTGGACCAGTTCCTCATGAAGGGCAAGCCGGTGGCCTTCTTCCTCGACGGCATGGTGCTCGAGACGCCGCGCGGCTCCTTCGGCGGCCAGGCCCCGCCGCGCATCGCCCGCGGAAACTCGGTCGGGCTCGGCGAGCAGCTCGAGCACTACGGCGTGAAGATGCGGGAGGACCTCATCTTCGACCGGCAGAACGCGCGCGTGGTGCTCCCCGCCGCCGGTGGGCAGCGCGTGATCACCAACTACCCGGGCTTTCCCGTGGTGACCACGCTGTCCCGCGAGAGCCCGATCTCGCGCGACCTGAAGGCCTTCATCCCGATCTTTCCGAGCTCGCTCGAGCTCGTCGGTCCCGCCAAGAGCGGCGCGGTGAAGTCCATCGTCCTGGCCTCGAGCACCCAGGCGAGCTGGCGGCACACCGGCTTCTTCCTCTTCGACCCGCTCCGGCAGCCCGAGCCGAGCAAGGAGCTCGGACCGTTCCACTTCGCGGTCTACCTCCAGGGGAGCTTCGGTAGCTACTTCGCCGGCAAGGCCGTCCCCACCGTGGGTCCCGCCGGCAAGCTCGCCGAGAAGGAGCAGAAGCCCGCGGCGCAGGGACCGAAGAGCGCCCCCTCCGCGCGGCTCGTCGTGGTCTCCGACGCGGACCTGGTGAAGGACCAGTTCCTGGGCGTCTTTCCGGACAACCTGATGCTCCTGCACAACGTGGTGGACTACCTGGCGCAGGACGAGTCCCTCATCGCCATCCGCGCCAAGACGCAGACGCGCCGGCCGCTCGAGAACGTGGAGGACAGCACGGTGACGCTCATCCGCGTCGGGAACATCGTCGGCGTCCCCCTCGCGCTGATCCTCGTCGGCCTCCTCCGCTGGCGTCTGCGCCGCGCGGCCCGGCAGCGACGCGCCGAAGCCCTGGTGAAGGGCGACCTCTGACCCTCGACGGACGGCCCCATGAACCGCAAGACCATCCTGGCCCTGATCGTCTTCGTCCTCCTCCTCGCCGCCGCCTACGCGGTCGTGCGGAGCCCCGAGAAGGGGGACCGCTCGGCCACCCCGAAGACGCGGCCCCTCCCCGCCATCACCGCCTCGGCGGTCCAGCGCCTCACGGTGCGTGGCAAGTCCGGCGAGGTCGTGCTGGAGCGCGACGGCACGCGCTGGAGGCTGACGAAGCCGGTGGCGTACCCCGCGGACCGCGTGGCCGTCGAGGCCGCGGTCGAGCGACTGGGGAAGCTCGAGTTCGGTGACCTGGTCTCGGAGCTCCCGACCAAGCAGAGCGAGCTGGAGGTAGACGACCGGACGGGCATCAGGGTCACGGCCGAAGGGGGTGGCAAGGTACTCGGCGAGCTCACCGTCGGGAAGGTGGTGGAGGAGTTCACCATGGTGCGCCCCGCCGGGAAGAATCAGATCTACCAGGCCGTTGGGGCGTTCCGCATGGACTTCGACCGGGAGGTCAGGAACTGGCGGGACCGCACCATCCTCGAGCTGAAGCAGGACGAGGTGCGCGGCCTCGAGGTCACCTCGCCGTCCGGTCGCATCTCGCTGGCCCGCAAGGATCAGAACAGCCCGTGGAAGGTCGAGTCTTCGACGGTGAAGGTGGAGACGCTGGACGAATCCGTGCCCCGCAACCTGGTCGCCTCGCTCAGCAGTCTGGCGGCCCTGGACTTCGCCGACGGCGTGACGGCCGAGAAGGCGGGGCTCGACAAGCCGAGCGCGACCATCGTGGCCCGCCTGGCAGGAGGCAAGAGCTACACCGTGCTCGTCGGGGCCTCGGAGAAGGACAATACCTGGCTCAAGCGCGCCGACCAGCCGCAGATCTTCGTCGTGCAGAAGGCGAGCCTCGAGGGTCTCGCCCGGCGCCCCATCGACTTCCGCGACAAGACGGTCCTCTCCTTCAAGCCCGAGGACCTCGTGAGCCTGTCGGTGACGCAGCAGAAGGAGGGGGAGACCTCTGCGGTCAAGCTCACGCGCAAGGGTGCGGAGTGGAGCAGCGGCGGCAAGCCCCTCAAGGACGCGGACAAGGTCAAGCAGGCCGTCGAGGCCCTGGCCACGCTGAAGGCGGAGTCCTTTGCCAGCCACCCCGCGAAGGAGTACGGCCTCGACAAGCCGGCCTGGACCTTCGAGCTCGAGCTGAAAGACCGCACGCGCCATCAGCTCGCCGTGGGAGCCGTCGAGAAAGACGGCTTCTACGGGCTGACGCGCCGCGGAGTCGCGGACCTCTTCACCTTCCGGAAGTACTCGCTCGAGCGCTTTCAGCTCGAGCCCAAGAACTTCAAGTAGGACTACCTCAGGCGCCAGCGCGTCCCGGTACCTCGGAGGGTGCGCTTACCGATGGCGAGCTGCATCTTCACCGTCGGCAGGCCGGGCAAGCCCCCCGCGGAGGGAAGCGTGCCCGCTCCTTTGGGCTCGAGCTGCCCGGTGACCGAAAGCCCCCGACGGGAATGCGCGACGACGGAGATCTGGCCGACGAGGGCCGGTGCCCCCTGGCCGAGCGGACCCACCTCCGCGCGCCCGGCGAGGCTCAGAGGACCCACTGCAGATTTGCTCCACACGAGCCCGCCCTTCAACGCAAACGCCCCGTCGAGCCCCTTGCCCGCGAGGCGCTCGATGACGAGCTCGTGTTCGGAGAACCGGGCCTCGAGACTCAGCTCCGTGAAGCGCAGGGCCCCCACGGTCAGCCGCTCCGCGGTCAGGGTCACCTGCCCCTCGAGGCGTGGAGCTGCCCCGGGCTTGTCGACCTGGATCGCGAGTCCCCGCAGTGTGGCCCGGAGCCCGGCGAGCTCGACGCGCGCCCCGCCCTCGCAGACCACCCGGATCGTCCCGCCCTCCACCTGGCCGTGCTCGACGCGCACCTTGGCGGCCTGCGCGACCCGAAGTCCCCGCCCGAGCTGCGCGGCGGGCAGCGACGCGGCGAGCTCTCGCACCTGGACCCGCTCGACGCCTCGGCCTCCCCCCTGCAGGAGGCTCGTGCGCAGTCGTACCTCCGCGACGGAGAGCGAGACCAGCCCCGGAGCGCCCAGGGCGATCCGCCGGGCCACGAAGGTCGACTCGAAGAGCTGGTAGGCTACCTCGCCGATCCGGACCGGAACACCTAGACGCTCCCGCAGCCTCTCGGCCACCAGTCGCGCCAGGTCCTGCCCGCCGTCCCCCTTCGCACTGCCCTTCCGCGGGGCCTTGGCCCCTCGGCCGCCCGGTTCCCCGCGCACGGGCGCTGGCAGCAGAAACCCGCAGGCGAGAAGACACGCGAAGGCGCAGCGCAACCGCACTACTTCTCTCGCTCCTTGATCCGCTGCTGGAACGAGTAGGGCCGCTGCGCGCGACCTCGCCGCCGCGGGCGATCGTCCCCCTCGTCTCCCCCGTCGTCGGAGAGGTACTCGGTCGAGGCCATGGCGGACAAACCACCGCTCGGGATCCCCTCGAGGCCTCCCCCCTCGCCCGCCCCGAGCTCGGCCTCCTCTCGCTCCAGCTCGTCTCCGGCACCCGCGCCGACGTCCGCGTCCCCCTGCTCATCGGCCGGCACGAGCATCTCCAGGCGCTCGAGAGGGCTCTGCAGGAAGAGCACGGCCCCCCGCGGCTCCAGAAAGTTCTTCGACGCGTCTGCCTTGTAGAACTCGTCCAGCGCGTCGTCAGCCGAGGTGTATCTCTCGGCGGCGTCGTCTTGCGTGAGCCGGTCGAAGAGGTCGTCCACGATCTTCGGCAGCGTCGGGTGCAGCCGTGTGGGCATCGGAGAGCGGCGCCCCGGCAGCTTGCGGGCCAGCATCTCGTAGAAGGTGATCCCGAGGGCGTAGAGATCGGTCTGGATCCCCACCTTCGTCGGGTCGGAGAAGAGCTCCGGCGCCATGTAGGCCACCGACCCCATGCCGATGTAGACGTGCTGGATCACAGCCTGGTCGCGCTCCACCACCCGCGCCATGCCGAAGTCCGTCACCCGCACGTTCCCCGAGCCGTCGAAGAGGATGTTCTCGGGCTTGAGTCCCCGATGGATCACGCGCTTGCCGTGCGCGTGACTGAGCGCGTGCAGGAGCTGCAGGAGCACTTTCACGCAGAGCTCGGGAGGGACCGTCTTGGCGTACTTCAGCACCCGCCGGAGGTTTCCCCCCTGGACGAAGTCGGTGACGACGTAGGGGTACTCGCGCGCGGTATTCCCATCGAGGATCGCGGCGATGTTCGGATGCGAGAGGCGCGCCGCCCGCCGCACCTCATCGTCGAAGCGGCGGACGATCTCCTGACGCTGCGGCTCGGTGAAGAAGCCAAAGAGCTCCCGCACCTCTTTCAACGCCACCTCCCGATCCAGCATCACCTGCCGCGAGAGGTAGACCGTGCCGATCCCGCCGGAGCCGAGGACCCGGAGCTTCTCGTAGCGATCGTCCACGCGATCGGAGGCGGGAGTCGAGGCGCGCCGCCCTCCGGCGGGAAGGCCGGAGGCGGGGGGCTCCTCCCGCGGACGAGGCCGGGCGAGGATCGAGCGGAAGTGGTGCACGACGTCGATCACGAGCTCGGCCATCTTCTCGCCCGTGACCACGCGCTCCCCGTCTGTCGTGATGTTCACGAGGTGCGCCGCGCGGTCGTAGGTCACGTAGCCGAAACGCTCGAGAAAGCCGAGGTAGTCCAGCAGCCGCAGAGAGAGCGACGGCTCGGCGAGCCGCCTGAGCTCCTCGTACGGCACCTGAGGGGAGTACTTGGCGGCGGTCAGGAGGTTGTCGAGGACGAACCGCGCCTCCTGTGCCACGAGCTCCTTCGTGAGCCTGGACTTCCCTTCCATCGTCTCCGCGCGCCGTTGAAATCGAGGAGCTCAGCGTAACCGCCCGTGCCCGGCGTGGCAACTCCCCGACCACTGCCCGCCCCGACCGAGCTCCGGTCAGCGCGACGTGCACGCGCGAAGGGACGACGATCGGACGCCGTCAGTTCCAGGTCCCCGACGGAGGATCGCGGGGCACGCGCGGACGCCGCACGAAGAGCTTGATGAGCAACATCCCGGCCACGAACCCGCCGATGTGCGCGAACCAGGCCACCCCCCCGAGGTTCCCCTGCATGAGCCCCTGCACCACCTGCAGCACGAACCAGAGGCCCAGGATCACCATCGCCGGCACATGGATGACCTGGATGAAGATGAAGATGACGAGCAACGTGTGCACGCGGGCCCGCGGGAACTGCAGCAGGTACCCCCCGAGGACGCCGGCGATGGCCCCGCTCGCGCCGACGGTAGGCACGATGGAGGTGGGGTCGCTCGCGATCTGCACCCCCGAGGCCACGAGTCCGGTCAGGACGTAGAAGAGCAGGAAGCGCCAGCGCCCCATGCTGTCTTCGACGTTGTCACCGAAGAGCCACAGGTACCACATGTTGCCGATGAGATGCATCCAGCCACCGTGGACGAACATCGCGGTGATGATCGTGAGGGGTATCGGCAGCAGCGCCGGAGGCTGGTCGGGAAAGCGCACGATGTCCGTGAGCGTCGTGATCTCGAGGGGGATCGCGCCGGCCGCACGGACGAACAGGGCCGCCCGCGGAGCCGAGAGCAACGACTGATAGACGTGGACGAGCGTGTTCACCGCGATGAGCGCGATGGTCACGACGGGCAGACCGCTGCGAGGGTTGTCGTCTCGAATCGGGAAGAACACGGGCCGCCTCCACCGAGAAGCATAAGGGCCCGGCACGGAATAACCCGCTCATTGTGGCGGCCGATCCATCGCGACCAGCGTCGTTGCTCGTCGGTTGCTTACCGACGGGTAGGCGCCCTCCTCGCGCCTCGCTGGCCGCGCGCCTCGACCACCACAACCCGATCTGCTTATTCCGTGCCGAGCCCTTAGCGCCGCTGTCGTTTCCGTCCGGTACCGCCGTTGACACCGGCGGTAGCCCCCCTCTATACTTCGCGCGGTTTAGCCGAACTACCAGGGCGAATGAAACTCTATAGCGCGAAGATCCCGATCATTGCCAGGGAGATCCTGGAACAACTCACCAAAGCTGGGGACATCGAAGTCAACAGCCGCCCCGAGGCCGAGCTCGACGTCCAGAGCGTGCTGAAGGAATACCTCCGCATCGAGCGGGAGATCATCGAACAGGCGAAGGACGAGGTCGAGAAGAAGAAGCTCGGCTACGGCGAGCTCGCGAAGATCAAGCGGCGGATCGCCGAGCGGCAAGAATTCGGGCTCGGCGAAGAGGGGCTGATCTGGATGTGCAACCAGATCCTCGAGACCTTCATGCAGTCGAGCTTCATCGAGGAGATCTTCGCGACGGACGCCGTGATGCGCAAGAAGATGGCCGACGTGCTGCGCAAGCAGATGGCCGTGGACGAGGAGCTCGACGCCGAGGTGCGGCAGCGCATCAAGAACCTGCAGGAAGGCACGGCCAACTGGGACGTCGAGTACGCCAAGGTGATGGACCAGATCAAGCGCAAGCGCGGGATCGGCGAATCCTGATCCGCGCCGCGCGGCGGCCCTGGCTTTCCGAGGTGACGGTTCGGCGGTGGCAAACATCCTGGCCTACATCGAGCTCTCGGGAGACCAGCCCACTGCCTCCTCCCTGCACCTCCTGCGGGAGGGTCGGCGCCTCGCCAGCCAGCTGGGTGCCACGCTCTACGCCTTCCTCCCCTGCGCGAGCCCGCCGAGCTACGGCGACGACGACATCATCGCCCTCCTCTCCAGGTACGGCGCCGACAAGGTCATTCTGAGCGCTCACGCGCCGCTCGGACTGCCTCCCCTGCACGCGGCGCACGGAGCGACCCTCCTCGAGGCCTGCCAGCGATTTCCCGCGCACCTCGTGCTGCTGCCCGCCGGACGCACCGGGCTCGAGCTGGGGCCACGGCTCGCCGTCGAGCTGAGCGCTCGGCTCGGCATGCACGCCCGCATCAGCCGAGAGCGCGGAGGCGTCTTCTACGTGCAGCAGGCCTACCGGGGCACGCACGCGGTACGCGATCGCCTCGACGACACGGCGCAGCCGGCGGTGCTGACTCTCGCCGCCCCCGACGAGGAGCCCGCCCCGGTGGCGAACGCCTCGGAAGAGGCGGAGGTGCTGGTTCTCCCTGCTCCCGGGACAGCTGTCGCGGCGATCCGTTACGAGGGTCGGGGACCCCTGCCGGGGAATAGCCCCGCCACCGTCCCCATCGTGGTCGGCGGAGGTGCGGGGCTCCTCGACCGCGAGGACTTCTCGCGCCTCGAACAGCTCGCTCGCCTGCTCGGAGGGCTGCCCGTCGCCAGCGCGACGGCCTGCGCGCGAGGCCTCTGCCCAGCCGAGTGGCAGGTGGGCCTCGACGCGACGCCGGTCGACGCGCCGCTCTACCTCGCCTTCGGCGTCTCAGGGTCCGATCGGCACCTGGCGGCCATCGGGGCGCACACCACGACCATCGCGGTAAATCACGACCCCTCGGCCGCCATCTTCCGCGTCGCCCGCTACGGCCTCGTCGCCGACGCGGGGGAAACCCTTCGCGCCCTCCTCGCCGCGATCTCGCCGACGGAGGCCCGCTAGTGCGAACCGTGGTCCTCGTTCACGCCCCGCGGCGCGGCCCCGGCCGGTCGGAGCTCCTCGAGGGCCTTGCCCCCTGCGAGTCGGCCGCCCTGCGAACGGCGCTCGGCCTCGCGCGAGAAGGCACCACCGTCACGGCCATAACCGTGGGCCTGCCCCGGGAAGACGACGTCCTCCGGGCCGCGGTGGCGTTGGGGGCCGACCGCGCCATTCGCGTCTGGGATCCGAACGTCGATCTCGACAACCCGAGTTCGGTAGGCGCGCTGCTCGCTGCAGCCTTGCGGGAGGTCGGCTTCGACCTCGTGCTGGCGGGCGAACGGTCGAGCGGCTGGGGCTCCTCCGCCGTGGGCCCGGCCGTAGCGCACTACCTCGACGTGCCGCACCTGACCGGCGCCCTCGCGATCCACGGCGACGAACAGCTCTTGCTCGTCGAACAGAGGCGCTCGGCCGAGAGCCTCACGCTGGCCGCCCGGCCTCCGGTCGTCATCACCGTTCTCGACGGCCCTAGGCGGCACCGGGGCCCGGTGGGCTTTCCCGCGGCCATCGAGGTGCTCCGCCCCGAGGACGGTAGCCATCGCGACGCGGTGCCCCCCCTGCTGCGAGGCACCCCGACGCCTAGCACCTCGCCGCAGGCGGAGCTGCTCCCCGACTTCTCCGCGCTGCTCGCGCGCCTGCAACAAGTGCGCAACCGGTAAGCGCGGACGCTTAGCGCTCGGTCGCCACGAGCTGACGGGCTAGCGCGAGGAGGGTGGCCGCCTCGTTCAGCTGAGGGTCGTCGAGTACGCGGAGAAGAAGCTCCTCGAGAAGACGCCCGAGGGCCGGTCCCGGCGCGAGCCCCAGCTCTCGCATCAGCACTTCGCCGGTCACTGCCAGGTCCTTCGCCGCAAGCACCGGCCCCTCGCTGAGCAGCGCAAAGGTCCGGCGCTCCAGCTCCGCGAGCGCCTCTAGGCTCGCCTCCGAGCCGGAACGGGCGGCGAGGTCGGCCCGTCGAAGCGCGAAGAGTCGCCCAAGCTCGGAGCCGCCAACCCGGCGCATCCAGTGCCGGAGGGGCGCGTCTCCCGGTCCAGCGACCGCGATACAGTGGTGCCGAACCAGGTAAGCCGTGGTCTCCGCGTCCCGCCGCGACAGCCTGAGCCGGCGCCCGACCTCGAGGCTCGAGCGCGCCCCCACCTCGGCGTAGCCGGGCTCGTCCTCCGTCTCGTGGCGACCCACGTCGTGCAGGAGCGCCCCGAGCCGCAGCAGCGCATCCGGCTCCAGCGCGTCGCACACGGCGAGGCTGTGCTCGAGGAGGCTCCCCGCCCCCTGCGCCCCGGCGGAACGCTGCGCGAGACGCGCGACCTCGGGGAGGACCGCCTCCAGCAACCCCGCGCCCTCCATCAGCCGCAGGCCGACCGACGGCACGCGCGCCGCGAGGAGCTTGAGCAACTCCTCCCGGGTACGCTCCGCCGACACGCGCCGGAAGGTGCCCAGCGCCGAGGGCATGGCCCGCAGCGTCTCTTCCGCGATCCGGAACTCCAGCACGGCCGCGAGTCGCACCGCGCGCATGAGTCGCAGCCCGTCCTCGCCGAAACGCTGCGCCGGGTCACCGACCGCCCGGATCACACGACGGTGCAGGTCCTCCCGCCCACCGAGCGGGTCCTCCAGCACGCCGGCGATCGGGTCGAGCGCGATCGCGTTGATCGTGAAGTCCCGTCGCTGCAGATCCTCCTCGAGGGTGTGCACGAACTCCACCTGCGAGGGCCGCCGCCCGTCGGCGTAATCTCCATCACCGCGGTAGGTCGTCACCTCCACGACCCAGTCGCCCTGGTGCACCGTCACCGTACCGTGCTTGATCCCCGTCGGAACGGTACGGCGGAAGAGGCGCTGGACGTCGGGGGGGCGCGCCGAGGTGGCCACGTCCCAGTCCACGACCGGACGCCCGAGCAACATGTCGCGAACGCTGCCCCCCACGAGGTGCGCCTCGAAGCGCGCCCGTCGCAGCACGCGACAGACCTCCACGACCCCGTCAGGGATGGCCGCGTAGTCGAGCGACACGGGTCAGCTCCTGAGCCCGTCCCTGCCCTGCAGGCGGCCGAAGATCTCGTCCGCGCGCGACCGGTACTGGTCGGCCTCCTTCCAGTTCCCACACCGATCGTGGAAGTCGGCCAGGCCGGCGAAGGTCCGTCCCAGCTCCGCGAGGTGCCCGAGCTCGGTGAAGAGGACCACCGCCCGATCGAAGAGCCCCGCCGCCGCCGACCGCGCATTGGCGTCCGCCCCCCGACCCGCAGCTACCTCGGCCAGCGTGCGCAGAGCGGCGCCCATCTGCGGGCGGAGCCCCTGCTCCTCGGAGAGGGCCAGCGCGCGCGAAGCCTCCTCTTCCGCCCCGACGAGGTCCCCGAGCGCCAGTCGAACCTCGGCCCAGGTGCGGCCGCAGTCCGCCTTGAGCCGCCCGTCTCCGAGCAGCCCGGCGAGCGCCGAGGCCTGGGTCAGGTGCTCTTGCGCCTCGTCGAGCTTGCCGAGCGCCAGCATCGCCTCGCCCAGCAGCAAGAGCAGGTCCGCCTCTCCCGCACGGTCGGCGATCGCCCTGGCCTGCTCGAGGGCCTCGCGCCAGAGCTCGACGGCCCGAGTGTAGTCGCTCTGCGCGCGGTGTGTGGTTCCCAGGTTGGTGAGCGAGTCCACCACGCCCAGGCGGTCCCCTACCGCGCGCCGCACCTCGAGGGCCTCGGTGAGACACGCCATCGCGTCGGCGAACGCTCCCGAGTCCCGGTGCACGCGTCCGATACAGTGCAGCGAGACGGCGATGGCCCGCGGATCGCCGAACTGCCGCTTCAGCGCGAGCGCCTCGCGGTGTTGCTCGAGCGCGGCGCCGTACTCCCCCTTGACCCACGCGAGCTGCCCGAGGTCGTCGAGCACCGCGGCCACCCCGCGCTGATCCCCTGCCAGTCGAAAGAGTCGCAGCGCGAGCTGCAGGTGCTGGGACGCCTCCGCGTATTGCCCGAGCGTGCGGTGGACGCGCCCGATGCGCCGGTGCGCCGCCCCGCCCTTGGCCTTCTGGTCGAGCAGCCAGCTCATGCGCCACATCTGCTGGAAGTGCTCGAGCGCCTCGGGGTGGCGGCCCACGAGCGTGCAGACGTCGCCCAGGTTGTGGAGCGCCTCGATGCGAGCGAGGACCTCGTCCGGATCCAGGAGCGCGAGCCCCCGCTCGTAGAACCGGATCGCCTGCTCTCCCGCGTAGCGAGAGCGCGCCTTGTCGCCCGCGTGCACGTAGCAGTACGCGGCCCGGCGGCGATTCCCGCCCTTCTCGTAGTGGTCGGCCAGATACTCGAGCTGCGCCTCGCTCCGGTCGGGAAGTCGCGTCTCCAGCCACTGCGCGGCAAAGAGGTGGTAGTGGCGCCGCGCCTCCGGGGTCACCATGCGGCCGATCAGCTCGCGCTCCATGTTGTGCTTGAACGCGTACTCCACCTCGCCCGGGATCGACGAATCGGGAAGCTTGAGGAGGTAGTCCCGCTCGACCAGCCCGTCGAGGATCTCGGTGATCGTCTGCTGCAGCACGTCCGCGACCCAGAGGTCCCCGCGGCCCGAGAGCGCGTGCTCCGAACGCGCGAAGCAGAGGAGCGCTCCGAGCCAGAAGACCCCCCCGAGGGTCGTGGCCTTCTCCAGCACGTCGCGTTCCGCCGCCTGCAACACGGCGATGCGCGCGTGGACCGCCTCCTCGACCGACATCGGGAGCTCGACCTCTTCTAGCCGCTCGAGGTCCACCGTCGGCTGCTCCCCCTCGACGCGCAGGATCCCGTCGGCGAGGAGCGTCCGCACCAGCTCCTCGACGAAGGCCGGGTTGCCGCCCGTCAGCTCGATCGCCGCCTGCGAGAGCTCCTCGGGAAGCTGCCCCACCTCCGGGAGTAAGGACCGCAGCAGCTGCACCGTCTCCTCGTCACTCAGCGACGAGAGGTCGAGGCGCGTGTGGTCGCCCTCGAGGCGCAGGAAGTCGGGGTGCCGCACGAAGAGCTCGGGACGGCAGCAGGCCACGAGTACCACCGGCGCCCCCCCGAGCGTCTCGGCCAGGGCGCGCACGTCCCCGAGCGACCCCTCGTCCGCCAGGTGGAGCTCGTCGAACATCACGACGAGAGGCGAGCGGTGCGCGTCCAGCTCGAGGAACCGGCGCAGCATGGTGCGGCCGATGGCCTCGTAGTGCACGGGGGCGTCCTCCATGGCGCGCAAGAAAGGTGTCTCTCGCACCGTGACGCCGAGAGGCCCCCCGAGGAAGTGCAGGAACTCCGCGAGTCGCCGGTCCTCGAGCACCTCCTCGAGCTGCGCGCGCACGGTTTGTTCCACGTCCGTCGCCCCGTGGACGCCGAAGCGCTGCGCCAGCAGGCGGGTCACCAGCGCATGCGGCGCGTCCCCGTCGTGCGACACCACGCTGAGGCAGCGCACCGGGATGGCGCCATCGGCCAGCCGGGTGGCCCATTCGGACAGAAGCCGCGTCTTGCCGACACCCTGCGTGCCCACGAGGACGACCGACTGGGGCGTCTGGTACTGCACCGCGCGCTCCAGCAGCAGGTCGAGCTCGCGGAGCTCTCGTTCCCGCCCGGTCAGGGGGGCGTGGTCGAACGTGCCGGTCCGCAAGGGCGCGACTTGGTGCATGGGCTCGTGGAATCGGTTAGAAGACGAGAACTACGGCAGGGAGAGTAGCGCGCGGGCGAACGGAAGGCTAGCGGGGGAAGGCTAGCGGCGGCGACGGCGACGCGACACGAGGAGCCCCACGAGAGCGAGGCCTACGAGGATGGCGTACGGCGCGTCGGAGGTCTCCACGTACGAGACGCGGCAGCATCCGCCGCTGCCTCCCGTGGTGCCACCGTCCCCGCCCACGCTCCCGTCCACTCCGATCGGGAGGCCGCTGTCCCCCGTGCCGCCACCGCTGTCGCGGACCGTCCCGCCGTCACCCACGGGGGGCACGTTCCCGTCTCCTCCAACCCCGCCGTCTTTCTTGACCGGCACGCCGCTGTCCCCGATGGCCGGACCGTTCGGGTCGCACGCCTTGGGCTGGGCCGGCTGCGTGCAACCGGCCTGCGCCTTGTCGAAATAGATGTACGTGGCCCCGTCCGTCTGCTCCTGCGTCAGGGTGCGCTGCTCCACGCCCACCTGGATGTTCACCTGGCCCGTCTTCTGATCGGCGCCGACGAAGTATCCGACAGCTCCCGGGATCATCTGAATCATGGCCGAGCGAATGTCGATCTGGTTCTTCTTGCCGTCGGGGCTACCGATGACCCACTCGTACGCGCTGGTCGGGCTGGCGTTGAGACCGATCTGGGCCTCCTCGATCTCCCCCGACGCCACGTCCTTCCACTTCATGTTGTACTGGTAGATGCTGCTCCCGCCGGGCCAGGTGCTCGGGCTCTCCGCGTTCGTCCCGAAGTACACCACGATGGCCCCTTTGACCTGCGTGATCAGCGTGGTCTGGACCCCTTCGAGCTTGAACTTGAGGTTCGTGCACTTCAGCTCGTAGGCCTTGAAGGCCGCCATCACCTCGTCGGTGACCTTGGCGCGGTCGGCGGGCATCTTGCCGCCCGTCTTGGGGTAGTAGATCCAGACCTTGATCGGTTGCGCCGTCGGCCAGTGCGTCGCCACGCCCTTCCCCGGGTTCTTCTCGTCCGAGGTCCAGTAGCACATCGCGCCCCAGGCGGCCCGCCCTCCGAGGAGGGTCGCGAGCACCGCCGCCGTCAAGACTCCTAGTCTCTTATGCATTACGTATCTCCTGCCTATGAGTGGATAGAGGGTAGCACTCGGGAATTGCGGCTCGCAATTCCGCGCACGGACCATTACCGGCGTCGCCGCCGCCCCCGCGAAAGGAGCAGCCCCGCAACCCCCAGCAGCAGGCCCGCGCCGAGCGGCCACGCACCCGCGCGGTCACCCACCTCGCAGCCACATCCCCCGCCGCCGTCGCCCGCACCGCCGGTCCCCCCGCCGTCACCGAGGGGGATGACCGTCCCGTCGGTCGCCGCCGGCGGAGCACCGTCGTAGGGCCCTCCGCCGCCCGCCTCGGTCCTGGGTCCGACCCCACCGTCCCGGCCCCCGCCGCCCCCGTCGCGCACGCCGGTCCCGCCACCGTCCGTCTTCGGCGCGACTCCGCCGTCCCCCGGAGGCGGTGGGGTCCCCCCCGGGCAGTTCCCCGCCGGTGCCGGAGGCGCGGCGCACCCCGCATCCTTGTAGAGATAGAGTACGGCGTTGATGTCGTCCTGACTCAGCTTGCGCTTCGAGGTGTCGCCGAACTTGAGCCCCGGGAACATCACGGACCCGGGCGTCGTGGACTCGCCGAAGCCCAGGACCTGTCCGATGAGCGCGGTGACCTCGTTTTGCACGTCCAGTGCCGTGGCGCTTCCGTCCGTGGCCCACTTGTACTGGCTGTTGAAGCCGTTGAGCGCAATCGACCCCCGCACCAGCCCGCCGAAGTTGTCGTGTCCGAGAAACGTGAACGCCGCGTACTTGGGGTCGGTCGGATAGCCCGTCGCGGAGGGGTACCAGAAGACGTAGATGGCGTACTCGTTGTGTTCGAAGGGCGTAGAGCCCTGGGGGAAGGTCCCCGATTTGGAGAACTTCAAGGCCGAGCAGGGCACCGAGCCCCAGGTCTGGAAGGCCGCGTCGATGGCGGCCAGGATCTTGGGGTCGGTCACAGCGTCGGAGATCTTGTAGGGCACGACCTTCTTCCAGGCCGCCTGCTTCGTGTAGCCCTGGAAGCTTCGAATGCAGTACGCGTTCGCCGACGGAAGGCGGGCAACTGCGATGAGCGAGCAGACAACCAGCGCGCCCCATGGCCGCATGCTGATCCTCCCTGGGGTGGAGAAGCGGTCGGCCCCGCAGAGGAGGCCGACCGCTCGTGGGTTACCTAGAAGTAGCAGCTGAAGTCAGCGGGCACGCACTGGTTCGTGGTCCCACCGCCGACCTTGATGGGCAGGCAGCTGAAGCCCGTCGGGCAGCTATTCCCGGAGCAGGCCGACCCGCAGAAGGTCTCCATCGAGTTCGTGATGATGCAGCGTCCACCGTTCTGACACGCTGGCTTGCGCGGGTCGCAGAAGCTGCAGAGCTGACCCCACTTGCCTGCCGCCTCGAGCTCCTTCTGCTTCGTCGTGCAGAACGGCACGGCCGGCGGGTTCTCCGGCACGATGCAGTCCGGCGACTCGCAGCACACCGGGTTGAAGTAGAAGTGGAAGCAGCCGCACAGGTTGTCGGGTCTCCGCTCGCTCGCGAGCTCCTGGCAGTCGAGCACGCTCTTGCCGTTCACGACGCGCGTGGGCCACGAACCATCCGGCTTGCAGGTGATCTGACCCCAACCGCAGTACTGCAGGCCGTCGCACCACATCTTGCGTCCCGGGACGCACTTCTCGCCCGGCTTCGGATAGGGCCCCGGAGGCGTCGGGGGCTGGTCCACCTGCGAGCACTTGGTACCGCCGAACTCCGTGCCCGACTTGCACGACCAGTACCCGCCGCCCGGCGGCACGTCGTTGGTCCCGATCGGTCGGGTGCAGATCCACGAGTCAGGAGAGTTCGCCACCTGCTTGCACGTCCAGCCTCCACCTCCCGGCGGCGGGCTGCCCGCGGGCAGGTCGCCCACACAGACCTTGACCTTCTTGCCCCCCTCGGTTCCCTCGTGGCAGCGCCACGTCCCGCCGCCCGGCGGCAGACCACCGTTGTCGTCCTGCTTGGTGCAGACCTTCTTGCCCTCGGCGTTGGTCTCGCACTTCCACACGCCGCCGCCCGGAGGAGGCGTCGTGCCGGGAGGAGTCGTCGTGGTCGGGGGCGGCTCCTTGCGCTCGCAGGTCAGCTGCGCCGCGCCAGCCACGCAGATCCACTTGCCCGCGCCGTCCGGCTTGTTCGCCGGGTTCGGCGGGTAGTCGTAGGTGCACTCCCAGCCCTTCTCGGAGTCCGGCTTGCAGGTCCAGCCGCCGCCACCCGGGGGCGGATTGCCCGAGGTGTCGCCGCTGCCCTTGCACTTGTAGCTGAACTCGTTCCAGGTGCACTTCCAGTCCCCGCCGCCGCCCGGAGGTACCGGCGTGTGCTGGGTGCACTTGCTCTGGTTGAGGTCGCAGTTCCAGAGGTTCTTGCAGCTGCAGATCACCCCGCGGTCCGGACTGCCCGTGCACTTCAGCTCGGAGGCCGGGCAGCACTTGAGCGGATCCGTGCACGGCGCAAACGGATCCGAGTCCGGATTTGGCGGTGGCTCCGTAAACGGCGGAGCTTCGCCCGCACAGCTTGCCAGCGCGAGAGCGAAGAATGCCGCTCCTGCCAGAGACTTCGTGAGGTGCCAGCCGCGTGACATGGTGGTCTCCTTCAAGGTTCCGTGCCTTCTAAGGGCAAGATAGGTGCCATGCGGCGCCCCCGTCGGGCGCGACTCACGCGCCCACAAGGCACTGCAATGGTGAGACTTTGTGGCGCGTCGGGATCCCTCGACCTGCGACTCGAGCCCCACCATGGGGCTCTGCCACCCCAGGTGCGTGGACAGGTTGCGACGCTCGAGCGGAAAGGCACCCGTGGGAGATCTCCCTCTGACTCAGACGACGATGTTGTGCTTCTTGAGCAGCTTGTGGAGGTACTTGCGGTCCATGTCGGCTTCGCGAGCCGCGCGCGAGATGTTTCCCTCCGACCGCCGCAGGAGCCAGTCCAGGTAGCGCCGCTCGAACGCGTCGCTCCACCGCTCCTTATTGTCGCGGTACGAGGCCTTCGGGTCGAACTCCGGCTCGAGTCCGCGGCCTCCGGCTGGAGCCGGCCGCCCCGCCCCGAGCCCCATCACGCTGATGAACTTCATCGCGTCATCGCCGGCCTGCCGAGACAGGTAGAGGCCCCTCTCGAGCACGTTCCGCAGCTCCCGCACGTTGCCCGGCCAATCGTGGGCCGTGAGGATCGCCATCGCCTCGTCGGGGAGCTCCTCGTCGGCGAACCCCAGCTTCGCCGCGAAGTCCTTCACGAGGAGTGGGACGTCCTCTCGTCGCTCCCGGAGCGCGGGGACGTACACGGGCACCACCGAGAGCCGGAAGTAGAGGTCCTCCCGGAACTTCCCCTTCTCCACCTCCGACCGGAGGTCCTGCTTCGTCGCCGCGACCACCCGGATGTCCACCCGGATCGTCCGATTGCCTCCCACGCGGCGGATCTCCCGCTGCTCGAGCACGCGCAGGAGTTTCGGCTGCAGGTCCAAGCTCAGCTCGCCGAGCTCGTCGAGGAAGATGGTTCCACCGTCGGCGAGCTCGAACGCCCCCTGGCGCGTCGCGGTAGCCCCGGTGTACGCCCCCTTCTCGTGGCCGAAGAGTTCCGACTCGATGAGGTTGCTCGCGACGGCGCCGCAGTCCACCACCACGAAAGGGCCCTCGCGGCGCCGACTCAGCGTGTGGACCGTTCGGGCCACCAGATCCTTGCCGGTCCCCGTCTCCCCCTCGATGAGCACGGTGGCCTCGGTAGGGGCGACGCGCTCCAGCAGCCCGAAGATCTCGCGCATCGCCAGGCTGCGCCCGACCATCGCCCCCAGGCGCTCGTGCTCGCTCGGCAGGATCTCGATGCGCTCTTCGAAGGGCTGGAACTTGACCTGCACCGTCCCGACGGTGACGACCGAGCCCGCGCGAACATACGCTTCGCGCACCTCGGCCCCATCGAGAAACGTGCCGTTCGTGGATTGCAGGTCCCGCAGCAGATAGCCGCGCGCATCGCGCAGGATCTCGCAGTGGACGCGGGAGACGGTGTCTTCGGGGAGCACGAGGTCGTTGCTCTCGTGCTTGCCGATGCGGATTACGTCACCCGCGATGACGTACTCTCGGCCTCGCTCGGCGCCTTTGAGGACGACGAGCTTGCACTGGCGAAGGTGAATCGCGCGGTCTCCGCCATGGGCCTGCCGCGTCTTGGCTGTGTCTCGCTGCTCCAAGCCTGATAAGCTGTTGGAAAGGCTTGAACCACACTAACAACCGGCCCTGACGGCGTCAAGCAACGTGGCCTCACCAAGGTTTGCTCGTGCGGCTCTCTCGTGGCGAAGCGCCCGCGGCCTGCGCGCGGCGGCCGTCGTCGGAGGCGTCCTGGCGGCCAGCGCCGGGGCCCGAGCCGACCCCGAGATCCTCGATCGTCCGATCCGGTTCGACGCGGAGCGCATCGAGCTCAGCAAGGACTACCTCCGGCAGCACTACGGCCTCCAGGTCGAAGACCTGCGCATCGTCCCCAAGGCCGTGGTGATTCACTGGACCGGCACCGCCCGCCTGGAGCCGGTCTGGCGCGGCTTCAACCGCGTGCGACTGCGCGCCGCCCGACGCTACCTGGTGCGGGGCGGACACCTCAACGTCTCGGCGCATTTCCTCGTGGACCGGGACGGAACGATCTACCGCCTGATGCCCGAGACCTGGATGGCGCGGCACTGCATCGGGCTGAACTACGACGCTATCGGCATCGAGAACGTGGGCGGCGTCCCCGGAGCCCCGCTCACCCGCGAGCAGCTCGACGCGAACGCCGCCTTGCTTGCGCAGCTCGTGCGGCGGCACCCCATCCGCTACCTCCTCGGGCACTTCGAGTGGCGTCGTTTCGAGGGCGCCCCGTTCTTCCGGGAGCGGGATCCCACCTACCGCAACGCGAAGGCCGACCCCGGCCCGGAGTTCATGCGCCAGCTCCGGCGGCAGGTCGCGCACCTCGGTCTTCGGGGTCGGTACGCTCCGACGGACGACAGCGCACCCGTGGCGCGCTGATCGGGCCCGACAGGCGTCGATGTGTGCAGGTCGCCGCGCAATGCGTCGCGGCGGCTCGCGGCAACGGCGCACGGCCGCCTCGCGTGCGACGAGCTGACCGGGAGGCCAGCCCTAGACGCAGAAATCCACGATCACCACTCCCCGCTCCTCGGTCTCCTCCTTCGTCGCCTCCGCCTCACTGTCCGGGGGTGGCATCAATGGAATGTCGAGCACAGGGCGCTCCTCGCGCCACTGACGCTCCTCGCGTCGCCTGATTTCTTCGATGATCCACGGATCGAGCATCGGATCACCTCTCAGCCCTTGTTCCAGGGTTTAGCAAACTCCACGCCACACGCCACCCGCCCTCGGCCTCGCTCGCGTAACGCGCGGAACATGCACGCTACGCGGCGATCAGTGCGCTTCTCCACCCGCCCCTCACCCTGCCGAGCTTCGCGCCTCGCACGTCACTTTCTCGAGGCGGGCCCGGCCAATACGCCCCTGTCAGAACCAATCCTCCAGCAGTTCTCGACAGCTCTGCGTCACAGGATCCCACGCAATCTTTTCACAGCGAGTGACAACTTCTGTCACCCGAACAAACGCGGATCCCATATCCCCTACTACGTCCGCCGTCGGGCTGGGTTTAGGTGCGGCGAACGAGCCGTCCTCGGCCGACCCCACGGGGTGGGGCCCCGAGTCCCGGCCCACGCTGGGAAAGGAGCTGAAGGGCCCGGCGCCGGTCAGTCCGGATCCTCGATCTTCCAGAGGCTGTCCTCGCGCACGAAGCGCACCTCGTACTTGTCGCCATAGGGCATGGTGGCGATGTCCCCCGTCTCGCGGATCGGGGCGTTCAGGTTCGCCCGCAACGTCTTCAACATGCGGTCCACCTCCTCCCGCTTCTCTCCCTCCCACTGCTTGCGAAGCTTCTCGACCGTCATGCTCTCGGCCCACTTGGCGGGCACGAAGCGAAGCACGATCTCGTAGCGGCGCCGCTCCATCGCGCGCACGAAGGATCTCAGCGCCTCGGCCGGTGTGCGCTGGCTGTAGAAATCCAGGGGATCCGAGGCCAGCTTCCAGTGACCGTCCTCCACGACCATCAGGAAGGCGTCGCCTTCCCCGTACTCGAAGCGCGCCTCCACCCGGGCCTGCTCGGGCACCTCCTGAAGCTGCCGGACGCTCATGCGCACCTCGTCCGGGTTCTCGCGCAGCATCCGCAAGAACTCCTTCCGATCGTAGCGCTGCCGGAACGAGAGGGACATCAGCTCGTAGGCCGCGTCGTAGTTCCCGGCCGAGAGGGCCTTGGCGTAGGCCACCAGAACCTGTTCCGGCCTCAACGTGGACGTGGCGCGAGAGGGGCAACCTGCGAGGGCCGTAAGCCCCCCGAGGAGGCCGAGCACTGCGATCCGTCGCGTTCTCATCGCGCCTTCACTCCCGCTTCAGAACGTAGACCTGCCGGCCTCGCGGGGCCTCGCCACGGGGCTGTACCCGCACCACCAGAGACGTGCCGCTTGCCACCTGGCTCGACACTCGCGAGACGCCCTGGCCGTCGGGCGGCCCCGCCACCGCCACCGCGACCCCGTTTCCGTCGAGGAGCTCCAGCTTCGCCGGCTGATCTTTGGGCGCGGTCACGTCCACGGTCACGGGGCCGTCTCCGGCCACCACCCGATAGTGGTCCACATCCTTGCGCGGGTGCAAGAAGCCGCGCATCTCCGTCTGTGCGGAGGGCCAGAGGGTCGCCCGCTCCGGCACGTCGTTCGGCTCCTGCTCCCAGCCGTCGGGAGGCAGCAGTCGGGCCACGATCCGATAGGGGGCGGCGCCCTCCGTCTCGGCCCGGCGCACGGCCCGGAGCTCGACGAGCGCCCGCGGCGGCTGGACCAGAATTCCGCTCAGGGCCTCGGGGTCGCCAAGCTTGCCGTCATCCACGGCGACCACGCGCTGCCCGCCGGCGTCGAGGGCGGCGAGGGCCACATCCAGCTGCGGCGCCGGGTAGACCCAGATCCGGAGCAGCGACGGCTGCGTCACCGGGACGGAGAAGAGGTCCCGGTCCGCGGCGTCCGGAAGATTTCCAACCACCGGCTGCCCCGGGACCAGCGCTCCCGCCGAGGCCGGTCGATCGTTGGGCTCGCTCTCGGTCGGCACAGCCGGCACCGTGGTCGCCACGCGCAGCGTGTAGCGCCCCTCGACGCTGTAGCCCTGGCGTGCGCGCACGACCACCAACAGGCGCTCCGTTCCCGCAGGGAGACCCAGATTCGGCAGCGCGACGCCCTCCCCCACCCCGCCGGAGCGTTCTTGCACGACCGTTCCATCCCCGCGGCGCACCGCCAGGTGGAGCCGCACCCCGTCGAGGCCGCTCAGCTCGACACTCAGCCGGGCGGCGGGGCCCACGTCCCGAAGCGGCGTCTCGTACCAGTCCGCGTCGCCTCGCCACCCGAGGTGCCCGATGGCCTCCTCCCCGACGAGCAGCGGGGACGCCTCGGCAGACCGACCGTTCGGCTCGCGCTCCTCTCCCTCTTCCCGCGCGCGAACGGCCCAGCTCAGGCGGTAGCTCGCGCCCTGGCCTGGTCCGCCATCGCCGGGCTGCCCCTGCGCCGCCCCTCCCTTGGCCCGCACGCGCAGGTAGTAGGTGCCGCCCTCCACCGAGAGGTTGGCCAGCCGCTCGCCCTCTCCCTCGGCGGCGTTGTTCACGCTCACGAGCTTCTTCCCCTTGGCCGAGAAGGCCTCGAGCACCAGGTCGGCGCCGGGGAGCCCGCTCAGCGTGGCCGAGAGCACCTGCCCCTGAGAGCCGACCTCCACCCGATACCAGTCCTCGTCCTCGGTCCCGCCCTGGCGCGCGAGGGTTCCGGCCACCGGCTGATCGGCCGCCACGGCCTGCGCCTGCCGCCGCGAGTCGTTCGGCTCGCGCTCCGCGACCGCTGCCGCGCGCCCCACCTCGCTCGGCTCCACGACGACGACGTTGGCGCCGCGATGCGTGGAAGGCGGCGGCCGTCCGCAGGTGCAGCCGCCGAGAACGGCCAGGGCGAGAAAAGGGATCAGCCGTCGCACGACGCGGATCCTCGACCCCCAGCGCTCGGTCGACAGTACCCCCGCCGTCCACCTCTCTCGAGGAACTGCAGCAGCTCGCGCACCTCCACGGTGAGCTCTACCTCGCCTCGAACCCGGTCGATCCCGTGAGCCAGCGTGTCGACTGACCGCAACATCCGAAACGCGCGCTCCAGCTCCCGACGACGTGCCGCATCCGCCCCCCGACGACGAAGCCCGACGGTGTTCACCCCGTACAGACGCGCTCGGTCTCCGCTCACGAGGGCGTGCGGCAGCACGTCTTGGGACACCATCGATCCTGCGCCGACCATCGCGCCGGCCCCGATCCGCACCAGCTGATGCACGGCTGCCAGACCACCTATCACTGCGTGATGCCCCACCACAACGTGCCCTGCCAGTTGTACGCCGTTCGCGAGCTCGAGTTCGTCCTCGAGCTCGCAATCGTGCGCGACGTGCACGTAGGCCATGAGCAGGCTGCGGTCTCCGAGACGGGTCACGCCCCCCGCGCTACCGGCATGAATCGTCACGAACTCGCGGATGGTGTTGCCGTCCCCGACGACGAGCCGACCGCCCTCCGCCCCTCTTCGCACCTGCGCCGGCGCGCCGACGACCGCGTGGGGCCCGATCCGGTTGTCACGGCCGATGACTGTCAGGCCCTCCAGAATCGCGTACGGCCCGACCTGGGTCCCCGGCCCCACGACCACGTCCTTGCCGACGACCGCCCCCGGGCCGATCTCAGTCCCCGGCCCGAGGAGCCGTGCGTCGGGGCTGACGTGCGCGCTCGGATGCACGGCGACCCCGGCCCCCGCCGGCCGCCCCTCTTGGCCGGTCATGGCGCGCCTCAGCCTCGGGGCGACATGGTGGCCATCAGCTCGGCCTCGACGACCAGCTCTCCGTCAACTCGCCCCTCCCCCTTCAGCTTCCACACCCGTCCCCCCTTGCGGAGCGGCACCACCTCCAGGTCCAGCCGGTCCCCGGGACGCACCGGGCGGCGGAACTTCGCCTTGTCGATGGTCATGAAGAAGAGGTTCTGCGTGGCCGGATCGAAACCGCCGCTCTGGTGGGCGAGGATCGCGCCGGCCTGCGCCAGCGCCTCGATCATCAGCACCCCGGGCATCACCGGCATCCCCGGGAAGTGCCCGTTGAAGTGCGGCTCGTTCACCGTGACGTACTTGTGCGCCACGATCTTTTCCTCGGACACCTCGCTCACCTTGTCCACGAGGAGGAAGGGGTAGCGATGCGGCAGGATCTTCAAGATCTGGTTGATGTCTAGCATGCGTCTTCCTCCTCGCCCTGAGGGCCTGCCGCGCACGAAATCGCGCGCTGCTCGAGGAGCTCGACCCGTCGACCGAGCTCCGTCACACGACCGAGAAGTTGAGGGAGCCGCGCGAGGGCCGCGCTCGTGCGGAGCCACGCGACGTGCGGCACCGTCGGATAGCCCGTCACCGTTGTGCCCGGTGGCACGTCCTGCGCGACGCCGCTGTGGGCTCCCACACGCGCCCCTTCGCCCACCCGCACGTGGTCCGCGACCCCGACCTGCCCGGCGAGCACCGCGCCCGCGCCGACCACCGCGCTGCCGGCCACGCCCACCTGCCCGCAGAGGAGCGCGCCGCACCCGATAGAGGCGTTGTGGCCGACCTGTACGAGGTTATCGAGCTTGGCGCCAGCGCCCACTCGCGTGGCACCGAGCGTGCCGCGATCCACGCAGCTGTTCGCGCCCAGCTCGGCCTCGGCCTCGATCACCACCGATCCCAGCTGGGGGACCGCGCGCCACGCACCTTCCTCCCGGTAGAAACCGAAGCCGCTCCCGCCCACAATCGCTCCGGGCCCGACCCGCGCCGCGGGCCCGATTTCGCACCCCTCGCCCACCACGGCGCCGGGCCCCACGCGGGCTCCTGCTCCAACGCGCGCGCGAGCACCCACGTAGCTGAAGGGCTCGACCTGCGCACCGGCCTCGACGTGCGCCCCCGCCCCGACGAAGACGAAGGGGCCGACCCAGGCCCCGGGCTCCACGACCGCTCCCGGCTCGACGGCGGCACGGGGATCCACGCCCGATCGGAGGACCTCGGCCGCAGGAGCGAATATCCGGATGATGAGAGCCAGGGCTCGGCCCGCGTCGGGGCAGACGAGCTGCGGGGTGCGGAGCTCCGGCCAATGGCGCGTCACGAGCAGCGCCGCCACGACGGCCCCCCTCGCCTCCTCCGCGCGCCGCGGATCGGTGAACGGAGCGATCTCCGACGGCCCGGCGGAGGCCAGCTCGGCCACGCCGAGGACGGTCACGCTCCCCTCCCCGACGACCCTTCCCCCCGTCTCTCGCGCCAGGTCGTCGAGGGTGACCGCCATTCCGGACCTACTTCTTCGCCTGGTTGTACGAGCGGATCACGTCGTTCGTGACATCCACGTGGCGCGGCGCCCAGAGCACCGCGGCGTTCGCGAAGATGAAGTCGAACTTGTCCCGCTCGGCGATCTTCTGGATGATCTTGGTCAGCCGATTGGTGATCGCCATGAAGGCGTCCGTCTTCTTCTTCATGAGCTCGCGCTCGGCCTCCATGTACCGCTTCTGCAGACCTTCGAACTTCCTTCGCGAGTCGTCGGCGCGCTTGCGGCGTTCCTCCTCCTTGAGGATCGACCACGCCTTCCGTAGCTTGTTTTCCTCCTCGTAGAACTCCTTCAGCTTGCGGTTCAGCTCGGCCTCCAGCTTGTCCTTGAGGTCCTGAAGCTTCGCCTCCGCCTTGCGGCCCTCCTCCGTCTCGCTCACCGCGCGCTGCATGTTGACCACGCCGATGCGCAGGTCCTTGGCCTCCGCGGTTCCCGCGTGCAAGGCCAGAAGAAGGGTTCCGCCGACAACGAGCGACCTGATCATGATGAGCTCCTCGATAGGCTGAGTTTCCTGAAGGCTCCCGATCCCGCGGGAAGCTCTCCGGCGCCGCCCGGCAGCGCAGGACCGCCTTTTACCGAACCGCCCCCCAAAAATCCACTCTGCTAGAAGAAGTTCCCGATCGTGAACTCGAAGACCAGGGGGTCCTCGCCCGACTGCGGGCGCAGCGGCAACCCCCACTCGAAGCGCAGGGGACCGATGGGCGAGAACCACCGGAAGCCGAAGCCCGCGCTGTGTCGCAGCGCCGTGAACGAGAGGGGCTCGCTGTCGTCGAAGGCCATGCCGGCGTCCGAGAAGATCACCCCGCGGATCCCCACCTTCTCGAAGATCGGGAACTCGATCTCGGCGTTGAAGATCATCTCCTTGTTCCCGCCCTTGTTGAAATAGAAGATGCTGTCGTTCGGGTCGACGGAGCTCAGCACCGGAATGCGCGGCCCCAGCGAGCGCGGACGGAAACCGCGCACGTCCATGATCCCGCCCACGAAGTAGCGCTCGAAGATCGGCACGCCCTTGGGGTCCGAGCTCGTGATGACGCCGATCTGGCCGTTGAACTTGAACACGAAGGGCCCCCAGATGGGGTAGTACCAGCGCGTGAAGCCGCCGTAGCGGTTGAAGACGTTCTGCGATCCGAGCACCGGCGTCGAGAACTCGGCCCAGATGGTGTGGAAGAAACCCTTGGTCGGAAAGAGCCGGTTGTTCCGCGTGTCCCACTGCACCGAGAAGCGCACGCTGGAGGTGAACCCGCTGTTGAAGAGGTTCGCGAGCTGCACCCCCGCCGGCAAGGGCGAGGTGGTCGTGGCGCCGAAGATGTTTCCTCGGCCCGCCGTGGAAACGGCGACGTACTCGCCCGTGTAGGTCAGGTACACGCGAATGTCGTCGGTGATCGGGTAGCCCCAGGTGAGGTTTCCGCCCGTCGCATTCCGGTTGAAGGACTCGAAGTTGCGCAGCGAGTTGTAGACGTCGAAGCCGAAGGTCCACTGCGTGTCGAGGAAGTACGGCTCCCAGAAGCTCACCGAGAAGAGCTGCCGCAGGCCCGAGATCTGGGCCTGCAGGGCCAGCCGCTGCCCCCGGCCGAAGAGGTTGTTCTGCGAGATCTGCGCCTGCGCGATGAAGTTCTCCACCGACGAGAAGCCGGCCCCCACCTGGAACGTGCCCGTCGGCCGCTCCTTGACCTCGATCGTCACCACGATGCGGTCGTCGGTCGTGCCACGCTTGGTGCTCACGTTCACCGATTCGAAGAACCCGAGCGCCGTGACGCGCGCCTTGCTGCGGTTGAGCAAGGTCTGGCTGTAGCGGTCCCCCTCCGACACCTTCAGCTCGCGGCGAATGACCTTGTCCCGCGTCTTGCTGTTCCCCCGGATG
The DNA here is from genome assembly GCA_020848905.1 of Deltaproteobacteria bacterium. NCBI lineage: Bacteria > Pseudomonadati > Myxococcota > Myxococcia > Deltaproteobacteria bacterium. The sequence goes on from JADLHG010000042.1 coordinate 252,670, forward strand.
TTGATCCGCTCGAAGATCACCACCGGGCCCTTCTGCACGTCGAAGGTGAGGTCCACGATGCGCTTGTCGGCGTCGATGCTGGTGAGCGGCGTGATGTTCACGTACGCGTGGCCCCGATCCTTGTAGCGGTCGGTCAGCGCCATGACGTCCTTGCCGAGCTTCGTCCGGTTGAAGATCTCCCCCCGCCGGACGGTCAGGTCGGCCATCAGCTCCTTGCGCGGCCAGAGCAGGTCGCCGCGGATGTCGAGCTTGCCGAGGCGGTACTGGAGCCCCTCCTCGATGTGGATCGTGATGTACATGAAGCGTTTGTCGGGGCTCAGCGTGACCCGCGGCGTGGCCAGCTTCACGTTGATGTAGCCCCGGTCGTAGTAGAGCGCGGTCATGAGGAGCAGGTCCCGCTCGAACGCGCTCTCCTGGTAGGTGCCGCTCGAGGTAAGGAACGAGAAGTACCCGCCCTCCTGCGTCCCCATCACGGCCTTCAGGTCGTCGTCGGAGGCGGCGCGGTTGCCGATGAAGGTGATGCGCCGGATGACGACCTTCGCGTTCTCCCGGATGTCGTAGAGCACGTCGACCTGCGTCTTGCTCACCTTGCGCAGCCGGTAGGTCACGTCGGCCAGGTAGAACCCCTTCTCCGTGTAGAGGTCGCGGATCTTCTCGGCGTTGCGCTTGATCTGCGAGACGTCGAGGATCCCCTCGCGCTTCAGGTCCAGCACCTCGTTGATCTTGTCCAGCTCCACCTCGTCGTTGCCCGCGACGACGATCTTGCGGACCGACGGCTTCTCCTTCACCACGTAGACGAGCACCAGCCCCCGCGAGGAGATGAGCAGGTTCACCTGCACGTCCTCGAAGTACCCCATGCGCCAGATCGAACGCACGTCGGCCGCCACGCGCGCGGCGCTGTACGGCAGGCCCTCGCGGCTCGACAGGGCCGCCCGCATCGCGGCCTCCTCCACCTTGCGATTTCCCTGGAAGGCGATGCGTCCGACGAGCGGCGCTCGCTCGGCGCGCGCCGGTGTCGCGAGGGCGAGGAGGACCAGCAGAGCGGTGCCGAGGCGGATCACCGCTAGGCTCCGACTGCCACGGGGCTGTCGAGCGGTCTGGGCGCGTCGGCGGCTTCGTAGATCAGGCCGTCCACCATCTGCATCTGGCGCGGCATCCGCGCCGCCAGCTCGGGGTTGTGCGTGACCACGAAGATGGTCGTGCGGTAGCGCTCGTTTAGCGAGAAGAAGAGGTCGTGAATCGCGGCGCCGGTCTTGCTGTCCAGGTTGCCCGTGGGCTCGTCGGCGAGCAGCAGCCGGGGCTGCATCACGAGGGCCCGCGCGAGCGCGACGCGCTGCTGTTCCCCTCCGGAGAGCTCGCCCGGACGATGCGTCACGCGCTCCGTGAGCCCCACGGTACGCAGGAGCTCGGAAGCCCGGTGCTCGGCGACTTCGCGCGGAAGGCGCTGGATGAGGGCGGGCATCATGACGTTCTCGAGCGCCGTGAACTCGGGGAGCAGGTGGTGGAACTGGAAGACGAAGCCGATACTGCGGTTGCGAAACTCGGCCAGCTGCGTAGAGGTCATGCGCCGCAGGTCCCGTCCCGCGAACCAGAGCGCCCCGCCGGTCGGGAGATCGATGGTGCCGAGAATGTGCAGCAGCGTCGACTTCCCGGCCCCCGACTGCCCCATCACGGACACCATCTCGCCGGTGGCCAGGGTGAGGTTGATCCCGCGCAGCACCTCGAGCCGGCGACCGCCGTGGTCGAAGGTCTTCGTCAGGCCCTCCACGCGAATGAGGGGCTCGCCGCTATGGGGGTGGGTTGACGGGTCGAGGTCAGGCACGGGGCGTTCGCTAAGCTGGCCGCGGGATGGCGGCCGTCTCCGACGGAAAATCGCGCTAGACTACTCAGATAGGTCCAGGCTGTCAACGCACCGCGTCCCCTATCCGAACGCGGCATGATCCGATCGGACCCCACGGCGCGGGAAGGAGTTGCCCCGCCGGGATCTACTGCGTCCGGACGAGGCACCTCGCGGGGCGGTCGCGCGGCCCCCGCCTCGCTCAATCGTCGTACCGGAGCCCTTCGACCGGCTTGAGGCTCGAGGCCAGAAAGGCCGGATACAGGGTCCCGAGCAGGCTCAAGGTCACGGCGGCCCCCGCCACCGCTCCGATGTCCCAGGGGTTCATCCGCACGGGGAGACGCGAGATGTAATAGACCTCCGGGTCGAGGGGCAGCCCGACGTAGGCCACGTAGGTGCACATCGTGAGGCCTTCGAGCACGCCCATGGCCATCCCGATGAGGCCGATGTAGACCCCGGCGATCACGAAGACCCGCAGCAGGGCGCGGTGCCCCGCCCCGAGGGCCTTCAGGACCGCAATCTCCCGCCGCTTCTCGAGGACCAGCATGGTCAAAGTAATGATGATCGCGAAGGCCGCCACCACCACGATGAAGGTGAGCACGGCGAACATCACCACCCGCTCGAGCTTGAGGGCCGAGAAGAGGTTGCGGTTGAGCTGCTGCCAGTCCTTGACCTCGTAACCGCTGCCGAGGCGCCGGCGAAGCTCGTCGGCCAGGAGGGCCACGGAGTCCACGTTGGCCACCTTCAGCTCCAGCGCCGTGACCTCGTCCTCCAGCCCCAGAAAGCGCTGCGCGGCCGGAATCGTGATGTACGCCAGCTTGGTATCGTACTCGTACATCCCGGAGTAGAAGATCCCCGCCACCCGGAAGGGACGCGCCTTGGGGATCGGGCCCGCCGGGCTCATCCCGCCGAGGGGCGAGACGAGGTTCACGTCGTCCCCCACGTAGAGCCTCAGGTTCTTCGCCAGCTCCGCGCCCACGATGATCCCCGGATAGACCGGGCGGGGTGGCACCTTGACCGGCGCCGGCTCGCCGTCGTCGGCCTCGTCGGCGTCGTCGTCCTCCTCGGCCGCGCGCGGGGTCTTGCCCGCCGGAGCCGCGCGCTTCGCCCCTGCCGGCCCGGCCTTCGGCGACTGCGCGAGCGGGTCGCCCTTCTTCTTGTCCCCCTCGCCCGTACGGTCCGCGTCCTCGTCCACGTCGCGCAGCGGCGGAAGCCCGGCGCGAAAGGGGGTCGCGGGGATCTTCGCCAGGCGCTCGGGGTGCACCAGGTTGCCGAGATTGCCGGCCCCCCCTTCGGCCCGCAGGTACGCGGGCAGCTCGCTCACGCGCCCCACGGCCTGCGGATCGATGCCCCGCAGCACGACCCCCGAGATGTTGTTCTGGCTGGAGAGCATCACCTCGGCCTCGACGAACGGGGCCGCGGCCGTGACGCCGGGGAGCTGGCCGACCCGCCCGAGCGTCGGACGGTAGTCGACGAACGGCTGGCCATGCCGCGAGACGACCACGTGGGCGCGGGTCCCGAGGATCTTCCGCCGCAGGTCCTGTTCGAACCCCCCCATCACGGAGAGGACGACCACGAGAGCGCAGGTGCCGAGGTAGACCCCGAAGACCGCGACCGAGGTGAAGAGCGAGAACGCGAGCAGCAGCAGACCGAAGAGCACGACCCAGTTCGCCACCAGGAAGACGGCCACGGCCGCCCCCTCGAGGCCGCGCTGAAGCCGGGTCGGCCCGAGCACCAGCTCGCCCACCGGGGGACGCCCGGCCACCTTCGCCGCGAGAAGCAGCGCCACCCCCACCCCGAGGAGGCCGAGACCCACCGCCAGCGTCACCCACCGTCGACCGCCCCGCGCGCGGAGGTACCGCCACGCGAGAAACCACTCGAAGGAGCGGCGCGTCGCCACCACCAGGGCCAGGCCGATCCCGCCCACCGCCACGAGCGCACCTCCGCCGAGCAGCAGGGCCACGCTGACGAAGGGATGCGGAGACCGTGCGGCAAGCAGGCCACGGACGAGCAGAACCGCCGCGCCGAGCAGGAGGAGCACGAGCGGAACGAAGCGCGCGAGGGGTCCTCCGCTCGGTCGCGCCGCGTCGGACAACGCTATCGCCCCTCGGGGCGCATGTGCGGGAAGAGCAGCACGTCGCGAATGCTCGGCTGGTCGCAGAGCAGCATCACCAAGCGGTCGATGCCGATCCCCTCGCCCGCCGTGGGGGGCATACCGTACTCGAGGGCCCGGCAGTAGTCCTCGTCGTACTCCATCGCCTCTTCGTCCCCGCGCTGTCGATCGTCGAGCTGCTTCTGGAACCGCTCGCGCTGGTCGGCCGGGTCGTTCAGCTCGGAGAAGCCGTTCGCGATCTCGCGCCCGTAGATGAAGAGCTCGAACCTGTCCACGAGCTCCGGGTCGGCATCCTTGCGCCGCGACAGCGGCGAGATCGCCGCCGGGTAGTCGACCACGAAGACGGGCCGGTCCTGCGGCAGCCGCGCCTCGCCGAGCTGTTCGAAAAGCACGCCGATGCGCTTGCCGTGGGTGTCGGCGAAGCGGAGCGCCTCGCCGAGCGCGTCCTGCCGGGCCTGAAGCCCACTCTCGCGGCACCACGCGGCGAGAGCCTCCGGGTCCGCGAGCTGCGCCGCGGAGAGCGGTCGCGGCAGCGCCTGGCACGCCTCGAGCACGAGGTCCTTCACCGCCACGCGCCGCCACGGCGTCGAGAAATCGATCGCCTGTCCCTGGTAAACGAGCTCCGTCGTCCCCACGACCTCGCGCGCCACGTGGCTCAGCACCTCTTCGGTCATGGCCATGAGCGTCTCGTAGGTCGCGTAGGCCATGTAGAACTCGAGCATCGTGAACTCGGGGTTGTGCTGGCGCGAGAGCCCCTCGTTGCGGAAGTTCCGGCCGATCTCGTAGACCCGGTCGAACCCGCCCACCACGAGCCGCTTCAGGAAGAGCTCGGGGGCGATGCGCAGGTAGAGCGGCATGTCGAGGGCGTTGTGATGGGTCCGGAACGGCCGCGCCGCGGCCCCCCCCAGCGTCCCGTGCAGGAGCGGCGTTTCCACCTCGAGAAAGTCCCGCTCGTCGAAGTAGCGCCGGATAGCCCGCACGATCTGACTGCGCTTGCGGAAGACCTGCGCCACCTCGGGGTTCGCCACGAGGTCGACGTACCGCTGCCGGTAGCGGGTCTCCTGGTCCTTCAGACCGCTCCACTTCTCCGGCGGCGGGCGCACCGTCTTCGTCAGCAGCACGACCTCCTCGGCCATGAGCGTGAGCTCGCCCGTCTTGGTGAAGAACGCGTAGCCCTTCGCCCCGAGGAAGTCCCACCCCTCGGCCTTCCGGAAACGCTGGTAGGCCTCGTCCCCCACCTTGTCCTTGCGGATGTAGACCTGCAGCCGCCCGGAACGGTCCGCCAGCTTGACGAAGGTGGCCTTGCCGAAGCTGCGCAGCTCCACGACGCGGCCCGCGACCGCGAAGCGCTCCTCGGAGAGGGGGGCGCCGTCCTGCTCCGCGGGAGGCGCGACGCCCGCGAACCGCGCGAGCACCTGCCCCGCCGTGTGCGACGGGGAGAAGTCGTTCCGATAGGGGTTCTCCCCGGCCGCCCGCAGCTCTCCCACCTTCTGCTGCCGCTGCTGAATCAGACGGTTCGTCTCGGCCGCCGACTCGACGACGTCGTCGGCGGTCGCCGCCCCCTGTTGCTGGTCCGTCATGCGTCCCTCGTGAAGGGCGGCTAGGCCGCCGCGCCGCTCCCCCCCTGCCCGAGCAGGAAGGATTGGATGAATTGATCGATGTCCCCGTCGAGCACCGCGTCCACGTTCCCCACCTTGAGCTCGGTCCGGTGGTCCGTGACCAGTCGGTACGGGGCGAGGACGTACGACCGGATCTGGCTGCCCCACTCGATGGCCTTCTTCTGGGCGTTCAGATCGGACATCGCCTCTTCCTTCTTCTTCATCTCGTGCTCGTAAAGCCGAGCGCGCAGCACCCGCATGGCCTGCGACTTGTTCTTGTGCTGCGAGCGCTCGTTCTGACACTGCACGACGATCCCCGTCGGCAAGTGGGTGAGCCGGACCGCCGACTCGGTCTTGTTCACGTGCTGCCCACCGGCCCCTCCCGAACGATAGACGTCGATCCTCAGGTCCTCGTCCTTGATGTCGATCTTCACGTCGTCGTCCACGTCGGGGTAGACCGCCACCGAGGCGAACGAGGTGTGGCGCCGCGCCTGCGCGTCGAACGGCGAGATGCGCACCAGGCGATGCACGCCCACGTCGGCCCGTAGAAAACCGAAGGCGTGGTCGCCCTCGACCGACAGCGTGGCCGACTTGATGCCGGCCTCTTCGCCCGGCTGCACGTCGAGGATCTCCAGCCTGTAGCCCTTGCGCTCGGCCCAGCGGGAGTACATCCGCAGGAGCATCTCGGCCCAGTCCTGGCTCTCCGTACCACCCGCCCCGGCGTTGATGTTCACCAGCGCCGAGCACCGGTCGTTCGGCCCGGAGAGCATGCGGGCGAACTCCATGGCCTCGACGGCGGTCGCAACGCCGTCGGCCATGCGTCCCGCCTCCTCGACGCTCGACTCGTCGCCCGCCTCTCGGGCGAGCTCGAGCAGCGCTTCTGCATCCTCGAGCTGCCCGTGCGCACGATCCCAGTTCCCTACGAGCTCTTTGCTCCGGGACTGCTCCTTCAGGAGCTCCTGGGCTCGCTCGTTATGGTTCCAGAACGTCGGCTCGGTGGCCGAGGCTTCGATTTCGGCTATCCGTCGCCGATGGTGGTCCAGGTCAAAGATGACCTCGAAGCGTGATCAACCGCGCGCGCAGGCCCTTCAGCTTGTCGGTCGTCTCGGCGTGACCCATGGTGTCTCTCCTTCGTATCGAGTGTCTTTGGCGAGGTTAGACCCCCGAGCCGGCCCGTGCCGGCGGAAGCAGCGGCTCGGAGTCGGAGGGGTAGCGTCCGGTGAAGCAGGCGTCGCAGTAGTTGGCGCCGGGGGTCTCGCCGATCGCCGCGAGCATCCCCTCCAGGCTCAGGTAGCCGAGGCTGTCGGCCCCCACGTAGGCCGCGATCTCCGACGGAGTCCGGCTCGACCCGATGAGCTCCTCCCGCGTGGGCGTATCGATGCCGTAGTGGCACGGGTACCCGATGGGGGGCGAGCTGATCCGCAGGTGGACTTCCTTGGCGCCGGCCTGCCGCAGCATCGTGACGATCTTCCTCGAGGTCGTGCCGCGCACGAGCGAATCGTCCACCACGACGAGGCGCTTCCCCTCGATGAGCGCGCGCACCGGCGCGAGCTTCAGGCGCACGCCGAAGTTCCGGATCGCCCGCTGGGGTTCGATGAAGGTGCGACCGACGTAGTGGCTGCGGATGAGCCCCATCTCGAAGGGCAGCCCCGCCTCTTGGGCGAAACCGAGCGCCGCGCTGGTCCCCGAGTCGGGGACCGAGATGACGAGATCCGCGCTGGCCGGTTGCTCTCGCGCGAGCTGTCTGCCGAACCGGTGCCGCGAGAGGTAGACCGAGTGACCGCCGAGCTTCGAGTCGGGTCGCGCGAAGTAGACGTGCTCGAAGACGCAGAAGCGCCGGGCGGGCCCCTCGGCGTAGCGCAGAGACCGGGGCCCCCGCTCGTCCACGACCACGATCTCGCCCGGGTCCACGGGGCGCACGTACTCCGCGCCGATGAGGTCGAAGGCGCAGGTCTCCGAGGCGAAGACCCAGCTCTCGCGCGGCGCGCCCCCGTTTTCCGACGGAGTCACGAGGCGCCCCATGGCCAGGGGCCGGAAGCCGAGCGGATCCCGTGCGGCGACCAGCTCCCGCTCCGTGAGGAAGACGAGCGAGAAGGCCCCCCGAAGCTGCGGAAGCACCGCGGCGATGCGATCGGCCAGCTGCTCCTGCCGATCCCGGGCGAAGAGGTGGACGATCACCTCGCTGTCCGACGTAGCGGTGAAGATCGATCCGGCCTCCTCGAGCGTCTGGCGCAGGAGCCGGGCGTTCGTCAGGTTCCCGTTGTGCGCCACCGCGAGCTGGCCTCGCCCGTGCCGCACGGTCAGCGGTTGCGCGTTGTTCAGGTCCGAGTCGCCCGCGGTCGAATAGCGGACGTGGCCGATGGCGCTGCCGCCGTTCAGTCGCTTGAGGGTCGGGGCATCGAAGACGTCCACGACCAGGCCCATCCCCCGGTGCGCGCGGACCTGGGTGCCGTCCCCCACGGCAATGCCGGCGCTCTCCTGCCCGCGATGCTGCAGCGCGTGCAGCCCGAGGTAGGTGAGGTGGGCCGCCTCAAGGTGTCCATATATTCCAAAAATTCCGCACATTTTCCGCGGTAGGCTCTAGCACGCGGGCGTGTAGGCGTCAAGGCGAGAGGGCCTCGCGAGCAGGGAGATCGACCTCCGGAACCGGAGGCGACGGGAGCCCTAAAGGCCGAACAGCGTGAGCGCCACGTTGGTGGCGGAGATCCCGAGCGCGGCCAGCAAGGCCGTGCCAAAGCCCGAGAGCTCGAAGTCGTCGAGGAGCTTGTCCGTCACTACCAGCAGCACCGCGTTCATCACCAGACCGAAGACCCCGAGGGTCAGGTACTTCAGCACCACCAGTGGGAAGGTGATGAAGATCAGAACCTTGAACAGCACGAAATTCAGCAGGCCGTACACGCCGGCCACCACGAGGGCGGTCCGAAAGCGGCGCAGGCGCATCCCCGGCAGCACGAGCGCCATGAGGTACACGACCGCAGCCACGATGAGGTATCTCAGGAGCATCGAGACCATGCGCCACCTCCGTCCGGTTGGTCATACGGTGACACAGGGAGGACGCTCCCTCAAGCGGGCCTCGTCCCGAGAGCCTCACCCCGCGGAGAAGAGACGGGCCAGCCGTTCGAGCGGCGGCTCGAGGTTCGGCACGAACGCAGTGCCGGTAATCGCCTCGAAGATCTCGACGTAGCGGCGGGCCGCCTCCATGCGCACGGCGTCGGGCAGCACCGGAGTCGGGCCTTCTCCCCGGAACCCCTGCGCCACGAGGTACCGCCGCACGTATTCCTTGTCGAGCGCGCGCGGGTCGGAGCCGCTGCGCAAAGCCTCTTCGTAGCTCGCCGCGTACCAGTAACGAGAGGAGTCGGGCGTGTGCACCTCGTCCACGACCACGAGCGTCCCCTCGGGCGTGCGCCCGAACTCGTACTTCGTGTCTACGAGCAGCAGCCCCCGCTCGGCGGCGCGGCGAGTCCCGAAGTCGAAGAGCCGCAAGGCCAGCGCCGACAGCTCGGCGAACTCCCCCGCCGTGCACAGCCCGCGCGCCACGGCCTCGTCGCCGCTCACGGGCTCGTCGTGGGCCCCCTTCTCGGCCTTCGTCGTCGGCGTGATGAGCGGACGGGGCAGTCTCTCGTGCTTGTGCAGACCCGCGGGCAGAGCGTGCCCGCAGTAGGTGCGGCTCCCGCGTTCGTAGTGCGTCCAGATCGACGTGCTACTCGAACCGGTCAGGTATCCCCGAACGACCATCTCCACGGGAATCACGCGGCACTCGCGGACCACGCTCACCGCCGGGTCGGGGACCGCGAGGAGGTGGTTCGGCACGAGTTCCCGCGACGCGTCGAACCAGTACGCCGCCACGCCGTTCAGCACCTGCCCCTTGAAGGGGATGGTCCCCACGATCACGTCGAAGGCGCTCAGCCGATCGGTCACCACGATAGTGCGGCGGTCTCCGCGGCAATAGCTATCCCGCACCTTCCCGCGATGCAGCGCACCCGCCCCCGGGAAGTCCGTCTCGTCCAGAGTCAGGCCGAGCCCTTGCTGGAGCACCTCGTCCGTGATCACGGCGCGCTCTCCTTCTCGAGGACCCGCTGATAGATCGTTTCGACGTGGCGCAGGTGGTGCCGCAGGTCGAAGCAGGACGCCACCTCCTCGGCCGTGAGCCACGCGCGGACCCCCGGGTCGGCGATCAGGAGATCCAGGAACTCTCCGCGGCCGGCCTGAGCCGCCATCGCCTGGGCCTGCACGAGCTCGTACGCCGCCTGTCGGGCCAGGCCCTTGTTCACCAGCGCCAGGAGCACCGCTTCCGAGAAGATCAGGCCCCCCGTCTGCTGCAGGTTCCTCTCCACGCGTTCCACGTTCACGTCCAGCCCGTCAAAGAGCCCCGTCGCGCGGTGCAGCATGAAATGGACGATCGTCGTCGCGTCCGGCCCGATCGCGCGCTCGACCGAGGAGTGGCTGATGTCTCGCTCGTGCCACAGCGCCACGTTCTCGAGCGCCGCGCCGGCGTAGCTCCGCACGAGCCGCGCCAGGCCGCAGAGGTTCTCCGAGAGGATCGGGTTCTTCTTGTGCGGCATCGCGCTCGAGCCCTTCTGCCCGCCCGAGAACGCCTCGCCCGCCTCGCCCACCTCCGTGCGCTGCCAGTGGCGCACCTGCAGGGCCATGCGCTCGACCGTCGCCGCGAGCAAGGCGAGCGCGCTGAAGAACTCGGCGTGCCGATCGCGCGGCACCACCTGCGTTGCGCACGGCTCGGGTCGCAGACCCAGGGTCGCCAGCGCCGCGCGCTCCACCTGCGGATCCAGGTTGCCGTACACGCCGACCGCCCCCGCCACCTTGCCCACCGCGATCTGTTCCACCGCGTGACGCAGCCGCTCGCGCTGCCGTTCGAGCTCGGCGAAGAATCCGAGGAAGACCAGGCCCAAGGAGGTCGGTTCGGCGTGGATGCCATGCGTCCGCCCGACCACCGGCAAGCTCTTGAAGTCCATCGCCCGCCGCCTGACGACGGTGGTGAGCGCGTCGAGGGCCTCCAGGATCATCTCACCTGCCGTGCGGAGCTGGATGGCGAAGGCCGAGTCCAGCACGTCCGAGGAGGTCATTCCCAGGTGGAGCCAGCGCGCGGGCTCCCCCACCTGCTCCTCGACGTGCGTGAGGAACGCGATCACGTCGTGCCGCACCCGCTCCTCGAGAGCGACGATGCGCGCGGCATCGACTCGCACCCGCTCGCGCACCGACGCCGACGTGCCGCGCGGTACGAGCTCGCGGGCTTCCATGGCCTCGCACACCGCGAGCTCCACCTCGAGCCAGGTCTCGTAGCGCCGCTGGTCGCTCCACAGCGCGCGCAGCTCCGGACGGCTGTACCGATCGAGCATGGCTACTCCCAGTCGGGATCGCCGCAGCAGCGGTATCCCGTATTCGGCCCGCCTTTGCCCTTCGCGGCGCAGCTGGCGGCCTCGTCCCGGCTCGTGAAGTCTCCCCCCATCGCCACCCCCTCCTCGACCCACTCCGAGACGTTACCGCTCAGGTCGTAGACCTGATGGGCCGAGCGGCAAGAAGGTCGCCCGCCCGCGAGGCCCGGCTTGTCCATCCCGGTGCTGCAGCGCCGCTTATCGAAGGTCTCCCCGTACGGGAAGCGTCCACCGCAGGCGCGGGTCCACTCCGCCATGCTGCAGAGCCTCAGGCCTCGGGCGCGACACGCCGCCCGCGAGGCCGCCACCGTGACGCTCCGCAGCGGTGGCGCCCCCCGCCCGGGGGCCTCGAAACGATCGATGCAGTAGCCGTCCGAGGCGCCTCGCGCCACGTAGGCCATCCCGGCGTAGCACCGACCGCGGTCCGCCTTTCCACTGCCTTCGGACGGCGTGCGAGCGGTGCGGGCTGCGGCCCGGGACGGATCGTCGCTCCCTCCGAGCCGATCGTCCCGCTCGCGCCCCTCGGGCTCCGCGGCGCCTACCGAGCCACCGTCTCCGCGCCGGAGCGTGACGCGCGTATGGGATCCGCCAGCGTCGGACGCACGCCCGGGCATTCCACGATCCGGCGCCGTCGCCCCGAGCCCCCGGGCCGAGACGGTAGGCGTCACCGGCGACGCGTCGGCCTGCTGTCGCCGGAGAGCCTGCTGCTTTCGTTCGAGCTCCTCTCGCTTCTCCGCCTCGCGCTGACCGTGCACGTAGACGATCGTCGCCACGGTGCCCGCCCCCAGAGCCACCATCGCGCCGACGAAGGCCGGCAACGCCCACCGTCGAACGGGCGCAGCACGTCGCGGGACCGCAAGCGTCACCTCTCGCGGGGCGAGCGGCACGGGAACGGCATCCCGATGCAGCACCTCCGGCGCGACCGCGGGGCTCGCCCCGAGAGGCGACGGCACCCCGCCCACACCGGGGGACGAACTCGCCGCCCCCATAGCCCCCGCCTCCGCCCCGCGTCCGGCGAGCTCGGCGAGGGGCGCCGGCATCTCGCCGCTGCCCCCTATCCCTTCGATGACCCCGGCCGCGTCCACCAGGGGCCGCCCGTCCTTCGTCCGCCCGAAGGCTTGCAGCGCCTCTCGCGCGCGTGCCTCCCGGTGGGCCCGCCGCCCGCCACCGGCCGCGTCCAGGTGCGGCAGCTCCGGATCCTGGGCCGGCGCGGCGGAGGCGGCGTTCGCCGCGGCCCCTCGTCCCACCTCGCCGCTCACCGCCATCCGCTGCCGCTGCTCCATCGACGGCCCACGCTCGCTCTCGGGCGCCGCAGCGTCCTCGTCGGCGCCGAGGATCATGTCCATGTGGATCTGTTGCGTCCCCTCGGTCGGCGCGGAGGCCGCCTCCGGGAGCTCCTTCTCGGGGATCGTCGGCCCGCTCTCCGCTGCAAGCAGCGGCGAGAGCACCGCAGCCCGGGGCACGGTCAGGTCCCGGTCAGCGGCCCTGCCCGACTCGGGGTCCCCTCGATCGCCGGCTTCCGCCGCGCGGCGCGCGCTGGCCTCTTCGAACTCGAGCTCGTCCAGCTTGAGCTGGTGCGTGGCCTGCGAATGCTCCTTCCTCGGCGCATCGGCGACCTCGACGCCCTCGTCGTCGGATTGCCCCGCAGAGACGCCGCCCAGCCCCTCCTCCGCCTCGTCGACCTCGAGCTCCTCCAGCTTGAGCTGGTGCGTGGCCTGCGAGTGCTCCTTCGCCCGAGGCGCGGCGTGCGGGTCGGAATTCTCCAGCGGCGCTGCGTGCTCCCCCGTCCCTCCGCCGAGCAGCGCCGACCATTCTCCCTCGGCAGCGGCCATCAGCGCCGGGTCGGAGGCGGTCCCGCCGCGCAGAGTCGTCGGCGCCTCGCCGTGGGAGCTGCCCTCCCGCGGCCCGCGAGCCGGCCGAGGCTCGACAGCGGTCGCCTCCGGCCGAGGGACGCGCATCATGTTCTGGACCGCCGTCGGCCCGTCGAGAGGCGCGCGCTGCGTCTTCTTCACCGCCGTCCGCTCCTCGAGCTCCTCGCGGGCGGGCGGAGCCTCTCCGCCCTTCATCGCCTGCACGACCGCCTCTCCCAGCTCGCCCGCGTGCGCATACCGCTCGTGCGGCTGCGCCGCCAGGGCGCGCCGCAGGACCGTCTCGAGGCCCTTCCGCAGCGTCAGGTCCGCCTCGTCCAGCAGGACTGCCTGCCCTCGGAAGAGCTGTCCCGTGAGCAGCTCGAGCAAGATCGCCCCGGCGGAATAGACGTCCGCGCGAGCGTCGGGGCTCTGCCCGTTGCGTACCTCGGGGGCGTGGTAGAGGAACACGTCCCCCGCCGAGCGCTGGGCCGCGAGGTAGGCCTCCTGCGGCAGCGCGAGCGGCAACGCGAAGTCGGTGATCTTCAGAACATCCGGCAGGATGATCACGTTGTCCGGCTTGAGGCCCCCGTGAACCACCAGGCTGCACGTCTCACCGAGCGCCCGGCAGAGCTGCGTTGCGATCGGCTCCACCTCGGCCAGCGAGAACCTCTGGCCCTTCGTCCGGCGCAGCTCCACGATCTTGCGCAGGCTGAGCCCTTCGAGGAACTGCGTGACGAAGAAGCACCGGTCGCCGTCGCGATCCACGTCGAAGTAGCGCACCGCGTTCGGATGGACCATCTCGCGCAGGCGGCCGATGGTGGTCAGGAACGCGGCGCGCGACCCCTCGTCGGGCAGGAACTCCGCATCCACGAGCTTGAGGGCGACGTCGACCTCGAGCTCCTGGTCGAACGCCTTGTAGACCGTTCCGAGCGGCCCCGGCCCGACGACGTCCACGACCTCGTAGCGCTCGCGCACCACGGCGCCCACCCCGTAAACGGTGGCCCGCGCGGCGTGTCGGCCGGTCTTGCGCAGTTTGCGCTGGAGCTCTGTGAACCGCTCGGTGTCGTCGCGGCGCGACGCCGTCAGGTCCTGGCCGCAGTTGGCGCAGGACTCGGCACGTTCGCCGACCGGACTGCCGCATCGAAAGCACAGCATCGCGACGTCTTCCTGCCGACGGCGTGCGGCCGAGCCCACACCTCGGTCACCCGGTGTGCCCGAAGCCTCCCGAGCCGCGCACCGTGTCCGTCAACTCCTCGACCTCCACTACCACCACGCGCGTCACGGGGGCCACCACGAGCTGTGCGATGCGCATCCCGGGCTCGATGCACACCGCGCTCTTCCCGAGATTCACGAGCGCGACCAAGACCTCGCCCCGGTAGTCCTCGTCGATCGTGCCGGGCGCATTGACCACCGTCAGCCCGAACCGCACGGCCAGGCCCGAACGCGGCCGCACCTGCCCCTCGTGCCCCGGCGGAAGCTCGAGCGCCAGCCCCGTCGGAACCACCTCCGTCGCGCCGGGCTGCACCGTCACGGGCCCATCGATCGCCGCCGAGAGGTCCATACCGGCGGCGCCCGCACTCATGTAGCGCGGCATCACCGCCGACGGTCGCAAGCGCCTCACCCGCATGGTGCGTCCCCGCTCGGGCATGACGCGGCCCTAGACCATGCTCCGGACGTCTTCCGGCGCGGCGTTCAGGGCTTCCTTGCGGCTCAGGCGGATCTTGCCCTCGCGATCGATGTTGATCACCTTCACCACGACCTCGTCACCTTCGTGCAGCACATCTTCCACTCGGTTGACGCGCTTGTGGTCGAGCTCGCTGATGTGCACTAGCCCGTCGGTCCCGGGCAGGATCTCCACGAACGCCCCGAACTCGGCGATGCGCCGCACGCGGCCGCGATAGAAGGCGCCGATCTCGGCCTCTGCCGTCAGCCCCTCGATGAGGTCCATCGCCTTGCGCGCGCTGGTCTCGTCGGCCGAGGCGATGTTCACCGTCCCGTCGTCGGAGACGTCGATCTCGGCGCCCGTCTCCTCCTGGATCGCGCGGATCGTCTTGCCTCCGGGGCCGATGATGTCCCGGATGCGATCCGGCTTGATCCGCACGGTGAGGATGCGCGGCGCGTTGCGCGACAGCGACGCCCGCGGGGCGTCCAAGGCCTCGGCCATCTTGTCCAGGATGTGCAGGCGTCCCTCGCGCGCCTGGGCGAGCGCCTCGGCGAGCACCTCTCGGGGCAGACCCTCCAGCTTGATGTCCATCTGGATGGCGCAGATCCCCTCGCGCGTGCCAGTCACCTTGAAGTCCATGTCGCCCAGGTGGTCTTCGTCGCCCAGGATGTCGCTCAGGACCCGGAACTGGTCCCCCTCGTTGATGAGCCCCATCGCGATGCCGGCCACCGGCGCCTTCACCGGCACGCCAGCGTCCATCAGCGCAAGGCTGCCGCCGCAGACCGACGCCATCGACGAGGAGCCGTTGCTCTCCATGATCTCGCTCACCACGCGCAGCACGTACGGGAAGTCCGCGCCGTCCGGGAGCACCTGCATGAGCGAGCGTTCCGCCAGGTTGCCGTGGCCGATCTCGCGCCGCCCGGGAGAGCCGAAGCGCTTCACCTCGCCGGTGGAGAAGGACGGGAAGTTGTAGTGCAGCAGGAAGCGCTTGGAGTGATCGCCCATCACCGACTCGATCCGCTGATCGGAGCGACCGGTGGCCAACGTCGCCGTGGCGAGCGCCTGCGTCTCCCCGCGCGTGAAGAGAGCGGAGCCGTGCGTCCGCGGGAGCAGTCCGACCTCGCAAGAGATGGCGCGGATGTCGCGCAGTCCGCGCCCGTCGAGACGAACCCGGTCGTTGATCGCCATCCGGCGCACGTACCGCCGCTTGGCCTCGTCGAAGGCTTCCTTCACCTCGTCGATCCGCTCGACGTACGCCTCGCCGAGCTGGCCGAGGAGCCACTCGCGCGATTCCTTCACGGCCTTCGACCGAGCCTGCTTCTCGCGCACCGCGATCGCCTGCGCGAGCCGCGACCCGACGAGGTCGGCCACCATCGCCACGAGCCCCTCGTCGGCCACCTCGGCGGTGAAGGGGCGCTTCTCGCGTCCCACGGCCGCCCGCAACCGCTCCTGCAGCTCGAGGATCGGACGCGCCTGCTCCTGCGCGAAGAGGAGCGCCTCGACCAGGTCCCCTTCGGAAACGAACCGGCAGGAGCCCTCCACCATGACGAGCGCCTCGAAGCTGCAGGCCACAACGACGTTGATGTCGCCCGCCTCCTGCTGCGCCTGCGTCGGATTCGCCACGAGCTGGCCGTTCACCCGCCCAACGCGGATGCCGGCGATCGGCCCCGCCCAGGGGATGTCCGAGATGGTCAGCGCCGCCGAGGAGCCGGTGATCGCCAGAACGTCCGCCGGGTTCTCGCGGTCCGAAGAGAGGACCATCGCGATGACCTGCGTCTCACAGCGCCACCCGTCGGGGAAGAGCGGCCGGATGGGCCGGTCGATCAGCCGGCACGAAAGGATCTCGTGCACCGCGGGGCGCCCCTCCCGTCGGAAGTAGCTCCCCGGGATGCGCCCCGCCGCGTACATGCGTTCGGTGTACTCGACGGTCAGCGGCAAGAAGTCCACGGGCTTGGAGCTCTTGTCGGCCACCGTGGTGACCAGCACGACCGTGTCCCCGTAGCGCACGAGCACGGAGCCGTCGGCCTGCTTCGCAATCTTGCCCGTCTCGATGGAGAGCTCCCGCCCGCCGATCTGAACGCTTTCTCGAATGAACATACGTCTCCCTCTCTTGGGGGGCTCAATGGCCCCCGGCGGCGGATCGCCAGCCGACGCAGCTCGCGGCGCCACGTAGACGCCCCGGAGCCGCGGGCCACGCGGGCTTCGCGATCGACCGAGTCAGGAGTGGATCAGGGCAGGATTAGTCCTTGGCCACAGCTCCCGCGCACGGGAGCTCCGGTCAAAAACTAAGGCCTTGCTCTGTCCACTCTCGAGGCCGTCTCTACCGAGACGAACCCCGTGTCTGCCGCGGGACCTCTTCAGGCCCCGCGGCCACGTTACTTGCGGATGCCGAGGTCGCCGATCACCTTGCGGTAGCGATCGGCATCCTTGTCCTTCAGGTAGTCCAGCAGCCGACGCCGCTTCCCCACCAGCTTGAGCAGGCCGCGCCGCGAGTGATGATCCTTCGCGTGGGTCTTGAAGTGCTCGGTCAGGTGGTTGATGCGCTCGGTCAGGAGGGCTACCTGCACCTCCGGCGAACCGGTGTCTTTTTCGTGGGCGCGGTACTTCTCGATCACGCCCTTCTTCAGTTCCGTTGCCAGTCCCATGGCCAACTCCTTGCCGCGCCAGCAGATCTCTCCACTCGGCGGGTGTATTTGGGCGCCATCGTGGGCCAAGAGGCCCCAGTTGTCAATGGCTTCCTGCGTGCGTGCGCGCCTCGGCCGCCTCGCTGGGCGACGGCCGAAAGACCCGCTGCGGCCAGAGCCCCTCTCCTCGGAAGACGCCGAGAGCTACGAGCTCTCCACCGAGTCTGACCCGCACGAGGCCTGGCTGCGGCTCGGCGGCGACCGGTTGGCCGTGCCGCAGCTTATCCGCCGCCTCGGGCGTCACCTCCACGGCCGGCAGGGCCGAGAGCGCCTCGTCCATGCTCACCCAGGGGAGCTCGCCGCGTCGGTGCCGTTCGGCGAGCCCCTCGAGGGGGACCGCGCGCGACAGGTCGAACCCGCCGCTCCGGACGCGCCGCAGCTCCGCCACCGAGGCGCCGCACCCGAGGGCGCGGCCGAGCTCATCCACCAACACGCGCACGTAGGTTCCCTTGCTGCACGCGAGCTCCACCTCGAAGCGCGGCAGCTCGAATCGCCGCAGCTCGAGGCGCAGGACCTGGACCGGCCGTGCGGCGGGCGACACCTCCTCTCCCCGCCGCGCCCGGGCGTGCGCCCGCTCGCCGTCCACGCGCACGGCCGAGAAGGCGGGAGGCGCCTGGAGCAGCGTCCCGACCCACCTGGGGAGCAGCGCGACGAGCTGCTCCTCGGTCACTCCCGTCGGGTCACCGCGCTCGACTACCTCGCCGTCGGTGTCCAGGGTGTTGGTGCGCACGCCGAGCAGGCCGGTGGCCCGGTATTCCTTCTCCTCTCCGAGGAGCAGTCCGGCGATCTTCGTCGCCTCGCCCACACAGACGGGCAGAACTCCCGTAGCGAGCGGGTCCAGCGTCCCCGTGTGTCCAGCCTTCGGTGCGCCGAGCGCCCGACGCACGGCCGCCACGACCTCGAAGGAGGTCATCCCGCGCGGCTTGTCGACCACCAGGACCCCGTCCACAGGGCTCTCCCGCCGCGCGCGCCTCACGATGCGGACCGCTACGCAATCCCGCCGCCGCCGTTGCCCCCGCCGTTGCGCGGTAGCAGCCCGGCGTCGCGGCAGTACTGCCCGACGGCCTCGAAGACCTGCGCGCGCACCTCGCCCATTCCGAGCGGAAGGGTGCACCCGGCGGCGTTCCGATGCCCCCCGCCGCCGAACTGCTGCGCGATCTCCGAGACGTCGACGGTCCCGCGCGACCGCATGCTCACCCGCACCCCGCCCGGGTCCGGACGCAGGAGCACGGCCACCTCCACCCCGTCGATGCCCCGCGCGTAGTTGATGAAGCCGTCCACCATGTCCGAGGTGCACCCCGTCTCGGTGAGCATCTCCGGGCTCACGGTGAGCGAGGCGGCCATCCCGTCCCCCGCCACCTGCAGCGTTCGCAGCACGAGCGCGAGCAGCTCGAGCTCCCCCTTCGGCCGCGTCTCGTAGATGTGCGAGGCGACGCGCCAGGGGTCCACCCCGACCTCGAGGAGCTCGGCGGCCACGCGCATCGCCTCGGGGTCCGTGTTCTGGTACCGGAACGACCCGGTGTCCGAAAGGATGGAGCAGTAGAGCGCCTCGGCCACCGGCACCGTCAGCTCCACCGCCAGGTAGGAGAAGACCCGGTGCAGAAGGACTCCCACCGCCGCGGCGGACGGGTCGCGATAGACCAGATGTCCGAGCGAGCCCTGCGTCTTGTGGTGATCGATCACGAGCACCGTTCCGAGCAGGTGCCAGGGGGGCTCTCCGCCGGGAAACATGCGGCTGTCCGAGCAGTCGAGGACCACCGTCACGTCGCACGGCTCGGCAGGAAGCGCGCTCGTAATGCGTTCCGACCCCTCGAGGAAGCGAAAGCGGCGGGGGATCGGGTCGGGGTTGTATGCCACCACCGTCTGACCGCGTCCCTCGAGCGCCAGCGCCGTGGCGACGATGCAGCCGACGGCGTCCCCGTCGGGGCTCGGGTGCGAGGTGACCAGGACGCGCCGCGCGCGCGCGATGGTGTCGCTCACTCGCCGAAGCATCGCGTCAGTCATGATCCTCCTCCTTCTTCGTCTGCCCGAGCTCCTTCAGGATCGCCTCGATACGGGCTCCCGTGGCCACCGCCTCGTCGAGCTCGAAGCGCAGCTCCGGCGTGTGCCGGAGCGAGACGCGCCGGCCGAGCTCGGCGCGCAGGAAGCCGCTCGCCTGCTTCAGCCCCGCCAGGACCTCTTCCGCTTGCGCCCGCTCGCCGTTCACGCAGACGAACACGCGGGCCACCCGCAGGTCCCCGGAGGTCTGCACCCCCGTCACGGCCACGAGCGCAGCCTTTTGCACGCGGGGGTCCCGCACGCGCGCGGGGACCAGCTCCGCCAGGGCGCTCTGCAGCATCCGGTTCACGCGTGCGATACGTTCGCCTTTCACGCGTCCCACCCTCCGGGCGGAGCGTGCTCCTCGTCGAAGTGGAGGACCTCGCTCTGCCGGTCGAGAATCTGCGCCACGTAGAGCTCCTCGACGAAGGTCACGAGCTCGTCGAGCATCTCCTGGGCGTGAGGGGCGCTATTGCTCACCACCGACATGCCCAGGGAAGCCCGCTGCCAGGTGTCGCTGCCACCCACCTCGGCCACCGCGACGTTGTACTTGGCGCGCAAGCGGTCCACGATGCGCCGCACCCCCTGGCGCTTGGTCTTGAGCGACCCGCTCGCGGGAAAGAAGAGATTCAGGCGGCAGACGCCGACCACCATGACGCCCGGCTAGTGAAGCGTCGCGGTGACTTCCTCGATGTCGTAGGCCTCGACGACGTCCCCCACCCGGATGTCGTTGTAGCCGTCGATCGAGAGACCGCATTCGTAGCCCTGAGCCACCTCGCGCACGTCGTCCTTGAAGCGGCGCAGCGACCCCACCTTCCCTTCGTAGATCTTGATGTTGTCCCGGAAGAGGCGCAGGTGCGCCTGGCGCGTGACCTTGCCTTCGACCACGGCGCAGCCGGCGATGGTGCCCATCTTCGGGATGGTGAACGTCTCGCGCACCTCGACCCGACCGAGAGGCTTCTCCTTCCGCTCCTTGGGGAGCAGCCCCTGCATCATCGACTTCACGTCGTCGAGGAGCTCGTAGATCACGTCGTAGATGCGCACCTGGACGCGCTCGCGCTCGGCGAGCTGGGACGCCTTGCCGGCCGGACGGACGTTGAAGCCGAGGATCACGGCCCCCGCGGCCTTCGCCAGATTGATGTCTGTCTCGTGGATCCCGCCCACCGCCGAGCTGATCACGTTCACCGTGACGCGCTCGGTGTTGAGCTTGGCGAGCGCCTCCTTGATGGCCTCCGCCGAGCCGTGGACGTCGGTCTTCACGAGCAGCTTGAGCTCCGTGACCGCGCCGCTCTGGATCTGCCCCAGGATCTCCTCGTAGGTCTTGCTCGCGCTCGCTCCCGCGAGCTCCTTGCGCCGCGACTCGTTGCGACGATGCTCGGCCAGCGTGCGCGCCGCCTTCTCGTCCGCCACCGCGTTCAGCACGTCTCCGGCGTCGGGCACTCCCCCGAGCCCGAGGATCTCGACCGGGGTGCTCGGTCCGGCGGACTTCACCGGACGACCGCGGTCGTCGAGCAGCGCGCGCACCTTGCCCATGTGCTCGCCGGTCACGACGATGTCGCCGACGTTGAGCGTCCCCTCCTGGATCAGCACGGAGCACATAGCGCCGCGCGCCCGGTCGAGGCGTGCCTCGAGGATGATCCCCTTGGCCAGCTTCGCCGGGTTGGCCTTGAGCTCGAGCACCTCGGACTGCACGAGGATCGAGCTCATCAGCTCGTCGATTCCTTTGCGCGTCTTGGCCGACACGTCCACGAAGATCGTGCTGCCGCCCCAGACCTCGGGGACCAGCCCCCGCTCGGCCACCGCGTTCCGCACCCGCTCGGGATTCGCGTCGGGCTTGTCGCACTTATTGACCGCCACGATGATCGGCACCTTGGCGTCCTTCGCGTGGTCGATGGCCTCCACCGTCTGAGGCATCACGCCGTCGTCCGCCGCCACCACCAGCACCACGATGTCAGTGCACTGGGCGCCGCGGGCGCGCATCTGCGTGAAGGCCTCGTGACCGGGAGTGTCGAGGAAGACGAGGTCCCCGCCCGTCTTGGTAGACACACGGTAGGCGCCGATGTGCTGCGTGATGCCGCCCGCCTCGCCCGCCGCGACGTTCTCGTTCCGAATCGCGTCGAGGAGCGAGGTCTTGCCGTGGTCGACGTGGCCCATGACGGTCACGACCGGCGCGCGGTTCGCGAGATCCTCGGGCTGATCGACCACCTCCTGCAGGACCTGATCCTCGCGGAAGGTCATGTCGGCCACTTCGTAGCCGAACTCGTTCGCCAGGAGGCTCGCCGTGTCGGCGTCGATGGCCTGGTTGATGGTGACGTTCGTCATGCCCATCGCCCAGAGCTTCTTCACCACCTCGGTCGACTTCACGCCCATCTGGTGGGCGAGCTCGCCCACGCCGATCGCGTCCTCGACGCGGATCACCCGCTTGTGCTCGGCGGGCGTCGTGATCTCCGTCTTCTTCGACTTCTTGCTCGACGTGGTCATGACCCGGCGCTTCTGGCGCGGTCCGCCGGGGCCGGGGCCACGCGACGGCCCACCGGGCTTGCCGAAGGCCGCGCCGCGCGCGTACGCCTCCTTGCCCATCATCTCGCGCCGCATGGCGTTGCGCCGCTCGTCGAGGTCCGTGATCACCACCTTGGGACGCGACGGTCGGTTCCCGGCCGCCATCAGGCGCGCTGCCGCCTCGGCTGCCGACACGAGCTCGGGCTCTCCGCCGGTCCCCGCCGCGGCTGCCGCGGCTGCTGCCGCTGCGGCCTGTTGCGCGGCCTTGCGCTCGAGGAGCTTCTGGGCCAGCGGCCCGCCCGGCTCGTAGCCCGGGGCGTAGCGATGCTGGGGGCGCGGAGGCGCTGCCGTCTGACCGGCTGCGACCGCGGCCGGGCTAGGGGGCAAAGCTCCCGTGAGCGGGCGCGGCGTGACTGCTGGCGACGGCGGCTTGGGTGCCGGGGCCGTGCCGAGGAGCGACGCGGGCAGCGGCGGGAACTCGGAACCCGGCGCCGCGGGGGGCGCCTTGGGGGCCGCCTCCACGGGGGCAGCCGGGGGCTCCGGCTTGGCCGCCGCGGTGACCTGCGGCTCGGGTTCCGACGGCTCGACCTCTTCGACCCGCGGCGTCTCGGGCTCCGGCTGGACCTCGCGCTCCACGGGCGGCGCGGCTTCGATCTCATCCTCGCGCTCGAGGTCGCTCTCCACCGGAGGCCGGACCTCGCGCACCTGGGGAGCCGCCTCGACCACCGGGACCTCTGCGCGCTCGACGACCCGCTCGCGGGGGGCCGGAGGGGCGACAGGGCGTGCCTCTGTCTCCGCAGGGGCCTGCGCCTCGGCCGCGGGGACCGCGCCCGTCTTGGAGCGACGCCGGATCACGGTGGCCGTGATCCGCTGCACCTCGCGGCTCTGCTGGCGCTCCTTCTCTATGGCCCGCCGGACCCGCTGGACGTCGTCCACGTCAATCAGGCTCATGTGGTTCTTCACGTCGATCCCGAGACCGCGAACCTTCGCCAGGAGCTCCCGGTTGGGAAGCCCGACTTCCTTAGCGATCTCGTAGACCCGGACCTTCTCGCCCTTGCGCCCGTCCCGATCGCTGTCCGTGATGCTCTGCCGTCCCTGCATCATAAATCCTCACGTGTCCTGCCACGGGGCGTGGTCCAAAGCCGCGCCATCCGCTGCCGGGCGGTCCCGCCGCCCCTGACTGCCTTCGGAGCCTTTCGGCCTTCCAGTCCTCACACCCGCAGTCGCCTCACCGGGCGACGGCTCTGCGTCCACACGAACCCTCCCGTCGCTAACCCACTCCGGAGGCTTTCCGCTCAGCCGCCGCACGAGCAGTCTGCACCTCGCGCTGGAGGTCCGCACCGCTCCGCGCCGGCACACGCCGCCGAAACGCCCGCGCGAAACCTCCCCGTGCTCCGGCCTGCTCCAGGCAGGTCACGCTGGCGCAAGCGTAGGCTCCACGTCCTCGCCGCCGCTGCGCCTCGTCGAACCGAACCCCCCCGCCTCCGTCCACCACGAACCTCAACAGCTCGGCCTTCGATCGCACGACGCGACAGCCCACGCAACTCCGCTGCGGCTCGGTCCGCGCCATGCGTCCCACTCACAGGGCTTCCTGCTCCGTCTCGAGCGGCACCACCGGGAGGTCCTCCGTCGGGTCGATCTGCGGCTCCGGGGCCCGCGGATCCAGCTCGCCGAGATAGATGCGCACCGCCCAGTGCAGCCGTCGCGCCCGGCTCGGGGTGAGCCCCGCCGCCTCGCCCAGCCGCGTCATGTCGTGCTCCTTGGCGATCTGCTGCACCGTCGCGTAGCGCTCCTTCAGCCGCGCGGCGAGCTCGGGCGTCATCCCCATCACCGAGAGCATCCGCTCCTCGTCGCTCTTCTGTCCCTCGAGAGCCAGTCGCTGGCGCTCCTTCTCGGCCCGCTCCTTCTGGAGCTGCATCGTCACCTTGGCCGCCTCGATCACCCGTTCGGCGGCCTCGAGCCCGCCCATCCCCGGGATGGAGACCAGCTCCTGCGCCGGGGTGGCCAGCACCTCCTCGGCGGAGCGCCACCCGAGCTTGAACATGGTGTCGGCGAGATCGGGGCTCACGCCTTCGATCTCGGCCAGCGACCGCTTCGCCCGCTCCTCCATCTCGCGCACCTTGCTCTCGCTGTGGATGTCGATCCTCCAGCCGGTGAGCTGCGACGCGAGCCGAACGTTTTGCCCCTTCTTGCCGATGGCGAGCGAGAGCTTGTCGTCGGGGACGATGAGCTCCATCTTGTGATCCTCGGCGTCGATGAGCACGCGGGAGACCTCGGCCGGCGCGATGGCGTTGCAGACGAAGCGCGCGGGGTCCTCGTCGAACGGCACGATGTCGATCTTCTCCCCGCGGAGCTCCTGCACCACCGCCTGGACGCGCGAGCCCTTCATACCCACGCACGCACCGACGGGGTCCACGTCGTAGTCGCGCGAGGAGACGGCGATCTTCGCGCGCGCTCCCGGCTCGCGCGCGGCCGACTCGATGCGCACGATCCCTTCGTAGATCTCGGGGACCTCGTTCTCGAAGAGCCGGATGAGGAGGCCTTTGTGCGTCCGGGACAGGATCACCTGCGGTCCGCGCGCCGCGCGGTCGATCTCGACCACGTAGGCGACCACGCGATCCCCCACGCGGTACGACTCGCGGGGGACCTGCTCGCGCACGGGCAGGATCGCCTCGGCGCGCCCCAGATCCACGATGATGTTGCCGCGCTCGAAGCGCCGCACGATGCCGTTGATCAGCTCGCCCTTGCGGTCCTTGTACTCGTTGTAGATGTTCTCCCGCTCGGCCTCGCGGACGCGCTGGATGATCACCTGCTTCGCGGTCTGCGCGGCGATCCGGCCGAAGCCCTTGCGCTGGTTCCCGATGGCCAGGAGCTTGCCGTACTGTTTCTCCTGGTCGTCGGCCTTCTCCGCGTCCTCGGGCCGGTAGAACACCTGGAAGAGGAGCTCGTCGCCCACCTCCGCCTCGAGCCCCGCCTCGCGCGCCTCGCCGGCGGCGATCTCGCGGCCCGGAACCTCGACCTCCTCGACCACGTTCACGATCTGGAAGAGGTCCACGGCCCCGGTGTCGTCGTTGTAGTGCGGCTCGAGCTCGAACTGGGGTCCGAACGTTTTCTTGGCGGCGGTGACAATGGCTTGTTTCAGAGTCTCGATCAGAACCTCGCGATCGAGACCCTTGTCCTTGCCCACCTGCTCGATGACCATGTTCAGATTCGGCTGCATCGTCGTCGTTCCTTGGCTTCCTGCCTCACAGCTCCTCATCGAGCGCCGCCCGCCGCAACCCCGACAGCTCGAGCTCGAAGAGTCGACCGTCCACGTCCACTGCCACCACCCCGTCCGCCACCCGCTTCACCGTCCCCGAGAAGGCCTTCCTCCCGTCCACGGGGACGCGCATCTCCAGCTTCACCCGCCGCCCCACGCACCGGCGGAAGTCGCGCTCCTTGCGGACGCGCCGCTTCACGCCCGGAGACGAGAGCTCGAGGCGATACGCGCCCTCGATCACGTCCTCCACGTCGAGCACCGCCCCGAGCTGGCGACTGGCTTGCTCGCAGTCCCCGTGGGTGACCGTCGAGCGCCCGAACCCCGCGCCCTCCTCACCGGGGGGCTGGGGATGATCGATGAACACCCGGAGGATCCATCCCGCGCCGTCCCGCACGTACTCGAGGTCCACGAGCTCATACCCCACCGCCGCCAACCCCGCCTCACAAATCTTGAAAAGCTCGCTGACATCCACCATGGGGTGCGCTCTCCGCCTCCCACAACGCCCTAAGCCCGCCCGGTCAAAAAAAAAGTGGGCCGACCGATGGGGGGCCCACTGGCACTACTTCCCACCTAACTACGGAGAGTGGCTAGCACAATGGGCAAGCCATTGCAACACGGAAAAAGGCCCACGCCACCGAGCGCTACGCGCGAGCAGGCCACGGCATAGCACATCCGGGCGGCGCCAGCGCGCGTCCTGTCGCTACACGCCCGACAGATCCCGCCGATGGGTAGGCTACCAGCGCGGTGCATCGCGGGGAGCCGGGCGGGTAAGGAGGATGGCACGTGGGGCTCCGACTCGGCCAGCGTTCCGACTGGGCTCCTCCCCCCGGGGCAGGCAGTGAGGCGCCCAAGGTCCCCGCCGCCCCGCGCAGCCCGGGGTTTCGCCTCCCGGCAGCCGCAGGGCTGGCCTCGGCGCTTCTCGGAGCCGTCGTGCTCCTCGGCTGGGCCCTGGAGCTCCCCCGGCTGAAGTCAATCTTGCCCGGGGCCGTCACCATGAAGCCCAACACGGCCCTCGGGTTTCTGCTCGCGGGCCTGGCGCTGACGCTCCTGTCGGGCGCGCCGGCCCGCTGGGCGCGCCGGACGGCGCAGGTCCTGGCGTGCCTCCTGCTCGCCCTCGGGCTGCTCACGATCCTCGAGTACGCCGCGGGGCTCGACCTGCGAATCGACCAGGCGCTCTTCCGCGACGAATCGCACCCCGCGCACACCCTGGTCGCCGGCCGGATGTCTCCCGCCACCGCGGTCTCCTTCGCGCTCCTGGGCGCCTCTCTGCTCCTCGCCTCCCAGGCCCGCCTGGCCCTCCTCACCGAGCTTTTCGCCCTATTTCCGGGGCTTCTCGGCCTCGTGGCCTTCCACGGCTACGTCTACGGAGTCCCGAACCTCCACGGGGAGGGGCTCATCACCTACGTCGCGATCCACACGGCCACGGGCCTGCTCTTCCTCGCGGTCGGAACACTCCTCGTGCTCCCGCACGGCCACGTGCGACGCCACTTCTCCGAGCAAAGCCTGGCCGGAACGCTCGCCCGGTGGTCCCTCCCGGCCGCGGTGCTCGTCCCCGCCCTTCTCGGCTGGGCCAAACTCCTCGTCGAGGGGCTGGGCCTGGTCTCGCCACGGACCGGCACGGCCCTCCTGATTTCGACCCAGGTGGCGCTCATGCTCTGGCTGGTCTGGCGCACGGTCCGCCTGGCGGCGCGGCTCGAGGGGCAGCTCCGCGTGGCGGGGCGAATGGCCGCGGTGGGCACCTTCGCGTCGGGGGTGGCGCACGAGATCAATAACCCCCTGACGTACGTGATAGGCAACGTGAGTCTCGCGGCCGAGAGGATGCCCGAGCTCGTAGTCCAGCTCGAGAGCGCCATCGGCACCTGCGACGCCATCCACGACTGCCCGGCGATCCAGAAGTCCCGGCCCGTCTGCCGCGCGGTGGCGGACAGCCTGCGCGAGACCGAGGTCTCACTCCAGGAGGCCCAGCAGGGCGCGGAGCGCGTACGCCAGATCGTGCGGGACCTGCGAACGTTCTCGCGCGCGGAGGACCCCGGGGCCCAGATCCCCGCCGCCGTGACCCCGGCTCTGCAGGCCGCGGTGAATCTCTGCCGGAACGAGCTCCGCCACCACGCGCGGGTCGTCGAGGAGTACGAGCCGTCGCCGCTCGTCCTCGGCAACCCGTCCCGCATGGGACAGATCTTCGTCAACCTGCTCTCGAACGCCGCGCAGGCCATCCCCGAGGGGCACGCCGAGGCCAACGAGGTGCGCGTGCGCTGCGCTACCGACGACGAGGGCTTCGCCGTGGTGGAGATCTCGGACACGGGAGGTGGCATCCATCCGGAGCACCTGCCGCGCATCTTCGACCCCTTCTCCACCACCAAGCCGGTGGGGCAGGGAACCGGCCTTGGCCTCTCGATCTGTCGCAGCCTCGTGGAGGAGCTCCACGGGACCGTCGACGTCCAGAGCTCCCCCGGACACGGAACGCGGTTCCGGGTCCGCCTGCCGCCGGCGTCACCGGCCAAGGCCGGTGAGCTCGGTGGCCCAGCCACGGGGGCGCGGCGGCCAGACCCCGTCGCCCCACCCGCGGTCAGGAAGCGGATCCTGATCGTCGATGACGACGCGATGGTGGCAGGGACCCTGCGCCGCGTCCTCGGCCAGGAATACGAGCTCACGCTCTGCGCCGGGGGAAAGGAAGCCCTGACCTTGCTCGCGTCGGACGCTCGCTTCGACCTCGTGCTCTGCGACCTGATGATGCCGGAGACCTCCGGGGCGCAGGTCTACGACGCCGTTGCGACCCGCCACCCGGAGCTGCTCCGGCGCTTCGCCTTCATCACCGGCGGCGCCTTCAGCGGGGCCGCCCGCCAGGCGCTCGAGCGTGCGCCCGTCCCCTGCTTTGAGAAGCCCTTCCAGGTGGACGCGCTCCGGGAGCGCGTGCGCCAGCTGCTTTCCTGAGGCCTTCGAGGGGCGTCCTGGGGTAGCGTAGGCCGCATGGAGGTCCCCATGCGAAGGTCCCTGACGGCCGCCGTGGTCCAGCTCTGCAGCCGTCAGGAGGTCACCGAGAACCTGCGACGCTGCGAAGCGCTCGTGGCGCAGGCCGCAGCCCGCGGGGCGGAGCTCGTGGTGCTGCCCGAGAACTTCGCCTACATCGGGCAGCTCTCGACCAAGCTGAAGCTCGCCGAGCCCCTCGATGCCGAGCGTCCCGGCCCCATCCTGGGCGCGATGCGAGCCCTCGCGCAGCGCGAGAAGGTGCACCTGCTCCTCGGCGGCACGCCCACCTCTACCGACGATCCGGCGCGCTTCCGCAACACGGCGATCCTGCTCTCGCCCGAGGGGAAGCTCCTCGCCGCGTATCACAAGCTGCACCTCTTCGACGTGAACATCCCCGACGGGGCGGTCTTCCGCGAGTCCGAGCACGTGGCGCCCGGGGAGGAGCTCGCGACCACGGAGGTGCTGGGCGCGACGCTCGGCCTCTCCATCTGTTACGACCTGCGCTTTCCGGAGCTGTACCGAGAGCTGGTCCGGCGCGGCGCCACGGTCGTCTGCGTCCCCGCCGCGTTCACGCTCCACACGGGCAAGGATCACTGGCTCCCGCTGCTCCGGGCGCGCGCGATCGAGAACCAGGTCTACGTGCTCGCGGCCGGTCAGTACGGCCGCCACACCGAGAGCCGCGCCAGCTACGGCAAGAGCTGCATCATCGACCCGTGGGGCGCCGTCGTCGCGCAGGCCTCCGACGCCGAGGGAATCGCGGTGGCGGAGCTGGACCTCGACTACCTGGCCAAGGTGCGGCGCGAGCTCCCCTGCCTCGGACACCGACGCCTCTGAGCCCTTGCCCGGCGAAGACGACCCCGGCTCGCTTCGGCGCGGCTATCCCTCCCCCTTCGGTCGCCCTCGCCGCAGGTCGGCAAGCCGCGCCGCGGCCAGCGCCTGCCGCAGGACCGGATCCGCCACGGGAGCCACCGCCTCGTCCACGGCTCGCGCCTCTTCGGGCGTGGGAGGAGCCGGGGGCTCTCGCACGGCCGCGGGCTGGCGCGGCGGGGCGGGCGGCCGGACCTTCCCCACCACCAGCCGGATCCCCTTGACGAGCGTGCGTCCGAGAGTGGCGTTGATCCGCGTCGCCAGCTCCGTCTTCAGGAACGAGAGCTCGTTCAGCCAGGCGCTGGACGAGACGGTCACCGTGAGCTGGCCGTCTCGCACCGAGCCCGGCTCCGTGCGACTGGCCACGCGCTCCCCCACGAGCTCGGGCCACCGGGCGAGGAGCTCGTGCTGCTCCAGCTCGTGGTCCAGGTGCTGGTCCTTGACCCAGCGGGCGAGGAGCGCCCCCGCCCGCTCGGGCCCACGGCGGGGCCGATAGCGCTCCTTCTCGGAGCGCCGATGGCGCCAGGGGCGCACGGGGCGTGACTCGTCACCGCGTCGCATCGTCTCAGGCAGCTTACCGCCAAGCGCGCACCGTTGCCCATCCTCCCAGCGCCGCAAGGCCCCGGCCTGCGGGCAGCCGTTCCGCCCGCTCGACGGACCAACCTCGGGTGGTCCGCCGGCTTGGCCTTGACTTGCATGGGCCATTGGGGTAAACGCTCTGGGCCTCGGGCCAGCGAGATCCCCTGCGATCCAGCAAACTTGGCCATCCGTTTCGCGGCGGAGTCGAAGCAACCAGGAGGTCGTGCATGCGCCCCGCAGCAGTCGCTCTCGTCGGACTCGGCCTCATTTCGTGGGCCTCGACCGCGCGGGGCGACCAGATCGTCGAGCTCGTGGATCACACGAAGATCGTGGGCTCGCTCCTTCATTACTACGACGGCGTGATGACCGTGCAGCTCCCGAACGGGAGCAAGGTGCGCCTGCCGGACCAGAAGATCTTGAAGCTGCACTTCAAGCTCCCCAAGCCGAGGCCCGAGCTCTCCACCCCGCAGAAGAGCTTCCAGCGGCTGCGGCAGGCGGCCGTCAAGGGGGACCTGACCACCTACGTGGACTCGCACTCCGCCTACTACCAGATGTTCCTCACCCACCAGATCGAGGTCGCCACCCCGCCCAAGTTCGTCAAGCAGCTGCAGCAGGAGTGGGGGAGCGTGCAGCTCGAGGTGGTGGACACCAAGGTCACGGGCGCCTCCGCCGTGATGAAGGTCCGACGGAAGAAGGGGACCGACGCGCAAGAGGGCGAGCTCCGGTTCGTCAAGGAGAACTCCGAGTGGAAGATGATTCTGCCGCTCTAACCCTTGGGGAACGGCCCCCCTACCGTCGAGACTCTCGCCCTTGATGAAACGCCTCCTCGTCGGGTTGCTGTTGGCCGTGGGCGCTGCCCAGGTGGCGCACGCCTCGCCCGGAGGCCTGTTCGGCGCCCCCGAGGGGCCGAAGCGCTGGGCTCCCGTGCGATGGGGAGCTCCGGCGGCACCTGAGCGCGGGCCAGGGGCGGGAGAGCTCGCCCGGCAGAGCCCGCCGACGCGACCGGTCCCGGCGGCGCCGAGGCCGGGGAGCTGTCGTCACGACGACCACTGCGGGAAGGGCCAGTACTGCGACGAGGGGCGCTGCGCGGCCATCGAGCACCCGGTCAACATCCTCTACCTCTACTACCGCTCGGGGAACCGCCGCTTCGAGCAGCTTCTCGGCTTCTACTGGCACCAGAAGGGGGCCGACGGCTTCCGCGTGGTCTTCCCCCTCTACTGGAGCTTTTTCACCCCCGAGCGCACCACGCGCGTCGTCTTCCCCCTCTACTACGAGGTCTCCTGGCCGAAGGAGAACATCGTCACGGTGGTGGTCCCGCCGGTGCAGGTCCGCCGCACCCCCGACGAGAAGAACTTCCGCATCTGGCCCATCTTCTTCTGGACCAACTACGGCGCTCGCGGCGCGGGCCTCACCATCTGGCCACTCTTCCACTACTCGCGGGTGGCCGAGAAGCGCACCGCGATCCTGCCGCCGCTCCTCTCCGGCTACCAGACCGACCCGAGCCGGGACCTCTGGCGCGCGCTCTTTCTCGGCCTGGTCTATTACCGTCGCGAAGGGGCCGGACGCAGCCACGCCGTGCTCCCCTTCTTCTATCGCCGCCGGGACGGGGAGCGGAGCTTCACCTGGAGCGTCCCGTTCAACTTCTACTGGCGCCGCGGAGCCCGCGGCGGCGCGATCTCGTTCCCGCTCTTCTGGCAGGTGCGCAGCCCGGAGCGCAGCCTCACCGTGGCGGGGCCGTTTTTCCACCGGCGGCGGGGGTCGGTTCGCTACGGGGCGCTCTTGCCGCTCGCCTACTACCACGTCGGGCCGACGACGCGCACGACCGTCGCCTTCCCGCTCTTCATCCACCGCAGCCGCGAGGGGGGCCGGCGGTCGCAGGTCATCTCGCCGCTCTTCTGGTCCGAGCGCGACGACGAGGCCCGCGTGCGGCAGTGGGGGCTCCTCGTGCCGCCGTACTTCCACCGCCGAGACAGCGACCGGGAGGTGAACTGGCTCTTCCCGCTCGTGCTGCGCTGGCACACCAAGGCCGATCGCGTCACCACCTGGGTCATCCCGCCGCTCATCCTGCGCGGTGACCCGGAAGGCGCGTCCCAGGTCTTCTTCCCGCTCTTCTGGCGCTTCGCGGAGCGCCAGCGGGGCGCGGTCGCGACGACCAGCGTCTTCTTCCCGCTCTGGTACCGCCGCAAGAACCTCGACGGCAGTCACTTCAACCTGCTCTTTCCGTTCTTCTACAAGCGGCGGCCGGACGGATTCAGCACGGGGCTCTTTCCGCTCCTTTTCGCGGGCGGGGGCGGCGGACGCCGTCACGCGGTGGTCTTTCCGGTCTTCTGGCACGTGAAGAACGCGCGCGCGTCGACCACAGTGCTCGGCCCGGCGTACTATCGCTCGCACGCCGCCGGGGGGTACGCGACAGGACTCCTCCCCCTGCTCTACGCGGGGAGCCGCGAGGGACGGAGCTACCAGGTGCTCTTCCCGCTCTTCTGGCACCTGAAGTCGCGCCCCGAGGGGTACGACACGACGGTCCTCGGCCCCTTCTTCTATGGAAGCAGTCGAAAGGGGCGCGTGGTGGGGCTATTGCCGCTCTTCGCCGCCGGGAGCTGGAAGGGCACGCGCTTCGCGACGGTCCTGCCACCGGTCTTCTACCACGCGAGCAACGCGCGCGACGGCCGCAGCACCACGCTGGCCGGGCTCTACTACGCCTCGCGGGACCGGGAGCGCGCGGGTCAGACGCTCTTTCCGATCTTCTACCGGCGGCAGCGCTTCGCGAAAGAGGGGACGACCACCAGCACCACGCTCCTGCCCCTCTTCCACTACCGCACGGGACCCGCGGGGCAGCTCCTCGTCACGCCCGCCGGCGGCTTCCGACGGAGCGCCGACGGGACCCGCCACGAAGGGCTCGTCGGACCCGTGGCCTGGCACCGCGGGCCCCGCACGCGCGGCTTCGCCATCGTGCCCCTCTTCCTGCACTACCGCCGCCCCGCGGAGCAGGCCACCACCACCATCCTCTTGCCCATCGGCGTAAGGCACGTCTCCCCCGAGCTCAAGGCCTACGTCTGGTTCCCGCTCTTCTGGCGCTTCGTCGAGCCCAAGGAGCGGAGCCTCGTGCTCTTCCCCGTCTACTGGCGCATGCGCCAGGAGCAGGGGGTTCACGCCGACGTGCTCTTTCCGCTCTTCTGGCGCTGGCACAGCCCGCGGCGGCGGCTCGAGGTGGCCGGGCCCTGGTTCCGCCACCGCACGGCGACCACGCACACCTCGGGGCTCTTTCCGCTCGCGCTCTACCGGCGCAACGAGGAGCGGAGCTACCTCGGGGCGGCGCCGCTCTTCTACTACGAACACCGTTTCCGCGAGCAGGAGCGGAGCGTGATCTGGGGGCCGCTCTACTTCAAGACCTACCGCGAAGGGTACGCGACGGGGCTCTTCCCGCTCTTCTTCCACAAGCGCACCCCCGAGCGGCGCTACACGGTGATCACGCCCCTCATCTGGCACTTCGCGTCGCCACAGGCCCAGACCTCGACCACCTTCCTGGGCCCATTCTTCTACCGCCGCAAGGCGAACGCGCGCGCGTTCGGGCTGCTGCCGCTCCTCTACACGGGGACGGACGGGGCGGGCGACCGCACCACGGCGCTCTTTCCGCTCTTCTATCACCGCAAGGAACTGGCCCGCCGCGCGCTCTACACCCCGCTCTTCGGGGTGGACAGGTCCCCCGAGCGCAAGCGCTTCTACGCGGCCATCTACTGGCACGAGCGCGGCGAGAAGCGCGACCTGGACCTCTTCTTCCCGCTGGCCCTGCGCCTGCGCAACCACGACGCGCAGGCCACCAGCGTCTTCGCCTTCCCGCTCTACTTCGGTCGCTGGTCGCCAGCCCGCAGTTTTCACCTGCTGTTCCCCGTGGTCTGGCGCTGGCGCGGCATCGATACGTCGGCGACCGTGGTCTTCCCCTTCATCTGGGACGTGCACGACCGCCACCAGGCCCGCACCACCGTCGTCTTCCCCTTCGTCATGCGCCGGCGCGACCACGAGGAGCGTTCCACCGCCTACCTCACGCCGCCCGGGATCTGGGTCAAGAGCCACCGCGAGGGTACCGACGCGGTGGTCTTCCCCATCTTCTGGCACTTCGGCGGGAAGGAGCGCAGCAGCACGGTGGGCTTCCCGCTCTACTGGGACTTCAAGCGCCCGGGACACCGCACGACCATCGCCGCCCCCTTCTTCTGGCGCTTCGACCGCCCGAGCACGCGGACCTACGTGGTGCTGAACAGCTACTACAAGCGCGACAAGGAAAAGGACACCTACACCTTCCACCTCATCCCCTTCTTCCACGTGGAGCGGAAGCGCCCGGGGGACGTGCACTGGGAGGTGCTGACGGGCCTCTTCGGCTACGAGCGCATCGGCCGTCGCCGTTTCGTGACCGTGTTCTTCTTTTTCAACATCGAGCTCTCGCCGCTGCCGGCTCCCGCCCCAGCGGCCGCACCTCCTCCGCCACCCCGGCGAAGCGTGGCGCGCAGCACCGGGCGCGCGCCCGCCTGGGACCTCTGACCCCCCTCGATGTGCTGAATGATCTGGTCAGTGACCCCTTCGGCCACTTTGGCCGCTGGCATCTCTTGGCTTAGCTAACGCCGCAGGATCTGCCGCAAGAGGTCCAGCAGCGAGCGTGGCACGAAACCGGCAGAAGAGGGCCGCAGGCGTGGCCACAGGCGTGGCACGCGGCGAGGCCGTGGGCCTGGCACCCCCGGTGGAGGAGAGGAGCGCAGCCATGAGGGTCGTTCTGGGAATCGTGAGCTTGGCGATTGCTCTCCCCGCGGCTGCGGCCAAGCGCGAGCCTCCGCTGCGCGCGACCGCGCAGGACCGGGCCGTCATGGCGACGCTCGCAAAGCTCCGCCGTACGAATCCCCTGGTGCGGCTGGCTCTGGAAAAAGGAGCGAACTTGACGCTCCTCGAGAGCGAACGATCCGCCGGCAGCCTCGGGAGTTCCCGCAACGAGCTGCGAATGACCAAGCACCAGGTCTCTCTCTCGCGCGACGTCGACAAGGAGCCGCACGCCGTCTATTACGCCGCGCGGCGCCTCCTACCCTGGGAGGCCGTTCCGGTCACTGCCTGGCTGGGTCGCGAGGTGAACGCGCGGGAGCTGACAGACCAGGCCACACGGCAGGCGCTGGTCTTTCTTGCGGGCCGGCTGGACGCTGGAGAGTGGCTCCGGCTCTATCCTCTGATCGAGAAGGACGTGGCGAAGGTGCACCGTCTCCTGCCCGAGCAGAGCTACAAGGGAACGACCCCTCTCGCGCAACTCGCCTCGCACTTCGTCGGTTCCGGCAGGTCCCTCGACCGCCGGCTGAGAGGGTTATCCTCGTCGCGCAGTGCGAAAGAAACGCTCGGAGCCACGCATGACCTCCGGGTCCAGCATAGTGCCTGGCGCCGCCAAACGATTGGCTGGAGCGACCCGAGGGAGGTGCCACGGAGGCTCGGCATCTCCGCCCTCCTCCTGACCATGGGCGCCGTGCCAGGCCCGATGATGCTCGCCGAGTCCTGGGCCAGGCAGGAATACGTGGGGGTGGGTGTCGCCGCCGCGATGACCGCCGTGTTCGGACTCCTTGCCGGCGCCCCAGGGGTGTACGGGCTGGCGGATACCGTCTGGCGCCATCGGAGCCACCGCGACCTCGCCGCCTTCGAAGCGCTGAAGGGCGCGCGCATCTCGGACAAGGCCTTGCCGCCTGCCGTGGACGCGTTGGTCCAGACTCTGCGGTAACCCCGTTTCGCTCGAGCTCGGAAGAGGGCCGGCCGGTACGAAAGACGATCGACGCCGCTTCGGCCGCCGAGCTTCACCCCCCCGGTCCTTCAGGGTCCGTCGCAGCCGAAACCCGCGGGGCCCGCGTAGCTGACCGTCGCAAACACGTCGGGCCACGAGCTCCCCGGGCGGCTCTCTCCGGAGAGCCCGAGTCGCACGCAGCCGGCGCAGGCGAGCGGAAGGTCGGCGCCGTAGCGCCCGTAGCTCAGCTTCCCCGCGCGCGGATCGAAGGCCAGGAGCGCGTGCAGGCGAACGCCCCCGGCGCGGAGGGCGGCGCGGGCCGTGACCTGTTCGGTGAACGTCGCGGCGAGCGGACGCGCGCGCGACGCGAGGGGAGCGAAGGAGCTCCCGTCGAGGGCGAGGAGGGTCAGGGCATTCTCCCCCTCGAGGTGCAGAAAGCCGCCGCAGAGCTCGGCCTGCGTAGGTCCGACGCAGAGCTCGGCCAGCACGCGCGGCACGAGGCGAGCGCGTGGGTCGGCCAGCACCTCGCCCGAAGCGCGTAGCCAGAAGGGGGCCCGGAGCTCGGCGCGCGCGACCACGAGGAGCTCGGCGCGCGTCCCCACACCCAGCGCCGCCTCCGCACGCAGCGGCCTGCGAATCACCTCTCCGGCGCGGCGAGTTTGCACGAGCGTACGCAGGCCGAGAGCGCCGTAGACCTGCGCCTCCGATGCGCGAAGCGGCGGCCCGACGAGATAATGCAGCGGTCCGAGAGCGGCCGCACCGAGGAGGAAGGGCTCCACCAGGTGGCGCACGCGCCCGGACCTCCGGTCGAAGGTCCGCGCGAGCGGGAGCGCCACCTCGGAGGAGAAGAGGCCCCCCTGATCCACCTGCGAGCCGAGAGTTCCGTCGCTCTCGGGAGCGCCGAAGCCGCCGCTCAGCCGGTAGCGGGCCTGCGCCGCCACGCGCACCGGTCCGAGCGCGCCGCCGAAGAGCAGCGCCGCGTCGAGAGCCGCTTCGGTCATGACCGGGCGGGAGCGGTCCGCCCCGAGCCCCCCGAGAGGCAGCCCCCCATCGCTCGGCGGGGAGCCGACGTGTCGGAGTTCGCCCCCCACCTCGAGGAGGAGAGGCCCGACGAGCGGTAGCGGCTGCGTCCCTAGGCGGAGCACGGCGCTGCCGTGGCGGCGCGACGGACGGCGCCAGGGTGCCTGCAGCTCCTCGAACAGGTCGAAGGTGGCCAGGCCGTAGGTCGCGTCGAGACCCGAGAAGGCCCAGGCGCGGCTCCGCTGGTACGAGGCGAAGACGTCGGCCGGTGCGCGCGCCAGCTCTCCGAGGAGGCGCGGGTCGCTCGTCACGTGTGGGGTCGCGCCCACCGCCCACCGGGCTCCGCGCAGGAGCAGTCGACCGCGAACCCTCCCCCGCCAGAGGTCGTTGTCCTTCAGCCCGAGAAACTCGAGCGTGCCGTTCCCGTGCTCCTCGGTGAAGTAGCGCAGGCGAAGGCGTCCCGTGGCCCCGCGCCCCCGGACCCAGCCACCGGCGAGCAGCGCGTCCGCTCGGCCACGCAGGGCGAGGTAGAGTTCCTCCTCGAGCCGCAGCCCATCGCGGGCGCTGTAGCCCACCTTCGGCAGGCCGAGTCCGCTCGTCCCCGAACGGAGCGGGAGCAGGAGGTAGGGCGCCGCCAGCACCGGCACCCGCCCGAGCCGCAGCACCGGCCAGTGGAGCTGGAGGCGCGCCCCCCCCGAGGCCACCCGCGCCGAGCGGGCCGAGAGGTTCGGCGCCGCCCAAGAGTCCGCCGCGCACCCGCACGGCCAGAGGCGCGGCCACACGAGCTCGAGCCCGCCCTCCGGGCCCAGCTCGAGGCGGTGGGCCTCGAGCCGCAGCCGCCGTCCTTCGAGGCACACCTGCTCGGCGAGAAGCCGCTGCCCTTGCAGGAACATGGCCTCGACGGCTCGCAGTCGACAGGAACCCAGGGTCAGGCTCACCGCCCCTTCCGCGTGGAGCCCGCCGCGGGTGAGCACCAGCCGGCGCGCCGAGAGCTCCTCCGCCCGCGCCGGGCTCACCCCCGCGATCAGTACGGCGAGGAGAACCGCGAGTCTGGGGTCAATCAGCGTCGGGAGAGGGGCCCGCGGAGGGCGGGAAGGCCACGACGAGGAAGGTGTAGTTCCCGGAGGGTCGGAGCTCCACGCGCGGTCGCGCCTTGCGTCTGAGCTGCAGCTCCAGCAGGCAGCGATTCCCCTTGATCGGACGGAGCTGGAAGCGGCGCACCGGGGTCTGGAAGTGTTCGGTGATGACCGGCCGCAGATTGTTTCGGCGTGGCACGCGCACGCCGCGCAGCTCCACGGTCACCCGGTTCCCCCGCTGCTTGAGCGTGTGCGCCACCGACCCGGTGAGCTGCACGAAGACCTCGCTCCCCTCGGGTCCGGTGCGAAACCCCGGCCAGGTCGCGAACTGCAGCCCCGCCGGCGGACTCGGCGACGGCGGAGGTGCGCCGCTGTTGAGCGTGACGCCGCTGTAGCCGCGATCGGCCGCGGGCGGAGCCGCGTCCCCCGCTGGCCCCTCCCCGGGAGGCGCCGCGATGGCCGAAGAGGTAGCAGCGGTCAGAAGGGCAAGGACTCCCCACAGGGCTCGCCGACGCATGAGGTCCTCCGTTTCGAGGAGTCTACTCCAGGCGTGGATCGGGCGCCAAATCGGGGCCTCCGCCCGAGCGGCCGAGGCCGCTGCCGCTCAGCGCGGGTCCGAGGTGGGGAGCGGATCCCGCGTCTCCCCGAGGAGCAGCTCGCGCGCCTCTCCTACCAGGTAGACCGACCCGGTGACGAGAACCGGCCCGGGTTCGGCCCGCGCGAGCGCGAGAGCCTCCGCCAGCGAAGGGGCGGTCTCGCCACGTCCGAGCTCCTCGGCCAGAGCCGCCGCCCTCCGGCGCCTCGGGCTACGCGGCTCGGTGAAGATCACCCGCCGCGCGTGCGGCAGGAGCGCCTCGAGCGTGGGAAGCGCCGCCTTGTCCTCGAGCTGCCCGAAGACCAGACAGAAGTCCCCGCGCCCCTCGAGGGCCACGGAGAGCGCCCGCGCCCCCGCCGGGTTGTGGGCGCAATCCAGGAGGGTCTCGCCGATCCACTCCAGGCGCCCCGGCCAGCGCGCCGCGAGCATCCCGCTCTCGATCGCGCGCTCCGAGATCGGCCAGCCCCCCCGCGAAAGCGCCGCCAGCGCGGCGATGGCGAGCGCCGCGTTCTCTCGCTGGTGCGCGCCGACCAGGGCGAGTCGCAGCGGCGGCAGCGCAAACGGAAGGTGCGCCCCCTCGACGTAAAGCTCCCCGCCGCGCGCGGCGAAGCGCAGGTCCTGCCCCACGCGACTGAGGGGGGCCCGCTCTTCCCGCGCGCGCGCCTCGAAGACCTCCACGACCTCGGGCGCTCCTGGCGCCACCACCACCGGCACCTCGGGCTTGATGATCCCGGCCTTCTCCGCGGCGATGGATGCCAGGTCGGGACCGAGAACCTCCTGGTGGTCGAGCCCGATGGACGAGATCACGCTCACCAGCGGAAGGATCGCGTTCGTCGCATCCAGCCTCCCGCCGAGGCCGGCCTCCACCACCGCCAGCTCCACCCCGGCCTCCGCGAAGTGCGCGAACGCCACGGCGGTCGCGGCCTCGAAGAAGGTGGCCTCCGGCTCCAGGTCGAGCACGCGCTCGACCCACCGAGAGAGAGAGCTGCCGTCGATCTCGATCCCGCCCACGCGGATCCGCTCGGAGAAGCGGCTGAGGTGCGGCGAGGTGTAGAGTCCGGTGCGGACCCCCGCCTCCCGCAGGCAAGCCTCCACCATCGCGGCCGTGGAGCCCTTGCCGTTCGTCCCCGCCACGTGCACCGCCGCGAACCGCCGCTCCGGCCGCCCCAGCGCGGAGAGCAGGCGCTCCATGCGCGTCAGGCCGAGCTGCATGCCGAAGCGCGAGAGCCCCAGAAGACGTCTCAGGGCCCCGGCCAGGTCGTCGCGCATCTCAAACGGGTCGTTCGGGTCCGAGGAATCCTACGAGCTGGGCCAGGCGCTGCCGGAGCTCCGTCCGCGGCACGATGAGATCCACCATGCCGTGCTCGAGCAGGAACTCCGAGCGCTGGAAGCCCTCGGGCAACTTCTGCCGGATGGTCTGCTCGATCACGCGCGGGCCGGCGAAGCCGATGAGCGCCTGCGGCTCGGCCACGATCACGTCGCCGAGCATCGCGAAGCTCGCGGCGACGCCACCCGTCGTCGGGTGGTGCAGCACCGAGATGTACGGCAGCCCCGCGTCCTTCAGCCGGCGAAGCGCCGCGCTGGTCTTGGCCATCTGCATGAGGGAGAGAATCCCCTCCTGCATGCGCGCCCCGCCCGACGCCGAGCAGAGGATCGCCGGGCAGCGCGTCTCGCGCGCCGCCTCGAGCAGTCGCGTGATGCGTTCCCCCACCACCGAGCCCATCGACCCCGCCATGAACTCGAAGACCAGCACGCCGATCCCGACGCGGTGTCCTTCGAGACGCCCGAGCCCCACCAACGCCGCGTCGGCGAAACCCGTCTGCTTGCGCGCCGTCCGAAGCCGTTCACGGTACGGCTTGGAGTCCTTGAAGCCTAAGGGGTCGAGCGGCTCCACGCCCCCGCCGAGCTCCGTGAAGCTCTCCGGGTCGAGCAAGCTCTCGAGTCGCTCCACGGCGGAGATCGGGTGGTGGTAGCCGCAACGCGGACAGACGTTCAGGTTCTCCTTGAGCTCGGTCTCGACGAGGATCTCGCCGCACCCGTCGCACTTGGCCCATACCCCGCTGGGCATCGATTTCTTGTCCTGCAGGGCTGCAGGACCTCGATCGGTGCGCTTCCACCATGCCATGGCCGGACAATACCCCCCGCTTTCGGCAAGTCAAGGCGGACTTCGGCGACGGGGGACTACGCCCGGGCGTCGGCGAGCAGCAGCCGGTCGAGGTCGGTGCTCTCGAGCAGCTCGGGAAGGCGACCATCGTCCACGAGCGCCTGGTGGAGCGCTCGCGCGGCACGCTGATACTCGTCCAGCGCGAGGTGCCCCTGAACGAGCCGCAGGCGCAGGAAGAGGAACGCCGTCTGCGCCACGTCGGCCAGGCAGTAGCGGCGAATGCGGTCGAGCTGGCCCCCTCGGTACAGGCTCTCCACCTGACTGCCGTCCACGTCCAGCTTCCCGGGCAGCCCCACGAGCCGGGCCGCCGCGTGCAGGCTCAGGAACTTGATCGCGCCGTGCTCGGCGAGGAGGTCGCAGAGGTCGATATGGCCTTCGTCGCTATACCGGTATCTATACCCCTTATCACGGTAATACCAGGGTAGCGGCACCCCGTGCCGCAACGCACGCAGCATGATGACCGGCAGGTCGAAGCCTCGCCCGTTGAA
Source organism: Deltaproteobacteria bacterium (assembly GCA_020848905.1). NCBI lineage: Bacteria > Pseudomonadati > Myxococcota > Myxococcia > Deltaproteobacteria bacterium. The sequence goes on from JADLHG010000042.1 coordinate 293,096, forward strand.
GGTCACCAGATGGGGGCGCTGTTTCTCGACGAAGCCGCCGAAGTCGGCGAGCGCTCCGGCCTCGTCGCGCCCCTCGCCGACCACCCCGAGACGCTTGAAGGAATAGTCGTGATCGAGCCAGAGCACGCCGATGACCACCGGCACGTGGGCGTAGGGGGGAGGGATCGGCCGGTCGGTACCGGCCGGCAGCTCGGGAACGGCGTAGACCTCGTAGTCCGGCACCGTCTCGAGATCGAAGATCAGAAAGCTCCGTTGCCGCATGGTGGCCCTTCGCCCGAGAGGTCAGCGTTCCGTGCGTCGCAGCCGCACCGGTTGGAGAAACGTCACCTCGGGCTTGTTGTGCCTCGGGTACTGCACGCGGCTGGCTACGCCGATCACGCAGCGGCCGAGCTCCGTGCCGCCCTGCGCGGGGGGCTCGAGGCGGACGGCGCCCACGCTCCCGTTCGCGCGCACGGTCGACAGGACGTTCAGGCGCACCTCGGCCTCACCCGTGGGACCGTGCGCGTTGAAACAGCGGGTCAGGGCCGGGCCGGAGCGCCGGAAGGCCTGCGCCCCCATCTCCTCGGTGAACGCGCGAACCGGCGGCCGGACAGGCTTGCGCCGACCATCGGCTAGGGCGACTGCCGACGCATCGATCGCGCTCGTCGCCGGCGTGCGACCTCCATCGCCCGCCCCCGCTCCGCCGCGCGGCGTGTTGGGCGACACGATGATCACGGGTGCCTTAGGGCCCGGGTCGGGGCGCCGACGGTACAGCATGGCGTAGGCCAGGTACGCCACCACGGCGCTGATCACCACGAAGCCGACCGAGAGCACCGCGATGAGGGCGCTGCCGCGGCTCGCGCGTCGCCCCCGCCCGACCACCTCGACCTCCCCCGACAGGTGCGAACGGAGCACCAGGGGGCGCGTCTCGCCGGTGGGACGCTGAGCCTTGTTCAGGTCCGGCAGCTTGGGCTTGTTGATCGGGAAGTCGGGGCGGTCGTAGAGCTCCACCACGAAGCTGCGGAGCTGCGCCTCGAGCTCGGCATCCGTGGAGGGAAAGTTCGTCTCGCGCAGCGCGGCCGCGAACTCCCCCGCGCTCTGGAAGCGTTCCTCGGGGTCACGCCGCAAGGAGCGCTCCACCGCGGCCACGAGGGACGACGGCGCCTCGGGATGGAAGCGCGCGATCTGCGGGATCTTCGTCTCGCGCACCTGATTCAGGATATCCAGGTCCGTGCGCCCCCCGAAGAGGTGGCGCCGGCAGAGCGCCTCGAAGAGCAGGATCCCGACGGCAAAGAGGTCGTAGCGGTGGTCGATCCGCCCCCCCTCCACCGCCTCGGGGGCCATGTAGCGGAACTTCCCCTTCAGGCTCTTTGTCACCTCGGCCTCGGCCTCGTTCACCACCTTGGCGATACCGAAGTCGGTGAGCTTCACGCGCCCATCGCGGGAGATGAGCACGTTCTGGGGGCTCACGTCGCGGTGGATGATGTTGTGCCGCGTTCCATCGGGCGCCCGCTGGCCGTGAGCGTACTCCAGCCCTTCGAGGACCTCGACCGCGACGTACGCGCACAGCGACGCGGGGATGACCAGGCGCCGCTGCGCGCAATAGTGCGCGATGGTGGCCAGGTTGTAGCCGTGGACGTACTCCATGGCCATGAAGTAGTCGCGGCCCTCGACCCCCAGGTCGAGCACCTGCACGATGTTCGGGTGGTCGAGGAGCACGAGCAGCTTGGCCTCGCGGACCAGGCCCTCCACGAACTGCGGCTGCTCGAGCAGGTGCGGCAGGATCTTCTTGATGACGACGAACTTGCTGAAGCCGGCGGCGCCGACCGATCGCGCGAGAAAGACCTCTCCCATGCCCCCGGTCGCGAGCTTGCTCAGGATCTCGTAGCGACCGTACTGGGAGGTCGCCCCCGTCGTTTCTGCGCTCGCGCTCGCCGCCACCGTCTGTCCCACGGACGCGCCCATCGTGAGGGAGCGTCGAAAATCTTGAGGATTATCCGCTGGTAAGTTTACAATCGGGGGCACGTGTTAGCAACATCGGGAGCTGGGCCGGGCATCGAGGCGCCCGACCGCAGCGTCGAACGAACGAGGACCCATGCGCGTTCCCGTCCGCACCTTTGGCCTGTTCCTGCTCCTTTGGCCGCTCGCCCTGGGCTCTCGGCCGAGCCGAGCCGAGGTGCCGTCTGGAGGAAACCTGACCGGTCTGCGTGGGCTTCTGCGCACCTCGGCGGCCAGCGGTCAGCCGAAGGGTTTCTTCGGCGTGGGGGCCGAGCTGCAGTATTTCCGCAGCGGGAACTTCCTGGCCCAGGGGCAGACCCACGCGCGATTGGCGAACACCTACAGCGTGAGCTTCGCCCCCTTCAGCTTCCTCGAGGCCGCCTTCCTCGTCCACGTGATTTCGGATAGCAGCTCGCTCGGCTCCACCGACGAGCTGCAGGTAGCCGTCGGAGATCCGGAGCTCGCGATCAAGGGGGGCTACGCGATTGGCGGAGGCTTCGCGCTGGGCGGGCTGTTCGACCTGCGCTTTCCCTCCGGCGCGGGCTTCTTCAAGCCCGCCGGGGCGGCGACCAACCTGCTCGTCGCCGCGCTCGGGAGCTGGACGCTGAGCCCCAGGGTCCCGCTCGGCGTGCACCTCAACGTTGGTTTCCAGCTGGACGGGTCGAAGAACCTCTTCGACAACGCGCAGCAGCTCACGCCGGCGCAGCGCTTCGCCGGGCAGCTCAGCTCCTTTCATCGCGTGGTGACCCGCTTCGGCGTGGAGTACAACAGCCCCTTCCTGGGACCCTTCGTGGAGCTCTCCCTTGAGCCCTTCGTCGGCGGCGGGGCGCCGGGCTTCGGGCAGAGCCCCGGAGTCCTTTCGCTGGGCGCGAAAGTCTGGCCGGCGCGTACGCGGGGACTCGAGTTCCTCGCCGCGGTGGACATCGGACTGACCGGCGTCGGGTCCGGCGCGCCGCCGACCCTCGAACCGGGAAAGTACGCCTTCGTGATCCCGCGCTGGAACCTGCTCTTCCGCCTGAGCTACCGCTTCGATCCGTTCGCCAAGCCCGAGGTGCGGATCGTCAAGCAGCGCGACCCCGACGACGGAGGGACCCGCACCGCGGCGCTCGCCCCGGGGGTGGCGCTCGGGCGGGTGCTGGACGCGCGCACCGGGCAGCCGATCGCCCACGGACGGGTCGAGCTCGAGGGGACGAAGGCCTCGGGACTGGCCGTGGACGCCGCGGACGGGAGCTTCCGCACCTACCCGCTCTCCCCGGGGCCGCACGCGGTCGTGGCCACGGCGGAGGGCTACGAGCGGGCGCGCGCGGAGGTTCAGATCCGATCCGGCGGCGAGGCGCAGGTGGAGCTCAAGCTCTCACCGCGCGACCGGGTCACTCCGGGCACCCTGCGCGGCACGCTCAAGGCCGTGGGGGGCAAGGACCTGCCCGACGCGACGATCCTGATTCCGGAGCTGGATCGCACGATCCCCGTGGACCGGGACGGGAACTTCACCGTCTCGCTCAAGCCCGGGGAGTACCGGCTCGTGGTCTCGGCGAAGGGCTATCGCGCCCAGCGCAAGACGATCCGCGTCTCCGAGGGGAGCACGGTGATCCTCAACGTCGAGCTGTATCGTTAGTCAGGGCCCGGCGGCGAGGCGACGCGGCGGCGGTCAATCCGAGAGTTGCAGGTAGCGCTCCACCTCGAACACCATCTCCTTCGGCGCGGGCGTAGGATCGCTGTGCATCGGCGAGTCCATCTCCCGGTACTTGCCGACCAGCTCCAGCTTGGTCCCCTCGGAGAGCTGCAGCTGCTCGTTGATCACCACCAGCACCGACCCCGACCCGTCGGCGAGACGGAAGACGACCTTGGGGGGCACGAGCCGCATCCCCACCACGGTGGCCACGCTTCCCCGCACGCGGGCCAGCCCCGTCGCTCCGGGCCGCAGGGCCGCGATCTTCAGCTCCTCGGGCGCGTCGGGGGCGCGCTCCGGCGGGGGAGCGGCCACGGGCGTGGCGGCGCGGGGCGGGGACGGCGTGGGCGCGGGCCCCTCGCCCGTGCGCGCGCACGCGGTCGAGAGAAGTGCGACGAGGATTGCTGGGCTCACCGACCTGCGCATCGTTGTCACCTCGAAAGCAGAGCTCTGCGAGCATACGGGCTGCGCCCCGCGCGAAGCAATCACGGCCTGGGCCCCCCCGGGTCCTCGCATCGCACGCCGCCGATCCAGACGGCGAGCGCCTCGCCGCCCTCTCCCCAGTGCACGAGATCGGCCCAGCTCCCGACAGAGGGCGTGGCGGAGGTCTCCGCGCCGACGAGACGCGCGGGCACGCTCACCGCCGCCTCGAGCGCGGCCGCGTCCCCGCCGCCGGTCCACGCGGCGTAGCGGGAGAGCCCCAGGGCCAGCGGCGACGCAGCTCCGGCCAAGGTACCGTCGGCCAGCCGTGCGACGCCCCGACCCACGCTCACCGCGCGCTCCCCGAGGCGGAATCCACCGGGCGGCGCCCGCCAGGCCGCGAGGCAATCGCTCACGAGGCACACGCCCCGCGCCCCCTTCAGGCGGTGGACGAGCGTCACCGTCGCCGGGTGCAGGTGCTCCCCGTCGGCGATCACCTCGCACACCACGCGCTCGTCGAGGAGCGCCGCGCCCGCGAGTCCCGGCTCCCGGTGGTGCAGCGCGGGCATGGCGTTGAAGACGTGCGTGGCCACCGAGCAGCCCGCGCCGATGGCCTGAAGCGCCTCGGCGTAGCTCGCCGTCGAGTGCCCCATCGCGACGGTCACCCCCGCGCTACGCAGCTCGGCTACCAGCTCGAGCGCCCCGGGGAGCTCGGGGGCCAGGGTCACGAGCTTCAGCGTCCCCTCGGCGGCAGCAAGGAACTCGCGCAGCAGCGCGCGATCGGGCAGACGCAGGTGCTCCTCGGGCTGCGCCCCCGCCTTCGCCGGGTTGAGAAACGGCCCCTCGAGATGCGCGCCGAGCACACGCGCCCCCAGCGGCCCGCGCTCCGCCGCAGCGCGGATCGCCGCAAGCGCCCGCAGCGTGACCTCCGGCGCGCTGGTCAACACCGTCGGGCAGAGGCCCGTCGTCCCCGCCGCGGCGTGCGCCACGCAGAGGGTCTGCAAGGACTCCAGGGTGCCGTCGCTCGCGTCGGCCCCGGCGGCGCCGTGCACGTGGAGGTCCACGAGCCCCGCCGTGATCACGCCCCGCGCGCACGACTCGGTGCGGGCCGCCCTCCCCGCCGGCGCGCCCTCCGCCGCTCCGAAGTAACTCACACGTCCCTGCCGCACGAGGACCACGCCTCGCGGCAGGCGCCCCCCCGGGACGACCAAGGTCCCCTCGAGGCGAAGGTCAACGTCGAAGGCGCCCGAAGCGCCCTTCTCTGCTCCGTGGATCACGTCACACCCTCGTCTCGCGCCGCGTGCGCTCCCAGAGCGCGGCGAGCGCGCCCGCCGCCTCGCACTCCGCCGCCGGCGCTCCCCACGCGACGACCACCGTCGCGAACGGGCGCGGGATGCACAGCCGGTCCCAGGATCGCAGCTGCCACGCCCGGCTGGCCCTCGCCGCGACGGGGACCAGGGGCACCCCCGCCGCGCGCGCAAGTCGCGTGGCGGATGAGCCGTCTCGATGCCGGGGCCCGCGCGGCCCATCCAGGGCCAGCGCCACGGCCTGCCCCGCCCGAAGGCGGCGCCGGAGCCCCAGCGCGGACCTCCACGCCCCGCGCGAGGTGCTGCCGCGGACAGCGTCGCACCCGAGATGGCGCGCGAGCAATCCGCCGAGCTCCCCGTCGGGGCTGCGACTGACCAGCACGGCAGCGCGCGTGGGAGGGGAAGCCGCCGCGAGGCAGAGCAGGTCTCCGTGCCAGAAGGCGTAGACCGCGGGTCCCTCGGGCACCTGGCCGACGACGCGCACCCGCCAGGTCAGGCGAAAGAGCCCGAACGCGAGGAGCAGCAGCTCCCCGACCACTCGGCGGGCCAGCGCGCGCAGCCACGACACGGACCGTCACTCCCCTCGATGGGCGGGGCGGCCCCGCTCGGGACGCTTCAGCACCAGCGCCAGCGTCGCCGCTTCTTGCCCCGCGAGCCGCCGCCAGGGCCCCGCTCCCGCGCCGGAGCCCACCTCGGCCGCGCTGCGATAGAGCGCGAAGGCCTTGTGCAGGTAGGTCGCGCTCTCCGCCCTCAGGCGTCGCGTGAGACTGCGCGCCACCGAGGGAAGCATCTCGGGAGGACGCTCGAAGGCCAACGCCTCGGCGAGATGGTGGTACATGGCCGCCATCCGGAAGAGCGCAGCGCCACGGGCGGCGGCGCCCCCCTGCTGCACCACCTCCTGATAGGCCTTCACCGCCGCGGCGAGGGCCCGTCGCTTGCCGCGCAGCACCTGATCGATCGTCTCCAGCGACGGCGCCACCACCACGCGATGAAACGCGGAGAGCAGCTTCTCGGCCCGTCGAAAGGCGGCCACCACCGCGAAGGACTCGTTCTTGAGCGCCACCGCGCCGGGGGCAGGTCCTCGCACGTCGGCCAGCGGCGCCGCGGTGAGGATCCGCGCCCGCCAGTCGTCCGCCTCGGCCGCGAGCCCCGTCGCCGGCCCCGCGAAGAACTTCGCGCGCTCGACGAACGAGAGCGCCTCCCGTCGGTCGCCTCGCACGTCGGCGATCTCGGTCAGCCGCAGCGCGGCGCGGGCCCGCGTGGCGGCGGCCAGGTCGCCACGCCCGAGGAGCGCCCTCAGGCCGCGTTCCACGCCGTCCAGATCCCCGAGCACCCACTGCGCGTGATAGAGCGCGAAGAGCAGCCGCCCGTCCTCGGGCTCCACCTCGACGGGCTCGGGAGGGGCCCGCAACCCCTCGGCCGAAGGAGCTTTCCGCGCCGGCTCGACCGATTCCCTGCGCGCGCAGCCGTGGCCGGCCACCAGGGCTCCCACGACGCAGGCTGCCTGCAGGAACGGGCTACGCACGGCTCAG